>DASVXU010000113.1:0-86716 GCA_036392515.1 Gemmatimonadaceae bacterium | reverse complement strand
GCCGAACCAGAAGATCCGGAAGTTCCGGTGCTCGGCGAGGACGCGGAACGGATTGAGCGAACGGGAGCGGGGGGCGGACATGGTCCACGAATCATAACCTGGCTCGGTTGGTGGTTAACGGTTGACGGTTCACGGTGAACGGTACCGTCTACCGTCCACCGTCTACCGTCGACGCTCTTTCGCGCATGCGTCCCCCGCCCTATCTCTTAGGAAGCCGCCTCCGCGAGGAGCCTCATGAAGTTCCATACCTACTCCAAGTTCAGCCCCGAGCTGGCCGACGCCGTCGACCTGCAGTCGCTGCTGGACAAGCTCGCCGACTTCCTGCTGCAGTCCGGGTTCGCCGGCGGGAAGATGAGTCATCCCTACTGGGGCGACTTCGGGGGCGACGAGGACCGCTCGCTCGACGCGCTGCGGCAGGCGATCCTCAACGCGCTGATGGAGAGCGGGCAGTTCACGCCCGAGATGCTCGAGGCGCTCCGCGGCGACGGGGACGACGAGGGCGAGGCCGAGGCGAAGCTCGCGAAGCTGCTCGACCAGATCGTCCAGCGGCTCATGGAGGAGGGATACCTCTCCATGGACGCGCCGCCACAGATGCCGGCCAACCACCAGCCGGTGGAAGGCAAGGGATCGCTCGCGCAGGCGGCGAGCCGCGACGTCCAGTTCAACCTCACCGAGAAGGGCGTCGACTTCCTCGGCTATCGCTCGCTGCGCAACATCCTCGGCTCGCTCGGCAAGTCGAGCTTCGGCAGCCACGACACGCCCTACCTCGCGACCGGCATCGAGTCGGACGCGTGGAGCAAGCCGTACGAGTTCGGCGACGTCATGAACCTCGACGTCAACGCAACGCTCGAGAACGCGCTCGCGCGCACCGGCTCGCTCGACATGCCGCTCGACATCGACTACCCGGACCTGATGGTGCGCCAGGCCGAGTACCGCTCGAGCTGCGCGACCGTGCTGATGCTCGACTGCTCGCACTCGATGATCCTCTACGGCGAGGACCGCTTCACTCCGGCGAAGAAGGTCGCCCTCGCGCTGACGCATCTCATCCGCACGCAGTTCCCCGGCGACACGATCAAGGTCGTCTTGTTTCACGACGGGGCTGAGGAAATTCCGATGGGCGCCCTCGCCGGGGCGCAGGTGGGGCCGTATCACACGAACACCGCGGAAGGGCTCAAGCTCGCCCGCCGGCTCCTCCTCGCGCAGAAGAAGGACATGCGCCAGATCATCATGATCACCGACGGGAAGCCGAGCGCGCTGACGCTCCCCGACGGGCGCATCTACAAGAACTCCTTCGGGCTCGACGCGGGAGTGATCGCCGAGACGCTGAAGGAGGTCGCCCGCTGCCGCCAGAGCGGGATCGTCATCAACACCTTCATGCTCGCGCGCGACCGGGCGCTGGTCGAGTTCGTGAAGCGCGTCAGCGAGATCGCGCGCGGCAAGGCCTACTTCACGACGACGATGACGCTCGGCCAGTTCATCCTGATGGACTTCCTCAAGCGGAAGACGAAGCGAGTGTCATGACGAGCGGAATCCCGACGGCTCGCGAAGACGTCGTCGCCTACTCGCACACCCAGATCGGGTGGTGGGGGTTGGCGATCATGGGCTTCGTCGCCCTCTGGATCCTGGCGATCTTCGGGCTCGTTCCCGAGGCACGCACGCGCCCCGAGGCCGGACGCATCGTCGCGGGACTGGTGACGGTGGTGCTGGTCGTCGCGATGGTGCTCTTCTCGACGCTCACCGTGCGCGTCACGCGCGACTCGCTCGTCTGGCGCTTCGGCCCCGGTCTCCTCTCGCGACGCATCCCGCTCGCCGAGATCGCGAGCGCGACCCCGACCCGCCTGCCGTTGTGGGCGGGGCTCGGCATCCACTGGATCGGGCGCGGGTGGGTCTACAACGTGTCCGGGCGCGACGCGGTGGAGGTCGTCCGCGTCGACGGGAAGGTGACCTTCATCGGCACGGATGACGCGGAGGGCCTCGCCGCGGCGATCGAGCCGCGGCGAGCCTCCGTCCGCTAGAACATCTCCGCCCAGCTCCGCTGCGGCGCCTTGGTCGGAAGCGCGGTGCGCAGCAGCGCCTGCGCGTTCGCGCAGCTCGAGTACTGGATCGCGGAGTTACCGGTCAACGAGCTCGTGGCGGTGCTGTCGACGACGCTCGCGGCGAGCACGGCGCCGTTGATGTGGTTCCCGGTGCCCGTGAGCTTCACCGTCCCTCGGACGATGACCGGTCCGTAGAAGTTGAAGCCGCCCTGGATGGAAAGGTTGCCGTTCACGAGCAGGATTCCCTGGCCCATGTCGCCGTTGATCGAGACATCGCCGGGGGCGTAGATGATGGGGAAATAGCTCTCGCAGGCGCCCGCCGGAACGGCGCGGTTCGGGTCGCCCCAGTTCTTGTTGTCGGCGGTCTTGCAGGCGGTACCCTGCAGCGAAGGCGAGACCTTCGTCATCGTACCGCTCACCTGCTTGTCGGCCATCGCGACCATGTCCGACCAGTGCAGGCTGCCGTAGTTGAAGTAGCTGTTCGTGTCGGCAGCGACCTTGGTCGTGTCGACCAGCGGCGACCCCGCGATGCACTTCATTGCAGTACAGGCACCACCGGCGGTCAGCTTGCTGTAGCTGGGCACGATGGCTCCCGCGACCGCGGCGCCGGCCGGCGGACAGGTCCAGCCGGGCGGTACCGAGTCCTTTCCGCTGAGCGCCGTCGAGCCACCGATGGCGATGGTGCCGCTGCTCATGATAGCCGCGCGGATGTTGATCGTCGGCATGTTCAGCCGCAGCAGCATCCCGGCGCGACGCCGCGCGCCCGAGCGAACCCCGCCGCCGGCGCGCCCCTCCGAGACGACGAGGAACGACAGGTTGTTGAGCTTCGTGATGCGAACCGTGTCGATCGCGCCGTCGCCCGGCGTGTACGTCTTCACGAACGTCGTGCCGTTCCTGAAGGTGTTCCAGGTCTTGTCCCAGGACTGATAGACGACGGCGTGGCCGTAGTCCGCCGACGACATCGCCCGCGTCTGCAGGAGCGAGTTGCTCCCGAGCCGGTACTCCTGGATGTTGGCGAAGTAGGCGCCGAGGATGAGCAGGGTGATCACGAAGATCGCCATGAGCACGACCCCCAGCGCGATCCCCTTTCGATTGCGAGCGATCTTCATGGCAGGATCTCCGGTCACTTGCGGTTGCGCAGCGCGGTGCTGAACGCGAGCGAATCGACGTAGACGGCGCGAGCCGCGTCGCCGATGCTGACGGGCTTCGTCTTCGCGCGCACGATCACGTCGATCCGCGCCACGTTGGCGGGAATCGCCGTGACGGCGTTGGTCGAGTCGTAGTAGACGAACTGGATGCCGCTTCCCGATGCCGCGTACGGCTGGAACGGGCCGCTCACCGGCGTGACCGAGGAGCAGACGCCGCCGGGGCAGTCGTAGTAGCCGAGGTACGAGTCGCCGTTGCTCGTCTTGTAGAAGCTGTAGTGCGCGTGGCGGAAGAAGCGGATCACCGATCCCACCGGGCTCGTCGCCGGCGGGCTGGCCGAGAGGGTGACGGTGTAGCCGGCCGCGGCTTCCGCCGCGGTCGCGGTGAAGCCCGTCGAATTGGGACAGGAGCCGGCGGCCACCGCGGCGGTCACCTTGTAGCGGTTCCAGCCGTCGTCGGTCACCGAGGTCGTCGCGCCCTCGTCGTAGATGAGGACGGAGTCGCCGAGCTGCGGAGTGCTCATCCAGCTCGTGACCGCGCTGCGCGAGGCGAGCGTGGTCGGCGGAATCGTCACCAGGCCGACGCCGACCTTGCAGATGATCGAGGTCCCGGTGGGAATCCTGAAGTCGATCGAGGTGTCGGTCATCGCGTAGATGTCCCCGCCCCCGCTCGAGATCCCCCGCAGGTCGGCGGGAAGCAGCGCCGCGATCTCGCGCGTGTTGCCGTGCATCGTCGTGATCTCGGCGGCGCGCGAGTAGAAGCGCTGCTGCCGGAGCAGCACGCGCATGATCATCCCGCCGACGAGCCCGAAGATCGTCAGCACGACGAGGAGCTCGACGAGCGTCGTGCCCCGGCGCAGGCGGCGGAGGGAGGTCGCGGTCAGCATGTGACCATCGTCTTGTAGACGCGCGTGCGCGTCCGTCCACGCGCGATGGGGAAGGTCACCGTCTCGGTGACGCTGTCCCCGCGGGTCGCGACGATGACCGTCCAGGTGCTGCTGATCCCGCGAACGGTCTCCGATCCGCTGGCGAGCGACGCACACGAGGTCGCGCGCAGCTTCTCGATGCGCGACTGCGCGACGGCGGCCGCCATCGTCTGGCGCGACGCGCTGCCCATGAGGCGCGCGACGGTCGCCGTGGTGGCGGCGAGCCCGAGGACACCGATGCTGAAGACCATCATCGCGACCATGAGCTCCACGAGCGTGAAGCCGCCACGCGACGTCGCCGGGGCCTGGGTGGCCGAATGCGTGCGGATCTTCATGACGGGCATCCTCCGCGGGTGACCTTGCCGACGCGCGTCACGCAGACCGAGTCGACGGCGTTCGAGTTCGTGAACCTGATCGTCTGCGACGCGGTGAGGCCTATCGCGACTCCGCGCGCGTCGAAGCGGATCGTGTCCTTGGGCAGCGTACCGCTCATCGTGAGCGTCACGCCGTGCAGGGCGTACAGGTCGCGGGCAGTGAGGGTGATCCAGGTGCCGCTCGAGTCCATCACGGTGCGGAGGACGTTCCCGTTGCGGATGAAGCGCGTCTCGGAGCCGGACTGCACGGCGGCGGTGCGCGCGACGACGAGCATCTCGCTCGTCTGCTGCAGGGCGGCGCGCACGCTCAGTCCCGCCGCGGGTCCCTTGAGACGCGGATAGGCGATCGCGCCCATGAGCCCGAGGAAGACCACGACGAGCAACATCTCGACGAGCGTGAAGCCAGTCCTGCGCATGGTGCCTGTCCGGTTGCGGTTGGCGTGCGGCGGAGCCGCCTGCGAATCAGCGTGCACTGCGAAGCCGCGTTGGCGCGGCGAATAATTAACGAATCTTCATCATGACGAGCGTGCTCGACCGGGATCACAAAACGCAGTCACCTGGGGATCGCCCGCTCGCTCTGCTGGTGCTTCCGACGTGAGCATGAGGCAAAGGCAGTGCCCGCCAGTAACTCCTTTCGTATCAATGACTTGGCGTGGATCACAACATTACAAAACAGTCATTCTGCCCGAGCACGGCGTAAAATGCCCAGTGAGACTAGACACTGTCGCGATTCACGACAGGGCGTCCCATTGGGCGGAAAGAGGGCTGCCGATAGATTCCACGCCCGATGCTCACCTCACTCGGCGTCCTCGCGATCAGCTTCCTGCTCGGCATGCGCCACGCGACCGACGCCGACCATGTCGTGGCGGTGACGACGATCGTCAGCCGCAAGCGCGCGTTAGGCAGCGCGGCGCTTGTCGGCGCGCTGTGGGGGCTCGGGCACACCCTCACCCTCCTCGCCGTGGGCGGCGCGATGATCGTGCTGAAGATCGCGATGCCCGCGTGGCTCGGGCTCTCCCTCGAGCTGCTCGTCGCGGTGATGCTCGTCGTGCTCGGCATCGTGAACGTGGTCGGAGGACCGCGCAGCGAGCGGGTCGCCGAGAGCAGCGCGCGGCCGCTGATCGTCGGAACGGTTCACGGGATGGCCGGCTCGGCGGCGTTCACCCTGCTCGCGCTGCCGCTGATCGCGAGCCCGCTCCTCGCCGCGGCGTATCTGCTCCTCTTCGGGATCGGCACGATCGCGGGGATGGTCGTGGTGACGCTCGCGATCGCCGCGCCCTCGGTGTACGTCGCGCACCGGATGGAGCATGCGCGCCACGTGCTGCGCTACGCCGCCGGGATGGCGAGCATCGCCTTCGGGCTCTGGCTCGCGCACCGGATCGGCTTCGTGGATGGGCTGTTCACCGGCGCGCCGGTGTGGACGCCGCGTTAGGCGGTGCCCCGCTCCGCTGAGCGGCGCCGCCGCGGCGCCGAGCCCGCCCTCGACCCCCGCGCGCTGACCGACTTCGGCCGCCGGCTCCGCGCCTGGTACCGCCGCTCGGCGCGCGACCTCCCCTGGCGACGCACACGCGACGCGTACCGCATCCTCGTCTCGGAGCTGATGCTCCAGCAGACGCAGGTCTCGCGCGTCGTGCCGAAGTACCACGAGTTCCTGAAGACATTCCCCTCGCTCGGCCACGTGGCGCGCGCGACGCCGGACCGCGTGATGGAGGCGTGGTCGGGGCTCGGCTACTACGCGCGGGCGCGCAACCTCCACAAGCTCGCCGCGCACGTCACGAACGACGGGCGCCGCCCGCGCGCGAAGCTCCCCGCCGAGCCGCACGAGCTGCGTGCCCTCCCGGGGATCGGCGCGTATACCGCGGGCGCGGTCGCGTCGTTCGCCTACGGCAAGCGCGCGGCGCTGGTCGACACGAACGTCGCTCGCGTGCTGTCGCGAGTGTTCGCGCCGCATCTCTCGCCGAAGCGGCCGCGCGACCTCACGGTGATCTGGCGGATCGCCGAGCGGGGCCTGCCGCGGACGGGGAGCGCGACGTGGACGCACAACCAGGCGCTGATGGAGCTCGGCGCGCTGGTCTGCACGGCGCGAGTGGCGAGATGTGGGGAGTGCCCGGTGCGGGCGGTGTGCGCCACGGGGCGCGATGCGGGATCGGGTGAAACGGCGTGATGCACGCGCAGGCGACCCGGCGGAAGGCGTGTCAACGATGCCGCGGTGAACGATGCACGATGAACGAAGAAGCCCCGGGCAGCTTCGAGTGGCTGACCGGGGCCCTTTCATGCATCGTGCAACGCGTATCGCCGTATCGTTGACACGCCTTCCGTTCGTTTGCCGGAGCGTGGATCGACTACTTCCCGTTCAGCCGCGAGTTGTACTTCCGCTCTCCCGGTCCGACGTAGATCTGCCGCGGGCGGGCGATCTTCTGATCCTTGTCGAGGAGCATCTCCTCCCACTGCGAGAGCCAGCCGGCGGTGCGGGCGATCGCGAAGAGCACTGTGAAGTACTCGGTCGGGAAGCCCATCGCGCGGTAGATCAGCCCCGTGTAGAAGTCGACGTTCGGATAGAGCTTGCGCTTCACGAAGTACTCGTCGCTGAGCGCGATCTTCTCGAGCTCCATCGCGATCTCGAGATCCTCGTCCGAGCCCGTCTCGGCGAGCACCTGGTCGGCGAGCTTCTTCACGATGCGGGCGCGCGGGTCGTAGTTCTTGTAGACGCGGTGCCCGAAGCCCATCAGCTTCCCCTTCCCCGCCTTCACGTCGTCCACGAACTGGTTGACCTTGCTCTTCGTGCCGATCTGGTTGAGCATGATCAGCACCTGTTCGTTCGCGCCGCCGTGCAGCGGGCCGAAGAGCGCGGCGATGCCGCCGGCGATCGCCGAGTAGGGATCCACCTGCGTCGAGCCGATGGCGCGGACCGCGCTGGTGCTGGCGTTCTGCTCGTGGTCGGCGTGGAGGATGAAGAGGATGTCGAGCGCGCGCTTGAAGGTCTCGCTCGCCGTGTAGCGCGGCTCCGTCATCCGGAAGCACATCGAGAGGAAGTTCTCGGTGTACGAGAGGTCGTTGTCCGGGTAGACGAAGGGGAGCCCGCGCATGTGGCGGAGTATGAACGCCGCGATCGTCGGCACCTTCGCGATGAGGCGGACGATCTCGATGTTCCGCTGCTCGGGGTCGCTGATGCGGTGCGCCTGCGGGTAGAACGACGAGAGCGCGCCGACGCTGCTGAGGAGCATCGACATCGGGTGCGCGTCGTAGCGGAACCCCTCGAGGAAGCGCTCGATGTTCTTGTGGACGTACGTGTGGTACGTGACGTCGTGCACGAACTGCTTGTACTCGGACGCCGACGGGAGCTCGCCCTTGCGGAGGAGCCAGGCGACCTCGAGGAAGGTCGCGCCCTCGGCGAGCTGCTCGATCGGGTAGCCGCGGTAGCGGAGGATCCCCTTGTCGCCGTCGATGAAGGTGATCGCGCTCTTGCAGCTCGCGGTGTTCATGAACGCCGGATCGTAGCTGAGGAGACCGAACTCGTCCTCGCTCTGCTTGATCGGGCGGAGGTCCATCGCCTTGATGAAGGTGTCGCCCTCGACGCCCTCGGTCGCGACCGGCGCGTTGTAGCTCTTGCCCGTGCGGCTGTCGCGTATCTCCAGCGAGCCCTGGTTCGTGGTCGACTTCGCCGCCGTCGCCGGGCTCGTCTCGGTAGTAGCCATGCCTTTCTCCGTGGCAGTTACCGCGGCGTCGCTCTCGACCGGCGCCGCTTTCCCCTCGTCGTCTTCGCCGAGAGTCCACCGCGTCGCAACCTCCGTGCGCGGCTGGCGAAATCTATCGTGGGGAGAGGACCGCAGGGAGTCAGGGGAAGCCGCCGGGGGGTGTCAGGGACGTCCGCCTGAGGGTCGGCATCCGGGCTAGCCGGGATTGGCATCGGATCGCTCCGTCTGGCGATGGAGCTGGTGCGCAACGAGCCGACGATTGCGGCTCGGTAACGACGCACGTGGATCGGGCGGATCGCCGCGGATCCCTTTCCACTATCGCTCGGCGACTATGCCGAGGCTCTGATGGTTTTGGCGCGCGCCAGGCGAGACCATCTCACCCGGCGCGCCCAAAATCATCGGCAGGAGTATCCGCGAACATCCGCGTTCATCCGCGGCAATCCGTGTGCGTCGTTCACAGCCCGGGAGCCATCGCCTTTGGAGCTCGACAGGGGGTGTGTGGGGCCCCGAACAGCGTTCACACCCGCTGCGGGGTGCCGATGTCCTCGAGGAAGGGATACTTCTTCCGCACCTCGGCGACGCGGGCGGGGTCGAGCTCGACGATCGCGGGTTCGGCCGCGCCCCGGCGGTGCTCGGCGAGACGCTCGCCCCAGGGGTCGTAGGCCACCGAGCCGCCGTCGTAGTCGATCCCGCCGGCGCGGCCGACGCGGTTCACCGCGACCATGTAGGCCTGGTTCTCGATCGCGCGGGCACGGGTGAGGGTATCCCAGTGCGAGCGGCGCGCGGCGGGCCAGTTCGCGACGAGCACGAACGCGTCCACCTCGCGCGCGACGGCGCGGAAGAGCTCGGGGAAGCGGAGGTCGTAGCAGACGAAGGGCGCGACGCGCAGCCCCTCGATCGTCACGATCGCCGGCTCCTCCCCCGGCGCGTAGTGCTCGTGCTCGCCGGCGAAGGCGAAGAGCTTCTGCTTGCGGTAGACGGCGCGGATCTCGCCGCGCGGATCGGCGACGACCGCCGCGTTGACGGCGCGCGTCGAGCCGCCGGCGCGCTCCGTGGCGGCGACGCTGGCGATGATCCATACGCTCCGCTCGCGCGCCAGCGACGCGAGGCGCGCGGCGTCGCCCCCGTCGAGCGGAGTCGCCTGCGAGAGGTCCATCGTGAAGCCGGTGGTCGTCATCTCGGGGAGGACGACGAGGCGCGCCCCCTCGCCCGCGGCGCGCGCGACCAGCTCGCGCGCCGCGCGGAGGGAGGCGTCCGCGTCGTGCCACCCGATGTCGTACTCTCCCAGCGCGACGCGCAGCGTCGTTGGCTCGGTCACGTGGTGCGCTGGGCGAGCGGGGTCTCGCCGGTCAGCGCACGCCGCAGCGCCGCCGCGCCCTCGCGAACCATCGTCGTGTCGCAGCTGAAGGCGAAGCGGATCGCGTCGGTGCAGCTCCGCCCGAAGGCGTCGCCCGGGGCGCTGCCGATCCCCTGCTCGGCGAGGGCGCGCGAGAGATCGTCCGCGTCCTCGACGCCGAGCCGCGCGTAGAGCGAGGGGTCGAGCTCGACCCAGAGGTAGAAGGCGCCGCGCGGGGCGAATGGGCGCACCCCGCCGATCCCGCCTAACGCTCCGAGCAGGACATCGCGCCGCTGCGCGTACTCGGCGCGCATCGCGGCGAGGGGCTCGCGCGATCCCGTCACCGCGGCGAGCGCGCCCCACTGGGCGAGGCTGTTCACGCCGTTGATCGTGCAGCGGAGGAGCTTGGGGATGCGGTCGTGGAGCAGCGGCGCGCGCGTGACGATGTAGCCGACACGCAGCCCGCTCATCGCGTGACTCTTCGAGAAGGAGTAGATGCTGACGACGTGCTCGGCATCCGCTTCGGGGAGTGAGCCGATCGAGAAGTGCTGCGCGTCCCCGTAGAGGAGATCCTCGTACGCCTCGTCGGAGACCACCCAGAGTCCGCGCTCGCGGGCGATGGTCGCGATCGCGGCGAGGGTCTCGCGCGGGAGGATCGCGCCGGTGGGGTTGTGCGGGGTGTTGACGAAGATCGCGCGCGTGCGCGGCGTGATCGCCGCGGCGACACGCTCCGGGCTGTAGGCGAAATCGTCGGCGGCGCTGAGCGTGACCCCGACGGGCACCCCACCGGCGAGGCGGATGTTCTCGGCGACCTCGGTCCACATCGGGTCGGGGATGATGACCTCGTCGCCCGGCTCGAGGAGCGCGCCGAAGGTGGTGTAGAGCGCGTGCATCGCGCCGTTGGTGACGAAGATGTCGCTCGCGGTCACGCCGGCGAGCCCGTTCTGCTGGCGCACCTTCGCGGCGAGCGCCTCGCGGAGCTGCGGGATCCCGTCGTTGGGCACGTAGTGCGTCTTCCCGGCGCGCGCGGCGGCGTCGATCGCGTCGAGCACGTGCGGGGCGACGGAGAAGCTCGGGTCGCCCGACTCGAGGCGATAGACCTTCTTCCCCTGCGCCGCGGCCGCGAGCAGCTGCTCGCGGATCTGCACGATCTTGCCGAGCGAGACGAGGTCGAGCGGATGCGGCTCGGCGGGGACGCGCTGCGTGGCGGAGGGCGGATGAGCGGGCGACAGTGGCATGAACTCTCCTGGGATTCCCGCGCCGCGCGCGGGGTGGGCAAAAAAAAAGCCGCCTACAAAGGCGGCGACTGTAAACGCTGGGGCGCTCCGATTCGGTGAATTCCCTGCTGCTGCACCTGCTGCACCATGATCGCGCTCCCGCGGACTGTCCGACGACGTTCCCACGATTATCGTACGGCAAACGGCGGGCGCTGTCAAGGAAACGGCTTCTCGGAGCGACGACGATGCGCGAGCGAGAGAACTTCTCGAGCGGTGGAAAGTGGGAGCCGATCATCGGGTACTCGCGCGCGGTGCGCGCCGGCGACTGGATCCACGTCGCGGGGACGACGGCGGCACGCCCCGACGGCAGCGTCGAGGCGCCGGGGGACGCCTACGGGCAGACGCTCGCCGCCCTGCGCACGATCGAGCGCGTCCTCGCCGACGCGGGCGCGACCATTGCCGACGTGGTGCGGACGCGGATGTTCGTCACCGACATCGGCCGCTGGGAAGAGTACGGGCGCGCACATGGCGAGCTCTTTCGCGAGGTGCGCCCCGCCGCGACGATGGCCGAGGTGTCGCGCCTGATCGATCCGGCGATGCTCGTCGAGATCGAGGTGGACGCGTTCAGCCCGCGCTCGCGCTGACGCCTCCAGCTCGAAGAGCTGGGACGAAGACGCTGCCACGCGGCAGGAGGCTAGTGTCATGGCTCCTGGGTCATGAGGCATGAGCCGGACCTGCCAGAAGACACACCGGCCAGGAGACAGTTGTCTCCTGGCCGGTGTGTCTTCTGGTGGCTCTGTCCGTTGGCTAATGCATCGGCCGTGATGACACCAGCCTCGTGTCACATGGTTCAAAAGCCGATCGCGACCTGAGCGACGAGCTCCTGCCGGTTCCTGTCGAGTGCAGTCTTCGACTGGCGTCCCTCGAGCTTGATGGTTCCCATCGCCGAGAAGTCGTAGCGGGCGCCGATCAGGGCGGCCTGCACGTCGGCAACCGCGAAGTAGGGATCGGCCGGGTCGAAGTCGAGCTTGTCCCAGCGCGCGTACGGCACGATCGAGCCGAAGCGGCGGCCAGCGTAGACGAACATCGCGTTGTTGGGGTGCGTCCCGTCGCCTTCGAGGTGGTTCATGATGCGCTGGTACTCGCTGATCAGCTCGTAGTGCCCGCCGAGCAGGGCGACGTGGCCGCCGATGGTGCGCATCGAGAAGGGCGCGGGCATCGAGTCCCCCGCGAGGTTGAGCGTGCCGCGCGGCGCGAGATCGTCGTAGCCCGAGACGCCGACCTCGAGATAGCTGGTGACCTGCGAGCGGAGCTCGGCGGTCACCGACTTGCGCGGGTTGTTGTCGCTGATCGGCGTCGAGCCGATCCCGTTGCCGACGAGGAAGCTGTAGCCGAGGTGCGCGGGCCCGACGTCGTTCCCCGAGAGCAGGAGTCCTGTCGTGTGGATGGGGAGTATCCCGCCGTCGTCCTCGAAGCGGTCCATGAGGGGACGCTCGATCGTCGGCTGCAGCAGGGCGCCGTGATGGTACGCGTTGTTCCAGTAGCCGAGCGGAGTGTGGTGCTTGCCGGCGCTGACGTTCAAGTACGAGCGCGGGGTGTAGCTCACGATGACGCGCTCGACGTCGACGGCGAAGTCGGTCTGGTCGTACTCGAAGACCGTCTCACCCATGAAGTGCACGTCGTTGGAGAGCTTCGACATGATGTGGAGCACGAACTGGCCGAGGCCGAAGTCGCTGGGCGCGGTGCCGTGGCTGCCGGCGCGGTAGGTGACGTCGGTGAAGCCGCGGAGCGTCGTCTGCTGCATCTGCTGCGCTCCGGCGACGGAGGCGGCGAGGACGAGAGCGCCGGTCACCGCCGCGGTGCGGCGAGCGAGGGGGCGCGAGAAAATGGAGGACATGAGAGGTAGCGGTCTGGGGGCGGCGGTCACTTGATCGGATAGGCGGCGTCGCTCGGCAGCTTTCCGTCGATGCGCACGACTTTCACCGTGTCGTCGACGTCGCCGACTGGAATGAAGGCGACCGCGCCGGGATGTTCCGCGACGTACCTGCGGACGGAGGCTGCGTCGGAGAGCTCGTAGGGGAGCGCCGTCGCGTCGCCCTTGAAGACCATGGCGACCCAGCGACGCCGCACCTCGTCCGCGGTGAGGCCGAGGAGCGACTTGTAGAACTTCTCCCGGATGGGAGAGAGCTCGACCAGGGTGATCTGCTGGCCGTTGCCCGTGATCGTGGTCTTGCCGAGGAAGAAGCGGCGAAGCTCGTCGAGCTGGACGTTCGCGATCGGGCTCGTTCGATGAACGATGACCGCCGTCTGCGCCGACGCCCCGCGGGCGCCGAGCGCGAGAATGAATGCCGCACCGAGGGCAGCGACCTGCCTGCGGAACATGGTGACCACTCGTGTTCGGGGGGACTCGCGGCAGACGGACACCGCGCGTGCTTTCCTTGCGGACGACGTTGATGAGAAAACCGTAACCTTTCCCGGCCGGGCACTTGCAGCGCGGGCGCGTTGGTCCCCAGTTTGACGGGGTGAACACGTTTTTTGTCGCTCTCGCCACGGCGATCGACATCCTCGGCCGCGTGCTGTTCTTCGCCGCGGCCGTTCTCGCGATCGTCGCGCTGGTCGACTGGCTGGTGCGGACGCGACGGATCAGCCCCTTCAATCCGGTAGCGCGCTTCTTCCGCCGCGCGGTCGATCCGCTGCTGGTGCCGATGGAGCGGCGCGTCGTGCGCGCGGGAGGGATGCCGCAGTCGGCGCCCTGGTGGATGCTGGTCACGCTGGTGATCGGCGGGCTCGTGCTGATGGCGGTGCTCCGCTTCCTGCTCGGCGAGCTGGCGTCGATCGCGGTGGCGGTGCGCGCGGGGGGAGGCGCGCTGGCGTACCTGCTCATCCACTGGACGTTCGCGCTGCTGCAGCTCGCGCTGATAGTGCGCGTGCTGTCGAGCTGGCTGCGGGTGTCGCCGTACTCGCCGTGGGTGCGGTGGTCGTACGCGTTGAGCGAGCCGATCCTTCGTCCGCTGCGCGGGCTGATCCCGCCGCTGGGGATGATAGACGTCACTCCTCTGATCGCCTATCTTGCGCTCCGCATCATCGAGGCGCTGATTCTCTCCGCGATCCGGTGAGTGCGCTCACTGTGCGCGAGGGAGGCGGTGTCGTAAGATTCGCGGTGCACGCGCAGCCTCGCGCATCGCGAAGCGAGATCGTGGGTCTGCACGGTGACGCGATGAAGGTGCGGCTCGCCGCACCGCCGGTGGATGGAGCGGCGAACGAGGCGCTGGTCGAGCTGATCGCGAGGTCGCTCGACGTACCTCGTCGCGCGGTCCGCATCGCGTCGGGAGCGAGCTCGCGGGCGAAGACGGTGGAAGTGGAAGGGGTCGACGCGGCAGCGGTCCTGCGGCTCGTCGATCGATAGCGACACACGAGCGGCACGAATGGCGACGATTCTTCTCACAGGCATCAACGAGGCGCTCACGGAAGGCCTCGTCCAATCGCTCACCGCCCTCGGCCACCGGGCGATCCTCACGAGCGACGTCGCTGAGGCGATGGACATCGCCTCGCACGAGCCACCCCTCCTCGCGATCGTCGCGCAGTCCGCGCTCCGCGCCGACGCGCGCGCGCTGCGGATCCCGGTGCTCCCCGGGGGCGCGATCCTCCTCTACCGCGGCGCGAGCGACTCCCCGACCTCGTTCGCGGGCTCCTACCGCTCGGTGCTCGCCGAGCTCGTGCTGCCGCTGGAGCGCAACCGCCTCTTCGCGCTCGTGCAGCACGTCGAGGAGCGAGCGCGAGTGACGGGACGGGAGCAGCATCGGGAGAGACGGACGGACATCAGGGCGTAAGAACGGGAGTACCCCGTACCCCCGAATAGGGGCTCTCCCGGTCCCGCGTGTCGGAGCAAGTGAGACGAGTTACAACTCATTTGCTTCGGAGAGCACCGATGTCATCCAATGTCGTTCCCCGTCGAGCGGCGGGGTTGGTCGGCGCGCTGCTGCTGACCGCGACACCGCTCCCCGCGCAGGGGCCGGGGGTGTTCGAGATCTTCGCCTCGCGCCAGCAGTCGCCGTCCACTCCCCTCCTCGGCGGCATCTCGTTCGGCAGCTATCACGGACCGCTCGGCATCCGCGTCAGCGGGGCGCTCAACCTCACGAGTGCACAGGACTCGGGCGCGAGGGGTGTGTCGTCCTACGGCTACGGCGGATGCCGTCGTCCCGGATGCTCCCGCACGTCGGATCGCGGCTACTACCGTGAGGACGGCTACTCGATGCTGCCGTCGATCGGTGCGTGGTCGGCCGACCTCGATCTCATCTTCGCGCCGGTGCGGCCCATTCCCGCGCTGCGCGCGCTGCTGCTCGGCTTCTCGCCGTACGCGTTCGCGGGAGTCGGTGGATACGGAGTGCGTCCGGTGAACGCGGCCGACACGTCGAGCGCGACGTGGAGCGTCGGCGCGGGCGCGCACCACGAGCTGCTCGGCTGGCTCGGGCTCGCCGCGGAAGCGCGCTACCGGCAGCCCTTCCAGAACGACAGCGGCTTCGTCCCGAGCTGGCAGGACAAGCTGCAGTACCGCGTCGGGCTCACGGTGAGCTTCGGCGGGAGGAAGCGCGTGGCGGAGCCGCAGGTCGTGGTCGCGACACCGGCGCCGGCGCCACCGGCGAGCACGCCGTGCGAGCGCGCGCCCTGCCCAGTCGACGACGCGGCCGCGGAGCGGATGCGCGATCCGCGCTTCGCGCAGCGCCTCATCGACTTCGCCGACGGCTACGTCGGCACGCCGTACGCGACGAGCGGCTCGAGTCCGCGCACCGGCTTCGACGCGCCTGGCTTCGTGCGCTTCGTCTTCGGTGAGCAGGGCGTGCGCCTGCCGGCGACGGTCGCCGACATGGCGACGATCGGCAGCGAGGTATCGACGCGGATCGGCGCGCTGCGTCCGGGGGATCTGCTCTTCTTCTCGAACGACCGCAGCGCCACGGTCGACCACGTGGCGATCTACGTCGGGCGCGACCGGATCATCCACTCGACGGCGAGCGGGAACGGCGTCCGCTACGACGTGCTCGGCGAGGGAGAGCGCGGCCAGTGGTTCGCGGACCACCTCGTGAGCGCGCGGCGGATCGTCGCGAGCGCGCCGCAGACCAGCGACAGTGCTCCTCACCCGGAGGGCAGCGACCGATGAGCCGCCAGACGATGTTCCTCATGGCGGGCGCGATCGCGCTCGCCACCGCGCGGCCGGCATTCGCGCAGGACCACGCGCCGGCCGACGACGATCCGCCGCGCGTCACCCGAACGCGCACGCCGGCGCCCGCCGCGCTGCCCGCGGACCTCCGCGTGCTGCTCGGCGTCACGCTCACCTACTCGCGCGCCGAGCGGGACACGTTAGGCGCGCTCGTCAGCGGCGTCGCCGCCGACGGCCCCGCCGAGCGCGCGGGAATCGACGTCGGGAACCGCATCGCGGCGATCAACGCGATCAGCCTGCGCCCGGATCCGGAGTCGATCGGCGATCTCGACGCAGGGAACGCGTCCATCCGGCGCGCGGCGCGCGCGCTGGCGTCGCTCGAGCCGGGTGAGGAGGTGGAGCTCCGGGTGTTCAGCGGCGGACGCTTCCGCACGGTTGTCGCGCGCATCGCGGTGCCGTCGCGGGTGGTCGGGGGCGTGGAGGCGGTCGGGGGCCGGGGGTCGGGGGTCGGCGGCGTGCGCTCGGACGACGAAGAGACGCGGGTCGCGACGCCCGTGCCGGCGGTGCCTAACGCGGTGACGCTCGCGTCGACGGTGGACGCGGTGGCGGCGGCGCAGGCGCAGATCCGTCAGCTCGCGCAGCGTGAGGGCGCGGGGCCCGCGCTCGATTCGCTGACCGCGCTCGAGCAGGAGCTCGGCGCGATCCGGCGGCGGCTGCGCGCGGTGCAGCTCTCCGGCGATCGCGCGACCACGCGCGCGTCGGCCAGCGAGCGGATGCTCGAGGGGATCAGCCTCAGCGCCGTCGCCGACGAGCTGGTCCCCGTGCTCGGCGAAGGAAGCGAGTCCGGGCTGCTCGTCCTGAAGGCGGACGAATCATGGGACCCGATCCGTCCGGGCGACGTGATCCTCCGCGTCAACGATCAGGCGGCGACGGTCGAGCGCCTCCGCGCGGCGAGGAATGCCGGGCGCGCGTCGACGATCGACCTGCTGCGGAGGAAGAGGGAGATCTCGGTGGTGCTGGATACACAGTAGGGGGTCGGCTGTCGGGGGTCGGCGCTGACGGCTGGCCCCCGACCCCTGGCCCCCGACCCCTAGTAGTTCGTCCGCACCCCGACCCGGATCGTCCTCCCCGGGACGATCGTGATGTTGTCGGGCTCTCCGGTCTGGGTGCCGAGGAGGTTCTCGCCGGTGACGACGAGGGCGTAGCCGCGGGAGAGGTCGCGTGAGAGGCCGACGCGGAGGCGGGTGACGCCGGCGTAGTCGCGCCAGTGCAATCGGAGAAGAGTGCGCAGCTGCGCGGCGGTCGTGCCGGTGGTGCTGGTGTCGCCGACGATCGCGGCGGCGAGACCGAGCCGGTCGTAGTTGATCCAGTCGGCGACGCGCGTCGCGCCGACCGACGCGCTCCATCCGCCCATCGTCCACGACCCGCTCAGGCTCGCCGTATAGCGGGGCACCTCGAGGAGGCGCGCGCCGTCGAGCAGGTCACCCGAGTAGCGCGTGGTGTCGATGTGCTGGACGGTGCTCAGCGTCTGAGTGAAGGTGCCGCTGAGCGCGAGCGGCCCATGCGCGAGCGAGCCCTCGAGCTCCCACCCGCGGTTGAGGATCCGTCCGACGCTCTGCAGCTCGTAACCGACGCGGCGCGGGCCGGGGCCGCCGTCGCTGCGCCCGTCGTAGTAGCGCGCGACCGGCTGGATCAGGTTCGACGCGGTCTGGTCGAAGCGTGTGACGCGAAGTGCCGCGACGCGGCCGAGGAAGAGGTCGGCACCGATCTCGATCCCCGACTGCGATTCGGGCGGGAGCCCGAAGCGCTCGACGTCGTCGCCACCCCAGGTACTCTCGCGCGACGCGCTGCGCGCCGGCCGGATCCCGCGCCCGTACGCGGTGCGCACCTTCACCATCGCGCGCTCGCTCCCGCCGACGAGCGACATGCCGAGCATCGGCAGCGCGCTCCAGCGCGGGGCGCCGAGGAAGCCGGCGTTCTGCTCGAAGCGGATCCCGCCGGTGAAGTAGGCGACGCCCATCAGCGCGGCCGTGCCCTGCGCGATGAGACCCGTGTTGCTGCGCCACGCGACGCCCGGCCGCTCACCGTCATGACGCCCGCCCCCGCCGGGCCCCGGGCCGCCGGAGCCCCCCGAACCGCTGGATCCACTGGAGCTGCTGTCGCCCGGCGCGAGGCCGCCCGCGGTCTCCGAGCGCAGCACCGACTCCTCGACGGCGAAGGTCATGCTCGCCGAGACCACCTCCGTGCCGGCGAGACGCGTCGTGGCGACACGGAGCGTCGCGCGATCGGCACCCCCGTTCGCGGCGCCCAACGCGGAATCGGCCGCGGAGGGGATCGCGGTGCTCTGCAGCTCGACGCCGCGCAGCCGGTAGCCGTCGACGCCGAGGACCAGGGTGTGCGTGACGCGCTCGCTCTGCATGACGCGCATCGTCGCGCCGACGGTGTACTGGCCCGCCCGCTGCCGCGGCGCGCGGTCGAGGGAGCCCGGCAGCGAGTCGAGGAGGATCGGGCTCTCGGGGACGACGGCGTCGGCGAGCTGGAGGCGCCCGGTGCCGGTGACGATGGTCTTCGTGCCGACGAAGCGCGTGCTGGCGGTTGCGCCGAGGTGCCGGTCGAAGGCGCCGGGGATCCAGGCCCCGGTGCCGCCCACCGTGAGGCCTAACGTCACGGCGCGGGCGGCGGCGCCGGCGCGCCACGTCGCGCCGTACTCCTGCGTCACCGGCGGCCGCGCGACGTAGTCGCTCCCCGCCACGCCGAAGCTGGCGTGGGCGCCGAGGCGCGGCGTGCCGAGCGCGGCGCCGGCGGTGCGGGTGACGATGTTGACGACCCCGCTGATCGCGTCGGTGCCGTAGAGCGCGGCCCCCTGCGGGCCACGGATGACCTCGATCCGCTCGATCATGTCGGGGTCGATGCGCGAGAGGAGGAGCGGGCTCGCCATCTCGATCCCGTCGATGTAGACCTTCGGGTAGCTGATGCCGAAGGAGCTCGCGCCGCGGATGCTGGCGTAACGCGCGAGCAGCGTCGTCGGCGGCTGGTCCCAGAGCCAGACGCCGGGAACGGCGCCGTCGAACAGCTCGGCGCTGGTGCCCGACGCGCCGCGCGCGCGGAGCTGGGCGCCGGGGATGATCGTCAGCCCGATGGGCAGCGATCGCTCGGGGGCGCCGGCGGGGCTGCCGGTGATCACCACCTGCTCGAGCACCGCGGTCCGGCGCGCGACGCCCGGCGTCTCGTGTCCAGGGAGTGGAGCGAGCACCACCTGCTCGCCGCCGACGACGCGCGCCTCCACCCCGGTGCCCGCGAGCAGCTCGGAGAGCGCGCCGCCTAACGCGACGTCGCGGAGCCCGGCGCAGATGCGCCGGTCGAGCGGAAGCAGATCGGGGCTGTACGAGAGACGCACCGCGGCGGCGACCGCGAGCCGGTCGAGGACGTCGCGCAGCGCGACATCGCGCGCCTGGATCGACACCGGCCGGTCGAGCGGAGGCGCCCACCCCTGCGGGGGAACCGCGGGGACGCTGTCGAGCTGCGTACAGCCGGAGCCCTGCGCGCGTGCGCCCACGCTCCACGTCGCGACGAGGGCGACCGCCAGCGCGACTCGCCCGAGCGTGCGGTGAAGCGTTCCCGTCACCGCCTGGCCGGCGCCCGGCCGCTCGCCGGGGCACGGACCACCACCACGTCTCCCTGCCGCGCGAGCTCGACGCCGAGTGCCGACCCGATCACCGCGAGCACCTGACCCGCGCTGTCGCTCTCGAAGGTCGCCGTCAGGCGCCGCGCGGCGAGCGACGGATCGTCGAGGCGCAGGTCGAGACCGTACCAGCGGCGGAGATCGGCCGCGACCTCGCGCAACGGCGTGTCGCGGAAGACCAGCCGGCCGCGGGTCCACGCTGCCTCGTCGTCCGCGGCGCTCGCCGCGCGCGTCACGACGAGCGCGCTGTCGAAGCTCGCGACCTGACCCGCGGTGAGAAGGACGCCGCCCCCCGGCTGGCCGGTGCGCGTCAGACGCACCGATCCCGACTGCACCGCGACGCGCCCCGGCGTGGCGTCGCTCGAGTCGACGTGCACGGTGAAGACCGTCCCCACGTCGACGATGGTCGCGGGACCGGCATGCACGGTGAACGGCCTGGATGCGTCATGTACCACGTCGAACCATCCATCGCCGACGAGGGTCACCTCGCGCGAGCGCTGCCCGTATCCCGCCGCGACGGTCACGCGCGAGTCCGGGCCGAGCACGATGCGCGAGCCGTCGGCGAGGCGAAGCGTGTCGATCCCGCCGACCGGCGTCCGCAGCTCGCTCGCGGCGACGACGTCGGAATGGCCGCGCGTGCGCGCGACGCCGACGGCGACGATCACGACCACCGCGGCGGCGGCGAGCCACGCCGCGGGGCGGCGCCACGCGGGCGCGCGGTGCGCGATGGGTACGACGCGCGGAGCGTCCATGCGCGCATGCACGCGCGCGAGCGCTGCATCGAGGTCCACGGAGGCATCGACCGCGGCGAGACGGGCGATCGACCGGTCGAGCGCCTCGACGACCGCGGCGCGGTCCGGTCGAGCGTCGAGCCAGAGCCGGACCGCGCGCGCCTCCGCGGGAGCGCTCTCTCCCGCGAGGTAGCGGGCGATCGCCTCCCAGTCGAACGGCTCGGCTGTCGGATCGAAGTCGGAACCCTGTGTCGGCATCGCACTGAAAGGACACCCCGCCGGGAACCTACCCTTACCATCCGTGTCCGAATCCCGGATGGCGGCGTGCCGCGTGCTGTCGTATCTACGTACACCGCGGCGCCGCGGCATTCCCGTCCGTCGCTTGCCGTAATCTACAGTCATCGTGGACGACCGCGACCTACTCTCGCTGATCCGGCAGGGCGACCAGGGGGCATTCGACACGCTCTTCCGCGCGCACTACGCCGCGCTCGTCCGGCACGCCGAGGGGATGTTGCGCCGGCGCGACGTCGCCGAGGAGCTGGTGCAGGACGTGATGCTCGAGCTCTGGCGGCGGCGCGAGACGCTCGTCGTGGACGATTCGGTGCGCGCCTATCTCTTCCGCGCGACGCGCAACCGCGCGCTCAACCATCTCCGTCACGAGGCGATCGTGCGCCGCTCGGAGCCGGAGCTCGCTCCCGATCCCGAGGGCCGGCCACAGGCGGACGCGGTGCTGGTGGACGCGGAGCTCGACATCGCGATCCGTCGCGCGGTGGCGGAGCTTCCCGAGCGCTGCCGCGAGGTGTTCGAGCTGAGCAGGATGCGCGGGCTCCGCTACAGCGAGATCGCGACGACGCTCGGCATCTCGGTGAAGACGGTGGAGGCGCAGATGGGGAAGGCGCTGCGCGTGCTGCGCGAGCGGCTGGCGCCCTGGCTCGGCGAGGGGAAGCCGTAGGGGCGCGCCGTTAGGCGGCCGCGCTTCCCGTTTCGCCCCGCGCCATCCGCCGTTCGCCCCGGTTCGGTTTCCAGCCGCGCGAAGTCGTGAGATAGGTGATAGGGGTGCCTCGCCGTTTCGCGTGTCAGCGGCAATGGAGGGAGGCCAATCACCAGGGAGGAAGGGACCGATGCCAACGCTCAGCGCCCGGATCGCCGCGCTCGCGGCGGACACCACGGACACCGTCGTCGCGCTCGTCGAAGCCGCGTGGCCGCGCAGCCTGTCGTCACGGGAGATCGACCGGCTGGCGAGCGAGGGATACGAGACCGGGAGCGTGCACGAGATGTACTTCCTCCTCTCCTTCGAGACGCCGGGCTGGGAGCACCTGCTCGGACCGCTCCAGCGCGCGGGCTTCGTCGTCGGCGACGGTGGTCCGCTCGGTCCCTTCCTCACGGTGAAGGCTCCGGTGCGGCTGCGCGCCTTCGAGCTCTCGCTGGCAAGCGCGCGCCTCGACCGGATGGTCGCGAGGTATGGCGGGTTCTCGACGCTCATCGGGCCGGCGGCCACGCGCGCCACCGAATCGCTTCCGCTCGAGAAGCGCCTGGTGCCCGGGTAGCGCACCATGTCGCCGGCCGGGGCGTCGCCGGACCGGCGAATCAGGTATATTTCGTCAGGCGTCGGCCGCGCGCAGCTCCGCGGCCGACGCTTCGCATCTACGTCCCGACGAATGTCCGAAGCAGCCATCCAGCCCGATCTCGCCGAAGCCATCCGGAAGCGCCGGACCTTCGCGATCATCTCGCACCCCGACGCCGGGAAGACGACGCTCACCGAGAAGCTCCTTCTCTACGGCGGCGCGATCCATCTCGCCGGCTCGGTGAAGGGACGTCGCGCGGCGCGCCATGCGACTTCCGACTGGATGAAGCTCGAGCAGGAGCGCGGAATCTCGGTGACCTCGAGCGTGATGCAGTTCGAGTACTCGGGCTACCACGTCAACCTGCTCGACACGCCGGGACACGAGGACTTCTCCGAGGACACCTACCGCACCCTCGTCGCCGCGGACAGCGCGGTGATGCTGCTCGACAACCGCCGTGGCGTCGAGGAGCGGACGCGCCAGCTCTTCGCGGTCTGCAAGCGTCGCCGTACGCCGATCTTCACCTTCGTCAACAAGTGCGACCGCGTCGGCGAGGACCCGCTGAAGCTGATCAGCGACGTCGAGGCCGACCTCGGCATCATGTGCCACGCGGTGACGTGGCCGATCCGGCGCGACGACGCCTTCATCGGCGTCTACGACCGGCGACAGAAGAAGATCCACCTTTTCGACCGCGACGAGGCGCACGGCGCGGAGCGGGTGCGCGACCACGTCGCCTCGCTCGACAGCCCCGAGACGCGCGAGCTGCTGGGAGCCGCGACGCACGAAGCGTTGCTCCACGACCTCGAGCTGCTCGACGAGGCGGGGCATCCCTTCGACGAGCAGCAGATCCGCGAGGGCGAGCTCTCCCCGGTCTTCTTCGGCAGCGCGCTGACGAACTTCGGCGTCGAGCCCTTCCTCGCCGAGTTCCTCGAGCTGGCGCCGGAGCCCCTGCCGCGCGAGAGCAACCTCGGGCCGGTCGATCCCTACGACGACGCGTTCACGGGGTTCGTGTTCAAGATCCAGGCGAACATGGACCCGAAGCATCGCGACCGTGTCGCCTTCGTCCGCGTCTGCTCCGGGAAGTTCGAGGCGGGGATGGACGTGAAGCAGACGCGCACGGGGAAGACGATCCGCCTCTCGGCGCCGCAGCAGTTCCTCGCCCGCGAACGCACGGCGATCGAGGAGGCGTTCCCCGGCGACGTCATCGGGGTGATGGACCGCGGCAACCTGCGCATCGGCGACACGCTGTCGCAGCGCGACGGCGTCGAGTTCCAGGGAATCCCGCGCTTCGCGCCCGAGCACTTCACGCGCGTGGTGCTCATCGATCCGATGAAGCGGAAGCAGCTCGACGCGGGGCTGCGCCAGCTCACCGAGGAGGGCGCGGCGCAGGTGTTCTTCACCTCGCCGAGCGACGTCGCCGGCCCGACGCCGATCGTCGGCGCGGTGGGGCAGCTCCAGTTCGACGTGATGCTGCACCGGCTCGAGCACGAGTACGGAGTGCGCTGCCGGCTGGAGCGGATGGCGGGGAAGTCACCGCGCTGGGTGACCGGGCCGAACGACGAGATCGAGCGTGTCGCGCGCTCGGGTGGGCGGACGCTGATCTACGACGTGAAGGGGAACCCGGTGGTGCTCTTCAGCGATGCGTGGGATCTGCGGTGGGCGATGGAGAAGGAGAAGAGCGTTCAGTGGCACGAGGTGGCGCCGTAATTCCACCACGTCGGGGTCCGCTTCGCGAACCCCGCCGAGATCCCACTACTGCTTCTCGAAAAGCGCTGTCCCGATGCTCGGGTCGGTGATGGTGAGCTTCGAGCCCGAGATCGTGGCGGTGACGCTTCCCTCGCAGGTCGGGGTGACGTTCGCCGTGAGCGTGACGGTGCTGCCGCTGACCTTGTAGCGGCCGCTGCATGCGATGACCGTGGGCGTGCCGGCGACGCCGGCGTCGAAGTCCTGGGTCGTCAGCGACTGGATGAAGGTGCCGCTCGGCGCGAAGAGGATATCCCCGGCGACGAGGTCGAGGCGGTAGGTGCCGACCTCGAACACCGTCACCGGGAGCGGAGCGCCGTCGATGGTCTGCAGCTCGTAGACACCGTCGAGGTGTGCGTTCGGCGCGTTGGAGTCGCTGCAGGCGGCAGCGAGGCAGAGCGCGGCGACGAAGGAGCGGAGAGCGATCCGCGGAATCATGGGCCAGTCCGGTCGAGGTTAGCGCAGCGCGATGGCGGTCAGCTTTCCATCGGGCCGCGAGATGAAGAGGATGCCCTGGCTGCTCAGCGCGAGCGCTCCGGCCGCCGGGTAGCTCCAGACCTGCCGGTGCGAAGCGATGTCGATCGCGTAGGTGTTCGCCGAGGTCGTCACGAACAGGACGTTGTCGGTCGCCACGATCGGTCCGGTCACGCGCCCTTCCGGCGGCATCCAGCTCCAGAGCGGGGAGCCATCGACCTCGGCGAGTGCGCGCAGGTCGCCGTTTCCGGCCACGTAGAGCACGTTCGCGGCGACCGTCACCTGTCCACCGAATCCGGCGCGCTGCCAGCGAATGGCGCGCGCGGCCAGGTCGAAGGAGAGGAGACGCGTGTCGTGCGCGGCGAGCGCATCGTTCTGCGTGCCTAACGCGAGGGCGCCGTCCATGCTCCAGCCGTTCCACGAGAAGTCGGGGTCGGGAATCTCGAACGTCTGGCTTCCCGTGGACGCGTCGACGGCGGAGAGCTTGGGCGAGTACGAGCCGGTATAGGCGTAGGCGACCCCGTCCTTCAGGGCGGGCGTCCACTGGTCGTACTGGTTGGTCTGGAAGAACCAGCGCTGCGCGCCGTCACCGCTCGCGAAAGCGTACATGCCACCGTAGTAACCTCCGGCCATGTACACGGCGTCACCCGTGACCACGGGCGCGTAGTAGCGCGACCACTGGTTTCCGTACGCCGACTTGACGCGAACGGCACCGGTCGCCGCGTCGAATCCCCAGAGGAAGGAATCGGCGTGGCCGCTGGTCGTGACCCAGACCGTCCCGCTCCCGTATGCCGGCGGATGCACGCCGTGAATGGGGCCGAAGTCCTTCGTCCACTGCACCGCCCCGGTCAGCGCGTCCAGCGCCTCGAGGAGCTGGGTGCCGAAATAGGAGTTCGTCGAGACGAAGACGCGTCCGTCACCCGCAGTCACCGGATTCGGAGCCGCACCGATGGAGACCGTCCAGAGCGGGTGGAACTGCCCCGGATCGATCGTCGCGTCGACGTATCCGGAATGCGCCGCGTTTCCCTGATAGGTCGTCCACTCGCTCGCCCGCGTCCAGTCGACGACCGGCGTCGGAAGGACCTGCACGGACGCTCCACCGGTCACGCCCTCCGCCGTCGCGCCGATCCTCGCGCTTCCCGCGGCGAGACCATGCACCACGCCATTCGCGTCGACCGACGCGACGCCGGGATCGGCGGACGACCAGGTGACCACGCGCCCGCTGAGCGCACCGCCGATCGAGTCACGGGGGGTGGCGACCAGCGTCGCGGTCTGGCCCGCGTAGATCGCCAGCGTCGCAGGCACGACCGTGACGCTGGCGACCGGTACCGGAGTGACGGCGAGCGTCGCCGTGGCGGACTTGCCCTCGACGGTCAGCGTTATGGTCACCGAGCCGCCGCGCACACCGCGCACATAGCCGGTGCTGGCGACGGTCGCGATCGTGGAGTCCGACGTCGCCCACACTGCCGGTCGATCGGTCAGGCGGTTGCCCGCGCTGTCGAAGGGCTGTGCGACGAGCTGACTCGATCCGCCGATGTACACCTTCCCCGAGGAAGGAACGTTTCCGATCGTCACATGATCGACGGGCGCGGTGAGGATCCCGTACGTTCCGAGCTCCGACACCGGCGCCCAGAGCATTCTCGTCATCGTGTCCGCGACGGTCGCGGCGATCGGGCGCCAGACGCCGTCCCGCAGCCGTGCGACCTTCAGGCTCTTCGCGTCGAAGCCGCGAGCGAGCGGATAGTGCACCCCGACGCGCCCGAGCGTTCCGGCGAGGGTGCCGAGGTCGGGCGCGATCTCGAACGCGGTGCCGGGGACGAGGTTCCCGGCCGCGGCGACCGTCGCCGGGCGGAAGAGGATGTTCGTCGATCCCGCGAGCACCTTCGGAAGCAGGGAGAGCGCGATGCTTCCCCCGAAAGCCGACAGCGTCCCCCCGCTCGCGTCGAGGACTCCGCCCACACGGAAGTCGAGGCTCACGGACTGCTCGACCCGCTCGCAGCTCGCGGTGATCGTGACGGATCCTGGCGCGATATCCGTCACCGTGCCCGCCGCGCTGACCTTCGCGACGCTGGTGTCGCTCGACGACCACGAGACCCTCCGGCCGAACAGCTCGTTGCCGGACGCGTCCTTCGCGATGGGGCGCAGGGTGAACATGCTGCCCGCGATCACCGGCCCGGCCGGGGCATCGGCGATCGCGAGCGACGCGACCGGCTCGCCCGGTGACGTCACCCCCTTGTCGGAGCACCCACCGAGGACGGAAGCGAGGAGCGCGACGACCTGGAGTCGTCGCGCGACGAGTTTGACGCGCATGGAGACGATGGGGGGCGGAGAGGCTCCAACATGCCATCTCCGCCCCCCGCCGGCCAGTCCGGAATTTGGACAGTTCACGCGTCGGGCCTAACGCCCCCGGTCACAAGGACCGGTCGGTCGCCGTCCCTCGTCGCGGTCAGCCGTTCATCGCCGGAACACCTCCTCCACCGGCGTGATCTTCACGCGGTCGGCGGTGATGCCGAGCTTCCGCGCGCCGAGGACCTTGTCCTCGTCGAGCAGCGACTGCGGCTTCGTACCGTCGTAGCTGATCGGCGAGAAGGCGTCGCTCACCAGCGCGTCGCGCAGCCCCTCCGCGTCCTTCGTGATGATGACGACATCCAGATCGGTCGCAGACAGATGGCGGCGGATCGCGTCGTTCACCTGCTCGCGCGTCAGCTTCGAGAGCGCATCGCGCATGTACGACGTGAACTCGGGGATCCCGTACCACTTCGAGTCGAGCGCGTAGCCGAGCTGCTGGTCCTGCGTCTGCGTCATCACGTAGACGTTCTTCATCAGGTAGTCGCGAGTCTTCTCGAAGTCCTCCTGCGAGATCCCGGTATCGACGAGCTTCTGCAGCTCGGCGGTCGCGATGCGGAGCGCCATGTGGGCGTTCTGCGGAACGACCGGCCGGATCCAGACCTCGAAGAGCTGCGCGCGGCGCGGGGTGTTGGGGAGCGGGAAGAAGCGGTACATCCCGCCCGGGAACGCCTCGATGTAGGCGTAGTCGCCGTAGTTCATCCCGCGCACCTCGCGGATGCGCTGGTAGAGCTGGCCGCCCTGCCGGTGCTCGCCGAGCCAGGAGCGCGCGACGCTGAGCGCGGCGAAGTCGGGATGCCCGCGCGTGACGTTGATCGGCAGCCCGAAGGAGATCGCGGTCGCGCGCGTGTCCTTCTTGATGATATCCACGTTCATCCCGGACGGCCGCGTCCCCGCGATCGCGGCGCGCGGACCGGGCGCCGTCCCCTCGGGCAGCGCGCCGAGGATCGCGCGCGTGACCTCGGTGAACCCCGCCGGGATGTCGCCGCTCATCCCGACCATGAGATTGGCGCGCGTATAATGCTCGGCGGCGAAGCGCTTGACGTCGTCGAGGGTGATCGAGTTGAGCCCCTCGACGGTGCCTAACGCCGGGTGGGCGTACGACGTGCCGGCGAAGACGTCGGACTGCAGCCGCTCCTTGCCCAGCTCTTCCTCGTTGTTCGTGCGGAGGTCCTGCGTCAGCGCGGTGAGCTGCTGGTCCTTGAGGCGCTTGAAGTCCTCCTCACGGAAGCCCGGCTTCACGAGCTGGTCGAGGGCGATGTGGAGGAAGGGATGCCAGTTGTCCCTGTGGATGCTCCCCGTGAAGGTGACGAGCTCCTTGTCGGTGAGATCGCCGAAGCTCCCCGCCATCGGGTAGAGCGCCTTGTTGATCTCGCTGACGGTGAGCGCCTGCGAGCCCCCCTCGGTGATCATCGACGCGGTGAGCGCCGCGAGCCCTTCCTTCCCCGGTGGGTCGTACGCCGAGCCCGCGTTGACGAAGGCGAGCTTCAGCTCGAGCTGCGGGAGCTGCGACTTCTGCGTCGTGATGTCGAGCTCCGGCATGGACGGCGGGCCGCTCCCCTGCATCGCCCCCGTGATCATCGTGTCGATCTTCCTCTGCAGCGCGGCGTGCTCCGAGTCGGCGGCGGCACCGCGGGAAGCGACGGTCGCCCTGGGGGCGAGCGAGGCGATCGCCGGCTGCGTCTCGATCGCCGCCGGGAGCGCGCCGTTGGAGAGCGTCGCCACGACGAGGTTCGCGTCGGTGAAGTAGCGGCGCGACGCGCTGCGCAGGTCGGCGGGGGTGAGCGCGTCGTAGAGGCGGTACGCGTTGTTGAGCGACGCGTACGAGCGGCGGTACTGCGCGAAGGTCGCGATGGAGGTCGCGATGGAGTTCGTGTTGTCGAGGGTGCGGATGAAGCCGTAGCGGAGCGCGGACTTCGCGTCGGCGAGCTGGGTCGCCGGCACCGACTCGCCCGCGGCGCGTGCGATCGTGCGCAGGATCTCGTCGCGCACGTACGGCGCGTCCTTCGCATCCTTCACGCGCGCGTAGATGGTGAAGAGCTCGGGATCGCGGTTGCTCGAGTTGCCCGCGCTGAGGATGTCCACCTTCTGCTCGTCGACGACGAGCTTGCGGTAGATGTCCGACGTCTGGCCGAACCAGATGTTCGACACCATGTCGAGCGCGGCGTTGTCCTTGTTCGTCTCCGAGAAGGGCGGGTTGCGGAAGGAGACCGCCACGATCGGCGAGGTGGGCGACGGCCAGTCCACGTGCGCGTACTTGGGGCCCTTCGGCGCGGGCTCGGCGGGGATCTTCGCCGTGTAGCTGCCGCGCTTCCAGCTTCCCCAGTACTTCTGCACGAGCGGCACGACCTGCTTCGGGTCCACGTCGCCGGCGACGATCACCGTGGTGTACTCGGGACGGTAGTACCGCGCGAAGAACTGCTTCGAGTACGCGTACTGGTTGGGCATGTCCTCGATGTCCTGGATGAAGCCCATCGTGGTGTGCCCGTACGTGTGCGTCGTGAACGCGGTCTTGCGGAGCGTCTCGTAGAGCTTGAAGAAGGGGTTCGCCGAGTTCTTGTTGTACTCGCCGAGCACCGCGCGCGACTCGGTCTTGAAGTCGGCCTCGCTGTAGTCGAGGTGCTGGAACTGGTCGGCGAAGAGCGCGACGATGTCCTCGAGGTTCTCCTTCGCGAAGGTCGCGTAGTACCAGGTGCGGTCGTCGCTGGTGGACGCGTTGTGCCGCGCGCCGGCGCGGTCCATCGTCGCGTTGTACTTCTCCGGCGGGTTCTGCGCGGTGCCGCGGAACATCATGTGCTCGAAGAAGTGCGCGAAGCCGCTCTTCCCCGGCTCGACCTCGTTCCGCGATCCCACCTGAACCGGGATCTGGATCGAGACGATGTTCGGGAACCCCGTCGGGACGACGATGACCTTGAGCCCGTTCGCCAGGGTGGTCTCGGTGGCCTTGAAGGGGAGGACGTCGCCGCTCGCGTTGCGCCGCGCGCTGGTGCGATGGTCGCCCGCGGCGGGTGAGGCGGGCCGACGGCTCTGGGCGGGGAGGAGCGAGGGGAGCAGCGCGAGCGCGAGGCCGGCGCCGAGCAGTCGGGGGGAGGACATGTCGGTTGGGGTAGGGTGAGGACCGCTACGATACAGGCGCGGCCGGGGCGGTGTCCACAGCGGACCACCCCGGCCGACGAATTCCGTACAGGCCCCGCGGCAGCGCGATCAGCGCAGGTCGGCGAACCCGCTCTCCGACACCGTGGGGACGACGCGCTCTCCGCGCTGGCTCGGGAGGTCGGAGAGGTCGAGCGCCTCGCGCAGCGCGCGCCGGCTCACCAGCGCCGGGAAAGGCTTCGCGGTCGGCTGGCACCAGCCGTTGGCGATGTAGTAGGACTCCGCGGCGTGGAGGAGCGGGATCAGCGACTTCCGCCCCCCGAGCTCGACCTGCAGCAGGATCTCGTTCGCCGTGTCACTCAGCTCGGCCGGCTGCACCCACGACCCCGAGCCGCCCGATGCTCGACTGTCCGCGAGATCGCTCGCGATGCTGCAGCGCTGCATCAACGTGCATCGTGCGCCACGACCCTGGGCGGTCGCGACGGCTTCCAGTACTGGAATGGCGTCCATCGTCGGACTCTCTCCTTGAGACCTCGACCCTCAACCTACCGCACGTGTTCTACGTCACAATTCGGGCCACCGCAAGTACCCTCCGTCTCGCCTAACGTGCCACGGGCACGGTGAAGTAGAATCGGCTCCCCTCCCCCACCCGGCTCTCGACCCAGATCCGTCCGCGGTGCGCCTCGACGATCGCCTTCGCGATCGCGAGGCCGAGCCCGATCCCCCGGCGGTCGTGCCGGTCTCCCTGCCAGAACCGCCCGAAGATGTGGGGCAGCTCGTCGGGGGGGATCCCCGGCCCGCTGTCGGCCACCTCGAAGCAGACGCCGTCGCTCGCCCGCCTTGCACGGATGGCGACGGTGCCCCCGCGCGGGGTGAACTTGATCGCGTTCCCGACGAGGTTCGAGAGGGTCTGCTGGATGCGCTGCGGGTCCACCAGTGCGCGCGGCAGCTCCGGCTCGACCGACCACTCGGTGTTCAGCCCCGCCGAGGCGGCGAGCGGGTCGAGCATCGCCACCGCGTCCTCGACGAGCGACGCGACGGGCTCGGCGCGCGGGACGACGGTGAGCGTCCCGGCCTCGACGCGCTTGACGTCGAGCAGGTCCTCGATGAGCCGCTTCATGCGCTCGCTTGCCCGCCGCAGCGTCGCGAGCTGCTTGCGCGCGATCGATTGCTCGGTCGGCACCAGCTCCTCGAGGAACTGCGCCGCGAGATGGATGGTGCCGAGCGGATTCCGCAGATCGTGCGCGACGATGCCGAGCATCTCGTCGCGCGCCCGCGTCGCGCGCTGTGCGGCGTCGAAGAGCCGCGCGTTCTCGATCGCCAGCGCCGCGCGCCGGGCGAGCTCCGACGCGAAGGCGAGATCGTCCTCGTCGTAGCGCCGCCCCGACACCGAGTGCACGAGCGTCAGCGCGCCGAGAACGTGATTCGAGCTCGTGAGCGGGACGCTGATGCACGAGCGCGCGGCGAGCTCGCGGCGCAGCCGGAGCTGGTCGGCGTCGCTGGTGCCCAGGGTGAGCAGCTCCTCCCGCACCTCGGGGACGAAGAGCTGCTCGCCCTCGAAGACGGCGTGGAAGGGTCCGAGATGGCGGTCCACCTGCGCGTAGTTGGCGAGGGCGCGCAGGATGTCCTCCCCCGACGATTCGACGTGCGCGAGCCCGATGCGCTTCACCGTCTTGTCCGGCTCGACGACGTCCACCATGCAGAAGTCGGCGAGCTCCGGCACCGTCAGGCGGGCGAGCGTGGCGAGCGTCGTCTGGTAGTCGAACGACGCGCCGAGCAGCCGGCTCGCCTCGGCGAGGAATACGGCACGCTGTCCGGCGCGCTCGGCCGCCGCGCGCGCCGCCGATTCACGCGCGAGCTGCACCGCCTGGAGCTCGGCGCGCTTGCGCGCGGTGACGTCGCGCGTGACGACGACGCGCATCTGCCGGCCGTTGCACACTGTCGGCCGACCGGTGATCTCGGCGGTGACGAGCGAGCCGTCCTGACGGCGCACCTCCACCTCGTAGGGATCGGTGCGCCCTTCCGCGACGTAGCGCTCCACCATCGAGCGTGTGTCCGCCGAGGCGAGCAGGCTGAAGACGTCCCTGCCGCGCAGGTCGGCGAGCGCGTAGCCGAGCATCTGCTGGAACGCCGGATTCGCGTCCACGATGCGACCGTTCTCGTGGATGAGGATTCCCTCGAGCGCGGCCTCGGTGAGCTGGCGATAGCGCGTCTCACTCTCGCGCAGATCGCTCTCGACATGCTTGCGATCGGTGGCGTCGTGGAGGAAGGTGACGAGATACGACGGCTGGCCGAATGTGTCGCGGACGAGCGACACGGTGCGGCTCGCCCAGACGACGGCGCCGTCCTTCCGGATGTAGCGCCGCTCGATGGTGTACTCGGCGTTGCTCCCCGCGCGCACGTACTCGGCGAACTCGCGCGTCGCGGCGAGGTCGTCCGGATGCGAGATGCTCTCGAGCGTCGTGTCGAGCAGCTCCGCGCGCGGCCAGCCGAGGACCTCGCAGAATCGCTGGTTCATCCAGAGCCAGCGGCCGTCGAGCGACTGGTGCGCGATGCCGACGGGAGCCTGCTCGCAGGTGGTCGCGAAGCGCTCGCGCGCGGCGACGACTTCCGGCTCGACGTAGGGCGTGAGGTATCCGCTCGCGGGGCCTGGCGCGAGGGCGGGCGCGATCCCCGCGTCGTCAGTGGACGCGGGCTTTCGTTCGCGTTGCATACATCCCTCGACGGAGGAACGGTGATGCACGCTGGCGGAGCGGCGGAGTGCCGCGGCGTCGCTTCCGGAAGAATAGCCCCGTCGGAGCGGGAGTCCAGTGCCCCCCTGTAACGGGCTCGTGAGCGTGCCTCGCGTCGCGAGCGTGGCCTGGCGGACCCCGCCGCCGTTAGGCAGCGTCGATGCGGGCGGAGTCGCGGTGTGAGCCGCCCGATGACAATCACCTGTGGCTCTGCCAACAGCTGGGGGCTCTATCTGGTAACTGCAACCGCATCATGGAGTGCCCGAGCCGGGGAGGTCGGGGAGATCTCGGAGCTTTTCCTCTCGTGGCTCGATCAGAATAGAGGCACGCCGGGCAAGATCACGGCGCCGAGCAACTTCCAGAGACATCTACGAGCGCGACAGCTCCCGTCGTCCTCCCCGACCTCCCCGGCTCGGCGTAGAAGAGCGTGGCTGCGGTTACCCAATTGAAACCCTGCTGTCGAAGAGGCAGCCGTTTCCGACGCGGGGACCTCCAGCCCGACGACTCTCGTGCCAGCGCGCCGCGGCGCGTGGCAACCCCGTTGAGCGCGGCATCGCGCGAGGGACTCGTCTCCGGGGCAGCCGTGCGTTACCCGGTATCCCCTTCGCCCGTCGCGCATCCGGATGCATCCGGCCGACACGAACCCCGGGAGCACACGAGATGACCGGCATCGACTGGAACCGCACGCTCCGCGAGATCGAGCGTGAATACGACGGGCTGCCGCCCACCCCTTCGCTCGGCTCTCTGAAGGCGAAGAAGGCGGCGGAGGTCGCGGCGAAGGAAGCGGCGACACGCCGCCGCGACCGTGTATGGGTCTTCCTGCGCCTCGTCCCCGTGCTCGCGCTGAGCGTGGGGATCGTCTACTGGCCCTACTACGCGAGCTGCGGGCTGGAGCTCTGGGGCTACCTCGGCGCGGTGGGCGCGGTGGTGGCTGGGGGAACGTGGATCGCGGTGACGACATGGCGCTGCCGCTTGCCCCTGATCCACGTCCTCGCCCTGCTGATCGTCGGGTGGGGGCTGGCGATGACGGCGCGCGAGGTACTGCCGCGCGCGGGCTACGCGAAGCCGGACGCGGACCGCGTCGCGTGGCGCTGCCCGGCGCCCTGAGCGGCGCGCCGGGCAGCCCCGCCTAACGCAGCGCCGATCCGGCGCGCGCGGGGACGGTCACCCGCAGCAGGCGGCCGACGGTCGGCGCGACCTGGGTGATCGACGGGCGCCCCGCGAGACGCCCCGCCGCGACGTCGCGGGCGACGAGCACGAAGGGGATCGTGCGATCGGCGGGACTGTTCGTGCAGTGCTCGCGGTAGGCGGCGACGCTCACCTTGCATCCCTCGCCATGCCCGCCGCCGTGGTCCGCGGTGACGATGAACGCGACCTCGCCCGCATCGACCGCCGGCTGCAGCGCCGCCCACAGGTCGCCGACGACCGCGTCCGCCGCGCGCGCGGCGGCGAGGTACGCATCGCCGAGCACGTCGCGCGAGGTGGAGGCGTCGGTGCGGATCCACCCGAAGTCGTGCCCCGCGTAATCGACCGTCGGGACGTGCACGAAGAGCAGTGCCGGCGCGTCAGTCGTGGTCGCGCGCGCGATGGCCTTCGCGCGGAGATCGCCAAGGTCGCCGTCCACCGCGGTGACCTCGTCGAGGCCGAAGTACGCGCGGGCGCTCTCGAGCTGGGAGGCGGGGACGAGCGAGCTGGCGACGAGGGCGACCGAGCGTCCGCCCGCGCCCTTCACCCACTCGAACATCGTGGACGCGCCGTTCATCGCGAGCTCGACCCCGGCCTGCTGGTCGAGGGTGTTCGAGGTGATGCCGATGGTGGTGACGTCGCGGCCGGTGAACATCGAGAGGTGGCCCGGGACGGTGAGGGCGGGGACGACGGTCTGCATGCTGTCGGTCCACGCGCCGCGCTGCGCGAGGGCGGCGAGGGCGGGCATGGCGGAGACGGCGTCGCCGCGCAGTCCGTCGATGCTGACCACGACGACGCGCTTCACCGCGGGGAGGGCGCCGTCGTACGCTGCCGTACCGGGCGCGGTGGCCGCGTCGCTCGCGCACGCGCCGAGTGTGGCGCACAGCACGAGGCCGAGCGCCGGGAACCGCTGCTTCATTGTGTCGCTGGAGTATCGGGGGGAGAGCGGCGTCGCCGCACCAGCGCGGCGACGCATGCAATCTCACCTCCCGGGCGCCGTTAGGCAGTGTCGGGGCGCACATCCAGCGGCGCGCGGCACGATCTTCATCGAAACTTCACGCGCGAAGCGGGCGCGACGGCAGCGACCTGTGCGCCGCGCGCGCTAGCGCGGCGAGGTGATCGCGATGACGCCGCCGGGATGATAGCGGCCGAACGACTCGCTCCCGGCGACGGGAGTGAGGAAGCGCACCTCGCCCACCATGAACATCGAGAGCGTGCGCAGCTCCTCGATGCCGCCGAGGCACATCCCGTTGTAGTAGACGACCGGTTTGCCGCCGTACGGGTCGGTGAGGTAGCCTAACGCCCGGTGCGCGAGGAACTGTGGACGCAGCCGCTGAACGACGTCGTAGGCGGTGCCGGTGCCGGCGCTCGCCAGCTCGGCGGGGGCGATGATGTCTGACCGGCTGCGCACGCGTGCCTGCGAGGCGTAGAGGTCGGCGGAGGCCTCGAGCGCTGCCGGTCGCACGTAGCCGGACGCGCAGGCGTGCAGGGAGAGGAGAGCGAGGGGAGCGAGAGCGGCGAAGCGGATGACGCGCGACATGGATGCCTCCGGGTGGGACCGGGCCTGGTCAGCGAAGCGCGAGGGGGACGCGCTCCGGCCTTACGGGAGTTAGGCAGCGGGTTCGCGCCGTTGGATTCACCGTTCACACAAGCTTGACCGGAGCGGTGCCGCGCGTGGACATTGCGCGCGACAGGCGATCGAATCGCTTGCACCGGCATTACAACCTCGTCATCACTCCCCGGCCTCATGCGTCGCATCACACTCGCACTCCTTCTCGCCGGCGTCGCCGCCGCCGCGCGGCCGGCGGCCGCGCAGGCGCCGGAAGCGCTCTGGTATTCCACCGACGCCGAAGCGAGCGTCCAGAGCTTCCTCGCGAACGCCGATCGGATCTCGATCGTCGCGCCGCAGTCGTTCTCGATGGACAGCGTCGGCATCATCTGGGGGCGCGTCGACGCGCGCGTCCTCGCCACCGCGCGCGCGAAGGGGGTGAAGGTCGTGCCCCTGATCGTGAACCCCGGCTTCGACCAGGGGATCTTCCATCACGTCCTGAACAACGCCGACGCGCGCCGGCGCGCCGTCCGCAACATCACCGCGCTCTGCCGCGACAACCGCTTCGACGGGATCCAGTTCGACTTCGAGAACATCAGCATCCTCGACCGCGACGCGTTCACCGCGTTCTCGCGCGAGGTCGCCGACTCCCTGCACCGCGTGAAGTGCACGCTCTCGGCGGCGGTCGTCCCGCGCTCGAGCGACTACCCGGGGCCGACGTCGTATCACAAGTGGATCTTCGACAACTGGCGCGCGGCGTACGACTACAAGGCGCTCTCCGACGCGATGGACTTCATCTCGGTGATGACGTACTCGCAGCACACGCGGCGTACCCCGCCCGGTCCGGTCGCGAGCTACGAATGGATGGAGCGCGTGATCAAGTACGTCCTCGCGCAGGGCGTCCCGGCGTCGAAGCTCTCGCTCGGCCTGGCCTCGTACTCGGAGTACTGGTACCCGACCTACGACGCCGCCGGCGGCCCGCGCAGCTCGGGTACCGGCCTCGCGTACTCCGCCGCGATGGGCATCCTCACCGAGAACGGCGTCACGCCGACCTGGGACGACCGCACGAAGGAGGCGTTCGCGTTCTGGGAGAACGACGGCATCAACGAGTTCCTCTTCCTCGAGGACGCACGCTCGTTCACGGCGCGCCTCCCGCTGATCTCGCAGTACAAGCTGCGCGGCTACTCGGTGTGGGTGCTCGGGCAGGAAGACCCGAAGGTCTGGACCACGCTGCCGGCGGTGGCGAAGTAGGCCTCGGCGCACAACGAGCCTGTTGTTGCTCTCGTCATTGAGACACGAAGGTCACGAAGGCTCACGAAGGGGGCTCAGGCCGACATCTTCGTGCTCCTTCGTGACCTTCGTGTCCTGACAGGGGCCGCCGAAGCCAGATGCGGACCGGGCGAGGACTCCGGATATGCCCGGAGCGATCCGATGCCGACAATGGCGAGCCGCGGTGGCGCTATCGCGCCCTGCCTAACGCCTCGACCCGCGCCCGCATGAGCGCCCGCTCGCTCTCGTTTCTCGTCAGCTCGATCGCGCGCTCGAGCTCGGCCCGCGCCTCCTCGCGCCGGCCGAGCTTCGTGAGAAAGTCCGCGCGGACGGCGGGGAGGAGATGGTAGCCGGCGAGCGCTTTCTCGCCGCGGAGGCGGTCCACGATCGCAAGGCCGGCGCCGGGGCCCTCGGCCATCGCGACCGCGACCGCGCGATTGAGCTCGATCACCGGTGAGGGAGTGAGCGACTGCAACTCCGCGTAGAGATCGGCGATCGCGCGCCAGTCGGTCTCCGCCGCGGTGCGGGCGCGGGCGTGGCACGCCGCGATCGCCGCCTGCAGCACGTACGGACCGCGCTCGACGTCCAGCCCCTCGGCGCGGTCGAGCGCGGCGAACCCTCGGCGAATGAGGAGCTGGTCCCAGCGCGCGCGGTCCTGGTCCATCAGCAGCACCGGCTCGCCCGACGGGCCGACCCGCGCGCGCAGCCGCGACGCCTGGATCTCCATCAGGGCGACGAGCCCGTGCACCTCCGGCTCGTTCGGCACCAGCTCGGCGAGGATGCGGCCGAGCCGGAGGGCGTCGTCGCAGAGCGCGGGGCGCGTCCAATCCTCGCCCGCGGTCGCCGAATAACCCTCGTTGAAGATGAGATAGATCACCTGCAGCACGGAGGAGAGCCGCGCGGTGAACTCGTCGCCGCGTGGCACCTCGAAGGGCACCTTCGAGTCGGCGAGGGTCCGCTTCGCGCGCACGATGCGCTGCGCGATCGTCGCCTCGGGGACGAGATAGGCGCGCGCGATCTCGTCGGTGGTCAGCCCGCCGAGCAGCCGGAGCGTCAGCGCGACGCGCGCGTCGGTGGAGAGCACGGGATGGCAGGCGGTGAAGACGAGCCGCAGCAGATCGTCGCCGACGTGATCGTCGATCGCGTCGTCGAGCGCCGCCGCGGCGTCCTCCGCGGCGTCGGAGGAGTGGAGAATCTCGTCATGCTTCCGTTCGAGCAGCTTGTCGCGCCGGAAGCGGTCGATCGCCCGGCGCTTTCCCGTCGCCATGAGCCAGGCGCCGGGATTGTCCGGGACGCCCGACTGCGGCCACTGCTCGAGCGCGGCGACGAGTGCGTCCTGCGCCAGATCCTCGGCGAGGCCGACGTCGCGCGTGATCCGCGCCAGCCCGGCGATCAGCTTCGCCGACTCGATCCTCCACACCGCGTCGATCGCGCGGTGCACCTCTGCAGTCGTCACGCCGCATAATCACGCGTCTCTCCTCGTTGGGTGCAAGCTGGCACGCGCGCCGCTCGGCAACCACCCATGGCTCGGCAACTGCTGGCTCGGCAACTGCCGACACAGAGATCCACAGAGCTTTGCAAAGATGAGATCCACAAAGGAGTGCTTTGCAGTGCGGCCCTCTGTGGATCTCATCGGTGCCGAGCTCTGTGGACCTCTGTGGTGGCTTTGGCTCGAGCATCAGGGACGAGAGCCCGTCCCGCGCCGCCACGCGACGAGCGCGGCGAGGACGCCGACCACGAACGGAAGGATCGCCGCGGCGACGCCCATCCCTCCCGCGAGCGTGACGGTGACCGCGCCGACCATGATGATCACGAGCCCCGCCGCGGCGATCGGCGTCAGCTCGGGAAGGACGCGCGTCGCGCGCGGAAGCACGAGGCCGAGCGCGCCGAGCACCTCGCAGGTACCGATGAAGTGGATGAACGCCGAGGGGAAGTGGATCGGCGCGCCCGCCTGGAGCTGGTCGCTCGGGACGAGGAGCTTCATCCCGCCGGCGAAGAGGAAGAGCGCGGCGAGCAGCGCCTGCACCGTCCAGAGGAGGATCGTCTCGGTCCTGCCGATGCTGCTCTCGTACGTCCGCGTCGTGGCGCCCATCGTCGTGTCTCCGGTTCGAGGTCATGGAGCGGAAGGTGTCCGGCTCCATGAACACGTCGAACGGGGGAACGACAAATCGACACGAGCCTGGAAGACCTTCTCGGGGCGCACCTCTGGCGCCGAGTCGTCGTCCGACCCGCGAATCTCAGCGCTTCTTCTCGATCCGCTCCCGCATCGCGGCTTCGCGCTCGCGCTGCTCGGGGGTGAACTCCTCGCCGAACTCCTCCGCCTCGAAGAAGGGGCGGATCTCCAGCTCGACTTCGCCGTTGCCGTCGAGGGCCGGCCACCTCTTGACCCAGGCGATCGCATCCTCGCGCGAGGGGACGTCGATGATCGCGTAGCCGGCGATCAGCTCCTTCGCTTCGGCGAAGGGGCCGTCGATCACCGTCGGCTTTCCCTTGTGGAACTTCACGCGGGCGCCCTTCGCGCTCGGATGCAGCCCGTCGCCGCCGCGCAGGATGCCCGCCTTCTCCATCTCCGCCATGTAGCTGCCCATCGCCTCGAGCAGCTCGGTCTTCGGCATCACCCCGGCCTCGGTGTCCGCGTCCGCCTTGCGAATGATCATGAAGCGCATCGTCGATTCTCCGTCTTCCTTCGGTGCAGGTTAGGAGCGCGCGGCCCAACGCCGGCGCGGCTCTACCGGTACGTCGAACGGCAAGCGGCAGGATCGACACGGCTGAAGCCGATCTCTCCGCCAGGCGGAAGATGCCACCCGGCCGGCCGCCGCGGGAGAAAGCCCGGCGGGACCGGGCCCGCACTCATACGAGACCTTTGCATTTGACCGAGAAACGCCCGCTATCCTCCGGGTGTCCCATGGGGAGAGCTGAATCCCCCTCGACCCGAACCGTGCAGCGACACGTGCTCCAGACTCGAATTCTCCGCACCCTCGCGACGCTCGGCGTCGCCCTCGTGACGTCGGCCACGGCCGCCGCCGCGCAAGTCGCGCCTCAGGGGGGCGCGCCCGCCGGTCCGAGCGGCGAGATCCGCGGCCGGCTCGTCGAGACGAGCTCCGGCCAGCCGGTCGCGATCGGCTCGATCACCGTCCGCCGCGCGGCGGACACGGCCTTCGTCGGGGGCGCGCTGCCTAACGCGGACGGTACCTTCCGCGTCAGCGGGCTGCGCCCCGGCCGCTACGTCGTGCGATTCCGCGCCATCGGCTTCGCGCCACTCGCGCGCAACGACATCGCGCTCAGCGCGGAGCAGCCGGCGGTCGACCTCGGCGATCTCAAGGTCGCGTCGATCCCGGTGAAGCTCGAGACGCAGACCGTGACCGCCGAGCGTCCGGATGTCGCGCTGGCACCGGACCGGAACAGCTATTCGACGAAGAACATGCCCTCGGTGAGCGGGGGCACCGCGGTGGACGTGCTGCGCAACACCCCCGCGGTCGAGGTGGACGGGAACAACAACGTCAGCCTGCGCGGGAACCAGAACGTCGTCGTGCAGATCAACGGCCGCCCCTCGCCGCTGAAGGGCGACCAGCTCGGCAACTTCCTCTCGCAGCTCCCGGCGTCGACGGTGACGCGCGTCGAGGTCGCGTCGAACCCGTCGGCGAAGGACGATCCCGAGGGGACGGCGGGGATCATCAACATCGTGCTCAACCAGCAGGCGGACATGGGGTGGAGCGGCGGCGTCAACGCGAGCGCGGGCTCGACGGGGATGGCGAACCTCTCCGGAAATCTCGGACGCCAGGAAGGGAAGCTCACCTTCCTCGGCACCTACAGCCTCTTCCGCGACGTGCGGCAGTTCAGCGGCTGGTCGAACCGCGAGAACCTCTTCGACGGCGGCCCCGCGTTCGTGAACGGGCGCTTCGAGGGAACCGGCCACCCGTTCTTCCAGAACGGAACGCTGCGGTCCGAGTACAAGTTCAACGACCGCGACGCGCTCACCTCGGACGTCGTGATCTCGGGCGGGCGCTTCGCGCGCGACTTCTCGAACTACTACGCGAACCTCGACTCGACGGGCACGGTGACGGGGCTGTTCAACCAGTTCACCAACGGCCGGGGGACGAACGTCACGCAGGACTACGCGCTCGCCTTCCGGCGCATCGCGCCGCCGAGCACGCCGACGGCGACGACGTTCTCGACCGAGCTGCGCTTCACGAACAATTCGTTCGATTTCGACAACCGCCTCTCCGGGGCGGTGGTGCAGGCGGACGCGGCGACGCGGACGATCCCGGCGGAGCTCGACGTCAACAACTCGGGCGTCCCGCTCTGGTCGCTGCAGTCGGACTACGCGCATCCGTTCGGGACGAGGACGAAGCTCGAGCTGGGGATGAAGGGGACGCAGCGGACGACGTCGAACGACTTCACCGCGGCCTATCGCGACGCGAACGGCGTCTACGTGGACTCGGCGGAGCGGGCGAGCAGCTTCGACTACCGCGAGCAGGTGGGCGCGGCGTACGGGCTCCTCTCGCAGAAGCTCGGGCGGGTGGACGCACAGGCGGGGCTGCGCCTCGAGAACGCGCAGACGAGGTTCGCGCTGCCTAACGGCGGCGGGGTCTACCGCAACGACTACGGGAGCGCCTTCCCGAGCGCGGTGCTGGCGTGGAACGTCACCGAGCTGCGCCAGCTCAAGGCGAGCTACTCGCGGCGCATCACGCGCCCCGACCCGTTCATGCTCAGCCCGATCGAGCGGCGCGACGACCCGCGCAACGTCTTCGTCGGCAACCCGAACCTCCGCCCCGAGTACACGGACGCGTTCGAGCTCGGGCTGCAGGACACGAAGAAGTGGGGCTCGCTGCAGCTCACGCCGTACTACAGGAAGACCGCGCACGCGGTGCGCTTCATCCGCTACATCGACACGACGGGAGTCAGCGTCGGCACCTTCTCGAACGTCGCGAGCAGCACGGCGATGGGCGCGGACCTGAACGTCAGCTACCGGCTGGGCGGGTTGAACCTGTTCGGCGGCGGCGGCGCCTACCGGTACTCGAGCGACGCGGGCGCGCTCTCGACGAAGGCGTTCGTCTGGACGGCGCGGTCGAACGCGACGTGGAAGCTGTCGCCGACGCTCGACCTGATGGGCTTCGTGAGCTACCGCGCGGCGGCGAAGACGGAGGGCGGGATGCAGCACGCCTTCGTCTTCTCGAACATCGCGCTGCGGCAGAAGCTGTTCGGTGACAAGGGAAGCCTGACGGTGCGCGTGCAGGATCCATTCAACCTCAGCGCCTTCGGCTACGACACGCGCAACGGCCAGGTGATCGAGTCCACGGAGCGCCGCTTCGGGATGCGGGGGATCGTCGTCAGCTTCTCGCGCAACTTCGGCCAGCAGCTGAAGCTCCGCCCGCGCCCGCAGGACCAGCCCGACCAGGGCGCGCAGCAGGTTCCGGGTCAGGGTCCGTGAGCTGAGAGCGGCACGGATACATCGCTGCCTGTTGTTGAAACACGAAGGACACGAAGGACACGAAGAGGCGCGGGAGCCTTCGTGCGCTTCGTGTCCTTCGTGTTTACACGCCGAGACACCGTGAAGACGATGTCGCGGTCAGCCGCCGCTCACCGCGGGGACGATGGTGATCACGGTCCCCGACTCCACCTTCGTCTCCAGCCCGTCGAGGAAGCGGACGCTCTCGTCGCCGACGAAGACGTTGACGTGGCGGCGGATCTCGCCCTGCTCGGTGAGGACGCGGTCGGTGAGCGCGGGGAGGCGCGTGGCGATCGCGGCGAGGGCGTCGCCGACCGTCGAGCAGGGCTCGTCGACGACGAGCGTCCCCACGCCGCGGGTGTACGGCGTGAGGGCGCGGGGGACGATCACCGAGACGGCCATCGCTGCCTAACGCTCGACGACCGCGGCCTTGACGCAGCAGATCGGCGGCAGCGCGTCGGCGATCTCGGTCCAGCTGTCGCCGTCGTCCGCCGAGCCGTAGAGCTTCCCGCCGCGCGTGCCGAAGTAGATCCCCGCCGGGTCGAGCGCGTCGGCCGCCATCCCGTCGCGCAGCACGCACTCGAAGGCGTTCTCCTGGGGCAGCCCGCTGGCGAGCGGCTCCCATGACGCGCCGGCGTCGCGCGTCCGGTAGACGCGCAGCTTCGCCTCGGGGACGATGCGGAACTGGTCCGACTGCAGGGGGATGATGTAGACCGTGTCCGCGTCGTTCGGGTTCGTCACCATCGCGAAGCCGAAGTCCGAGGGAACTCCGTTGGCGATGTCCTGCCAGCTGTCACCCCAGTCGTCGCTGCGGTAGAGACCCCAGTGATTCTGGAGGAAGAGCCGCTCCGGCTTCGCCGGATGGTTCACGACCTTGTGCACGCACTGCCCGAACTCGGGATACTTGTTCGGCAGGAACACCGCGCGCACTCCGTCGTTGCGCGGGCGCCAGCTCTTCCCGCCGTCGTCGGTGCGATAGAAGCCCGCGGTCGAGATCGCGATCCCCATCCGCTTCCGATCCTTCGGATCCATCACGATCGTGTGCAGACAGAGCCCGCCCCCACCGGGCTGCCAGCGCGGGCGATGCTCGTGCTCGAGCAGCCCCTTCACCGGCTCCCAGCTCTCACCGCCGTCGCGCGACTCGAAGAGGCACGCCGGCTCCACGCCGCAGCGGACGACGTCCGGCTCGTCCGGTCTGCCGGGCATGATCTGCCACACGCCGGCGAGCGAGAGGCCCGAGCCTTCCGGGAAGCGCACCGCCTGACGCTCGGGGCCGACCCAGCTCTTTCCGAAGTCGTCGCTGACGCGAATCGTCCCGCCGAAGTGGCTGCTCTGCGTCCCCATGAAGGTTCGCGTGCGTCCGCCGCGGCTGTCGTAGGCGACCGAGTAGACCGACTCACCGGGGAAATGCGGGCCGTCCATCTTCCACTTCTTCCGCTTCGCGTCGGAGGTGAAGAAGAAGGCGCCCTTCGTCGTGCCGACGAGGAGCATGACGTCGCCCGGGACGCGCCGGCGGGGGGAAGCTGGCATGCGATGGCTCTCTGGAATCGGGTCGGGAAAGCGTGCTGCGCTGGCGCGCGGCGCGCAATAGCCGCTACAACAGTTCCACCGGAGTCTGACGATCGCGCGCGGCCGCGACGTCGGCCGGGGCGGACGTCCGCTGCACCGGCGGGACCGGCTCCCCCGCCGACTCGCGCGGCTGCTCGCCGGCGTTGCCGAGCGCGACCCAGGTGACCGTGTCCCACGAGTTGTGGATGCCGATGAAGAGGAGCAGCAGCGTCGCGCCCGCGACGGCGAAGAGCGCGTCGCGCTCGTGGCGCAGGAATGTCGCGGCAGCGACCAGCGTCGTCCCGTACGCGACGAAGGGAAGCGCGACGTGCCAGATCCAGTCCTCGAGCACCGGTGTGTAGCCCTCCGCGCGTCGGGCGCGGCGGGTCACGACGATCGTGTACACGACCCCGGCGACCCCGAGTATCCCGAGCGCTCCGGCCGGACCTCGCAGCGTCTCCCACGGCGCGCTGAGGATCGCCGAGGTGACGAGCGCGGCGCCGAAGTGGATCACCGTCGGCGTGGCGAAGGCGCTGATCTCGCGCTCCCCGGCGCGGCGGCGCAGGTCCATGATGAGCGTCATCACGACGAACTGCAGCCCGGTGAGCGCGGCCGCGGAGGAGCCGACGATGACGTAGAAGCTCTCCCAGGCGGAGAGGGGGATCGGAGTCTCGCTCATCGGCGGTCCATCGAAGGGGGAGCAGGGATGACGGGCGAGGCCCGCCAGGGCATATAATGAAGTGTCATGGCGTCGCCCGCATCTCCCCGTCCCCGCAGCATCCTCCTCGCCGACTGCGACGTGTACTACGTCCAGCTCGCGCGCATGGCCGACCCCGAGGGGGCTGGCCGCGCGCGGCTGCTCATCGTCGGCGGCTCGGCCGAGAGCCGCGGCGTCGTCTGCTCGGCGACGTACGAGGTGCGGAAGTTCGGGGTGCGCTCCGGGATGCCGATCTCGCGCGCGGTGAAGCTCTGCCCGCAAGCGATGTGCGTCCCGGTGCCGCGCGAGCTCACCGCGCAGAAGAGCGAGGAGATCGTCGAGGTTCTGAAGCGCTTCGCCCCCGACGTCGAGAGTGCGTCGCCGGACGAGGCCTACATGGACCTCACGACGACGATGGACACCGTCTATCGCGGCCGCACGCTCGAGGAGGTGGCGCACATGATCCGCGCCGCGGTGGAGCGCGAGACGGGGATCAGGGTGTCGATGGGGGGCGCGACGAGCAAACTGGTGGCGAAGCTCGCCGTCGAGCCGGCGAAGCCGCGCGACGGGACGGGCGGGAACGGCGTCCACGTCGTCGCGCCGGGGGAGGAGGCGGCGTTCGTCGCGCGGCTGAAGCTCGCCGAGATTCCCGGGATCGGCCCGAAGTTCCAGGAGCAGCTCGCGCGGCGCGGCTGGTTCGAGGCGCGCGACGTCGTCGCGGTCCCGCTGGAGGAGCTCGAGCGCGCGTTAGGCGAGCGCAGCGCGGCCTGGCTCTACGACGTCGTGCGCGGGATCGACGACTCGCCGGTGCACCAGCGCGAAGAGCCGAAGTCGATGGGACGCGAGGAGACCTTCCCGCGCGACATCATGAGCGACGCGGAGCTGGAGCGCGAGCTGCTGCAGCTCGTCGACCGCGTGACGTCGGACCTGCGCGACGACGGCTACGCCGCGCGCACGGTGACCGTCAAGCTCAAGGACAGCGACTTCACCCTCCGCTCGGCGGCGCGCACGCTCGACGAAGCGATCACGACCTACCACGCGATGGCGCCGGTGGCGAAGGAGCTGCTGAAGCAGCTGCGCAGGAAGCGGCGCGTCGCGGCGCGCCTGATCGGCGTCTCGGCGTCGCACCTCGTGCGCGGCAACATCGAGGGCCAGCTCGTGCTGTTCGAGGACGAGCGCGCGGCGCGCGAGACCGCGAAGCAGCGCGAGCTCGCGGCGGCGATGGACTCGGTGCGCGAGAAGTTCGGGCGGAAGTCGCTGAAGCTGGGGATGCTGCCGGACGAGTGAGGTTCGGAGAACTGCTGCTTCTCGAACAGCTAGGGCTCGGCAACAGCTAGGGGCTTCAATAGGGTAACTGCAACTACTCTCTGGTACGCCGAGCCGGGGAGGTCGGGGAGAACTACCAGGAGCTGTTGCCCTCGCGTTTTTTGGGTGGACTGCTCGGCCAGCGATCTCGCCCTCCGCACCCCATTGTCGGCCGAGCCAAGAGGAAAAGCTCCGAAGTCTCCCAAAGCTCCTCGGCTCGGGCACTCCTCGGCGTCGTTGCAGTTACCCCATAATGCCCCTGCTGTTGAAGAGGCCCTGCTGTCAAAGAGGCGCTGTCGAAGAGCCGCTGTCGAGGAGCCCCCGCTGTTGGAGCGGCCGACAGCTCCAGAGCACGATTCGGGTCGCAGCGTCACGACCGCGATGGTAAGATCATCCCCTGCACCGCCACCTTCTCGCGGGAACTCCAGTCATGATGCGTCGTCTCACCTGCGCCTTGTCGTTCACGCTCCTCGCGCTCCCTCTCGCCGCGCAGGGGCGCGATCCCGTCACGACCGATCCCGTCGTGCGCGATCGCGCGCATCCGCCGGCGATGGACGAGCTGGCGTTCGAGAGCGGGGGCTCGCGCGTCAACGGCTTCATCTACCTCGCGCAGGGCGCTGAGCCGCACCCGACGGTCGTGCTGCTGCACGGCTATCCGGGGAACGAGCGCAACCTCGATCTCGCGCAGGCGATGCGGCGCGCGGGGATGAACGTGCTCTTCTTCGACTATCGCGGCTCGTGGGGGAGCGGCGGCGAGTTCTCCTTCGCCAACGCGCAGGAGGACGTCGCGACGGCGGTGCGCTGGCTGCGCTCACCGGAGCTGGTGAAGCGCTACCACGTCGACCCGGCGCGCATCGCGCTCGTCGGCCACAGCATGGGCGCCTGGCTCGCGCTGCACGGCGCGATCGCCGACAGCGGGGTGAGGTGCGCCGCGGCGATCGAGCTCGCCGACATGACGCGCCACATGAAGGCGGCGCGCCGCGACTCGTCGGCGCTGCGCGAGATGATGGGCTACGACGACTGGCTGACGCAGCCGGGCGGCGCGCTCCACGCCGACCCGCGCGCGCTCGAGGCGAGCCTCGACGCGAACGCCGACCGCTGGGACCTGACGACGCGCGCGCGGGAGCTCGCCCCGCGTACGCTCCTCCTTCTCGACAACGACCACAACACCGACCACGTCCCGCTCCTCGCCGCGTTAGGCGCCGCGGGCGCGAAGCACGTCACCGCCGAGGTGTGGACGACGGACCACTCCTTCTCCGACCGCCGGATCGCCCTGGCGAGGCGGGTCGTGGAGTGGCTGGACGCGTGCCAGGGGACAGGGGCCAGGCGTCAGGAAGTGCGTTGACGCCCGCGAAGTCGCTGCGCCACACGTACGGCACCGTCACCGCGAGGCTGAGCGCCGGACCGAACGCATACTCGCCTGCGACGCGCGTGCTGTGCTCGACCGAGCGATCGACGCCAGCACCACTCCGTGCCCGGAGATAGTCGACGCGGAGCTTCGTGTCGCTCACGGCGCCCCGTCCGACACGCTCTCGTCCACGAGGATCGTCACCCCGTTCCTCGTCTCGCTCGAGTCGAGCTTCCCCTGCCACATGTTCGCGAACGCGTGGCCGACGTCGGTCGGGAAGCGGTCGAGGGAGAAGCCGCTGCCGCCGGCGATCCAGAAGCGCGGGGTGCGCGTGTAGTGCTGGGCCGCGAGCTCCGCGAGCACGTCGTCGTGCACCGCCGCCGCGTTCGAGCGATGGACGTAGATACCGGGCACATAGCGTCCGTCGGCGACCACGCCGGCGACCCATGACCGATAGTAGTCGCGCATCGCCTGCGGGATCGTCGTCATGTACTCGACGTCGAGATAGATCGTGGTCCCCGCGGGGAACCCCTCGTTCGCGGTCTTCGCCGCGGCGTCGATCCCTTCGATCGTTCCCTGCGCGCCGCTGAGGAGCGTGCGCGAGCAGGTGACCGACTGCGTCGCGCGCTGCATCGCCGGCGCGGGCTGCGGGCCCACCGCGACGCCTTCCCACGTCTGCTGCCCGACGTACAGCACGGCGGTGCCCCAGCCGATCGACGTCAGCCACGCGCGCTTCCCGGACCAGGTGACGTCGTGGTGGCAGGGCGCGGGGAGATAGTAGCCCACCCACTCGTACGGCGACGCGGGCGCGCGCCAGGCGAGCATCGCCGCGTCGCCGGGATAGACCGCGGTGTCGAAGCCGGGATGGTTGTCGCTCACCGGGATCGGCGCGAGGACACCGGCGACGTCGGCGCAGGCGGCGAGGGCGAGCGTCACACAGGCGAGCGTGACGAAGCGAAGTTCTCGATGCATGGCTCGAATCTACCCGCCCGGCGAGCTGATGTTCGTGGTGACGGCGCGCACAGGCGGCGCTCTCGTCGAGCGACATGCAGTCCGGCACCGGATCGCGCGCCCCGGCCCGCGGATTCCCGGCTCGTCCCTGCGCTGGCATCTGTTTCAGCACGAGGACGCGACATTTGGCGCGTCATGGTGAAGCCGTTCGTCATCCAGCTCATCGAGGATCGCGCCGAGTTCGCCGCCGGCATCAAGGCGGTGCTCGAGCTGGAGGGATACACCGTGTACGTCCACGGGACAGGATCGGAAGGGATCGCCTTCGCGAGCGTGACGCCTCCCGATCTCGTGATCCTCGACCTCCTCCTCCCCGACATGCACGGGAGCCAGGCGGTGCAGGCGTTGCGCTCCGTGGCGCCGCGGATCCCGGTGATGATCCTCAGCGCCTGCGCGGACGAGGTGGACAAGATCGTCAGCTTCCAGGCGGGAGCGGACGACTACGTGACGAAGCCCTTCTCGCTGATGGAGCTGCTGGCGCGGATCTCCGCTCTGCTCCGGCGACGGGCCACGGCGTCGGACGGCGCGACGACGCACGTCGCGCGGCTGCGGGTCGGCGCCCAGGTGGAGCTCGACCTCCGGCAGCGCGCGGTCTACAGGAACGGCCAGCCGGTGCACCTCACGCCGAAGGAGTTCGATCTCCTCGCGGCGCTCGTCGCCGCGCGCGGCGCCGTGCTCTCGCGCCGCCAGATCGTCGAGGTGGTATGGCGGCGCGAGCTCTCCGCGAAGTCACGCACCGTCGACGCGCACATCTTCGAGCTGCGCCAGAAGCTCGAGGACGACCCCTCGCATCCGACGTTGATCATAACGGTGCATGATCGGGGGTTTCGGGTCGTGCGTTGACGGGAGTCGGCCGTCGGGCGTCGGGGGTCGGCGCTGACGGCTGACCCCCGACCCCCGACCCCTGACCCCCGCCGTCACGCGTTCCTATCGATGCACCCGTGGAAGTTCGGGTTGTTCTCCTCGGCCTGCGTCACGGGGAAATTGACGTCGCTTCCGTAGTTGCCGCCCTTGATGAAGGGGCCCGTCGGGAAGACCTGGGCCTGGGTGCGGTTGTACGGCGCGCGCATCAGGCGGCGCATGTCGGGGAGACGATGCCCCGTCGAGAAGAGCCAGAAGGCGCGCTCGCGGAAGAGCAGATCGATGCGCGCCGCCGCGGTGCCCGGATCGGCGAGCGGCGCGAGACCGGAGACGCGCGCGCGCAGCATGTTGAGCGTGTCGAGCCAGCTCGCGTTCCCCGCCTGCAGCAGCGCCTCCGCCTGGATCAGCCGCGCCTCGACGCCGCTCGAGATCGTCACCGGCGCCTCACGCACCGGCCAGATCTTCTGCACCCAGAGCGGAAAGGTGGCGCCGGGGTCGAACACCGCGGGGTTGGACGTCGGGCAGCCGGCCGTCCCGCCCTTGCACACTGGTACGCGCGGATCGTTCGCCGTCTGCCAGTTCAGCCCCATCGGCCCCTCGCTCTCGGGAATCGTGTAGCGCCGCCCCGAGATGTTGAGCGCCCAGATCACGTTGCTGCGCGTCGTCTGCGCGTGCTCCATCTGCCAGACATAACCCGTCGGCACGCTCGCGACCGCGGCCGACGCCTCCGCGAACCGGCCGAGGCTCAGCAGCACGCGCCCGCGTCCGACCATCGCCTTCCAGCGTGTGGTGCTGTCGTCCGACGTCGCGCCGGTGCCGAGGATGGTGAGCGCGGTATCGTAGTGGGCGAGCGCCTTCGCGTAGACTTCGGCGTTCGTGAGCGGCGTGCCGAACACCTTCACACCACCCTCGAGCGTGTAGCTGAGCGGGATCCCGTTGCAGAGGTTGTCGGCGAGCATCGTCTCGGCGAATCCCTCGACGACGTACATCTCCGCGATCTCCCACTTCGGCGCGTCGGGGGCGTACTTCTTCAGCGCCTCGTGCGCCTGGAAGGCGGAGACGCGCGCGCCGTGGAGGATCCCGATCGCCTGCTGGATCAGCGCGTTGTTCGTCTGGACGTCGCGCTGGTCGGTGGCGTTGCGCTCGATGAAGGTGTCGCCCGAGCGATACTCGTCGCCGAGCAGCCCGCCGTAGAGGAAGAAGGTGGCTTCGACGCCGGCGTTGGTACCCGACGTCGCCGCGTTGAGGCGCGAGAGCGCGCCGATCCGCTCCGCCTCCGCCCCGGCCGGGGACTGGAGATCGGTGGGGTTGATGATGTCGGGATCGGTGAGGTTGAGGAACTTGTCCATGTTGCACCCCGCCAGCGATGCGATCGCCAGCGCGAGCGCGACCGTTCCGCGCCACGAGCCCGTCCTGTTCATGCTGTTGCTCACGGTGTCATGCTCCGATGAATGGGTGGACGAGTCGCGGTCAGAAGCCGATGCGGAGGCGCAGCGTGTAGTACGTGAGCGGCGGCTGCGTGAGGAAGTCCAGCGGCAGGTTGCCGTTCCCGTACGACGCTTCCGGATCGATCCCCTTGTACTTCGTCCACAGCGCCAGATTGCGTCCCGAGAGCGTGAGGCTGAGCGACCTGCCGCGCAGCATCGCCGCGTAGCGATCGGGGGCGTTGTAGGTGATGCTCGCCTCGCGCAGCCGGGTGAAGTCGGCCTGCTGGAAGAAGCCGGCGAGGGTGTTGGTCGGGCTCTTGTAGCGCAGCGCGATGACGCGCGCCTGATCCTCGAGCGAGGTGCCGCGCAGCACGAGGTCCGCGCAGTTGTTGAAGCTCTGGCAGCGGATGCGCTCCGTGTTGTTGTACAGCTTGTTGCCGCCCTTGTGGTCGAGCACCGCCTGCAGGCGCACCATGTGGTCGAACAGCTCGACGCCGTTCGTGATCGCGAACTCGCGCGTCGGCAGCGAGTAGCCCTGGTAGGTGGGGTTCGCGTCCACCGTCACCTCGCTCGCCGATATGAGCCCGTCGCCGTTCGCGTCGTTGTAGTGATAGGCGCGCGCCCAGTACGAGTTCACCGGATAGCCGGCGACCTGTCGGATCGTCGTGCCGACGATCGGGGGAATTCCCGCGCCCAGCGTGATGATCTTGTTCTTGTTGAATGAGCCGTTGAAGGCGAAGTCCCAGGTCACGACGCGTCCCTGCACCGGCGTGCCGCGCAGCAGGTACTCGAAGCCGCGGTTGTTGATCCGGCCCAGGTTCTCGAACTGTCCCGCCGTGATCGCGCCGTTCGCCAGCTCGGGGCCTAACGATGGCGGGAGGATGCGCGCGACGAGCGCGTCCTTCGACGTCTTGTTGTAGTAGGTGAGCTCGATGTCGTAGCGGCGGTCGAAGAGCATCGCGTCGATGCCGCCCTCGAACTCGGTCGAGCGCTCCGGCCTGAGGTCGCGGTTGCCGATGGTCGCGACGACGACGCCCGGAGCGTCGGAGCCGCTCAGCGTCACCGCGGTCGGAATGAAGTACTGCAGCGCGTCGTTCGTCCCGGGGCGCACCCCCGAGGAGCCGAGCGCGCTGCGCAGGCGGAGCTGGTTCAGCCAGGAGAACTTCGGGAAGATCGGCTCGTCGCTGATGACGTAGGAGACGCTCGCCTTCGGGTAGACGACGTTCCCGAAGTCGACGCCGAAGGCGCTGCTGCGGTCGATGCGCGCCCCGGCGGTGACGAAGAGCCGGTCGGCGAGCGCGACCTGCTCCTCGCCGTACGCGCCGATGGTGCGGCTGAGGATCGTCGCCTCGTCGGCGAAGGGCACCGCGCCCGCCGTGGTCGTCGTCGTCCCCACAGGGAGGTTCGACGCGCCGGAGCCGTTGCGGTTGTTGTTGATCCCGGTGAACTGCACCCCGAAGCTCGTGCGCGACGAGACGCTCTCGGTGATCGGGAAGCTCGCGGTGCCGCGCCCGTTCGCGGTGTAGAGCAGGACCGAGGTGCGATCGTTCTCCTTGAAGCCCTGCCGGTTCGTGGAGAAGTCGGGGCACTGCGAGTAGCGGCAGAGCTGCGCGTCGACGCGGCTCGTGAAGTCGATCCCCGCGTCGCCGACGAGGGTGAGCCAGGTCGTCGGGCGGAACTGCGGGTTCACGCTGCCGATGAAGCGGTTGACGTTCTGCGTCACCGTCTGCTGGAAGATGTCGCCGGGGAGGAAGTTCGCGTATCCCCAGAGCCGCTGTCCGGTGAAGTCGGTGAGGTCGCTGCGCCCGCTCGCGGTGAAGATGTTCCCGAACAGTCCCGTGATGTTGTTGTCGTTCTGCGGGAAGCGGGTCTCGTTCTGCGTGTATCCCGCGCTCACCCCGACGTCCATCCTGTCGCTCGGCGCGAAGTCGAGGTTCACGCGCCCCGACGCGCGGCGCGACATGTTCGGGTTGCTCCACTCGTCGAGCACCTTGATGTTCGCCGCCTGCAGCCGCTGCCTGTCGAAGCCGGGGATCCTGTAGACGCCGTCCTGTCCCTCGTACTCGCCGCTGACGAAGTAGCGCACCGACGAGCTCCCGCCCGACACCTGCGCGCCGTACTGCTGGCGGTAGCCGGTGGTGAGCGGGCTCGCGGTGCCGTTCTTCAGCACGTTGAAGGAGACGACGCTGTCGATCGTGCAGCCGCCGGTCGCGACCTCGCGCAGGTAGCAGGTCGTCGTCGCCGCGCCGGCGCGATGGCCGTACGCGGAGTAGTTCGTGGGATAGTCGTTGTTGTCCTCGATCAGCCCCTGCTCGGTGAAGACGTTGAGCTGTGGGCGCCCCGCGCGGCCGCGCTTCGTCGTGATCACGATGACGCCGTTCGCCGCGTCGGTGCCGTAGAGCGTCGCCGCCGACGGTCCGCGGATGACGTCCACGGTCTCGATCTCGTCGGGGTTCAGCTCGTTGATCGCGCTCGGCTTCGTCCCGCCGATGTTGAGGTTCGGCGAGAGCGTGGTGCTGTCGTTGTTGAGGCGGACTCCGTCCACGATGTAGATCGGATCGTTCGACAGGGAGAGCGAGCTGGTGCCGCGGATGCGGACGCGCGCCCCCGATCCGATCATCCCGCTTTGCAGGATGTTGACGCTGGGGGAACGCGTGGCCAACACGTCGCCGATGGTCGCGACGCCGCCGCTCTCCACCGCGTCGGCGGCGTTGACGGTGGTGACCGCGTTCGCGATCTCGACGCGACGCTGCTCTCCGGTCGCCGTGGTGACGACCTCGGAGAGCTGCACCGCGACGCGGGCGAGGGAGAAGTCAGCCGGCGCCGCGGCGCCCGCGCTCGTCGTGACGCTGCGCTTCTGCTCCGCGAAGCCGATGCGCGTCACGCGCACCTCGAACGTCCCCGCCGGCACGGCGCGGACCGCGTACTGCCCGTCCTCTCCCGAGATCGCGCCGAGGTTCGTGCCGACGACACGCACCTGCGCCCCGGGGACGGGCTGTCCACTCTGCGCATCGGTGATGCGCCCGGCGATCGACGAGGCCGGCGCGCCCTGCGCGCCTGCCCGTCCCGCCATCGATGCGATGGCCAGTGCCATCAACATCCCGATCGTTCTGCTCTGACGATTCATCGCTCCGACGATCCCTCCCAGGTGTAGGTGGGGCGATCAAGCAGGAACGGCGAAACTGTCGGAGCGATGTAAGCGGCGCCCACTCGGCTGGGACGCGCCGCCCGGCGCCGGGACGGAACGCACGGGCGCGGGACGAGTCGTGCGCCGCGGAAGCGGGCGTCGAGAGTTGACCAATCGCTGTCGTGACAATCCGTAGCCGGCGGCGCCGTGGCGAGCTATCTGAATGTCGAACGAGCATCGCGAACGCTCCGGAGGATCAGATGTCGAGTATCGAGTTGGTCACGCAGGACACGATCGGTGCGGAGGTATTCGAGCGCGTCGCTCCGCCGGGCGTGAGCCGCTACCCGAAGCGGATCACCGTTCGTGTGGACGAGCGCATCCTCTTCGTGCGCACGGAGGACGTCGAGTGGTTCGAGGGCGCGCGAAACTACGTACGGGTGCACGTCGGCCCGCAGGTCTATCGCATCCGCATGAGCCTCCGCGCGCTGGAGGAAGTGCTCGACCCCGACCGCTTCCGCCGCATCCACCGGTCGATCATCGTGAACCTGGACCACGTGCGTGAGATCCAGCCCTGGTTCAGCGGGGACTACGTGGCGCTCCTCCGCGACCGGCGACAGCTGCGCGTGAGCCGCACCTTCGCGCAGGAGCTGCTGCGGCCCTTGCAGTGAGGAGACGGCTGGCGCGGCGGAAGAGCGGCGCGAGAGGAGCTTCCGCGCTTGGCCGAATACGACGCCGCCTGCTCGTGGCGCGAGCGAGTTCGCCGGCCGAGGAGCCCTCTCTGTCCTCCGTGTCCTCGCGTGCGGTTCTCTGTGATTGATACAAGAGCACCCGTTCGCCAGAGGAGCACGCAGCGCGACCGGAGACGTCGGCTATTGCGGGCCGCGAAGCACGACCAAGTGGTCGCCGTACAACTCAACGCCGAGAGACTCAATGTGTCCTGTCCACGCCTTCATGGCCGCCCAGCGCGGGGATCATCATGCGGGCGGGATGACGATGCCCGCGGCGCACTGAGGCCTATTCAACAGCATGCGGAGCTCTGGGAGATTTCGGAGCTCTTTCTGTCGACTCGGCCAATTCTGGGGCGCGCAGGGCGAAGACACTCCGCCGAGCGCCTCCAAACAAAGGGCAAGCGCGCCAGCTCCTGGCAGTCCTCCCTGAGCTCCCCGGCTCGGCGTACCAAAGCGCGGTTGCAGTTACCCTATTGAAGCCCTCGCTGCTGGAGGAGCAGCTGTTGGAAGAGCAGCAGCTCCGAGCCTCGCCCCCCACGTGCGCCTGCTCACACTCCGGCCCTCCCACCCGCCAGTCGCGCGTATCGGAGCCCGACGGCACGGCTCCTGACGGACACGACCGCGGACGTCGACGCGGCGATCGGGCGCGTTCGACGCAGCATTCACGCAACCGCTCGTCGCCCGATCGAACGCGACGAGCAGAACGGAGGTCGTCATGTCCACCAGTCTCGGGCGGTACGGCACGCTCACCCTCGCCGCGCTCGCGCTCGCCGCCTGCGCGAAGAGCGACAACACGCGCACCGACACCGCCGCGGGCTCCGTCGCGAGCACCGACAGCACCGGCGCGTCGGCGGGGGCGAACAACAGGAACAACGGCAACAGCTGGACGGAGCCGCAGATCCTCGGCTTCACCTCGGTCGCGAACACGTCCGAGATCCAGGAAGGGAAGCTCGGTGCGCAGAAGGCGACGAACGCGCAGGTGAAGGCGTTCGCCCGGCAGCTCCAGGCCGATCACCAGAAGATGCTCGACGAGGGATCGCAGTACGCCTCGAAGAACAACGTCGTTCCCGACACCGCGCGCGACGACGTCCGCGACGCGCTCAAGGACGCGAGCGACGAGTACAAGGATCTCACCGACAAGAAGGCCGGCAAGGACTGGGACAAGGAGTTCGTCGAGAAGCAGGTCGACGGACACCAGAAGACGCTCGACAAGCTGCAGCAGCTCGAGCAGTCCACGACCGACACGGCGCTGAAGGCGATGCTGACCAAGGCCGCCGGGAAGGTGCAGGAGCACCTGACGAAGGCGCAGGACCTGAAGAAGCAGCTCGACTGAACGGCAGCCTCCGGGGGCCGGGGGTCGGGAGTCAGCGCTGACGGCTGACCCCTGACCCCCGACCCCCGCATCAGCGCCGTCCCCCCACCTCGTCGATGTGCAGCAGCAGCTCCGCGGGATCCTCGAAGACGCGATACGCGCCCGCGCGCTCGAGCTCCTCCTGCCCGTAGCCTCCGCTCAGCAGCCCGATGCCTAACGATCGGGCGCGACGCGCGGCGAGCATGTCCCACACCGCGTCGCCGACCACCGTCGACATCTCGATCGGGACGCCGAGCGCCTCGGCGGCGGCGAGGAAGAGATCGGGGTCGGGCTTCGCGTACTTCACCAGGTCGCGCGTGATCACCGGGACGCGCGTCCGGTCCACGCCTAACGCCTCGATCACCGGGCCCGCCGTCTCGATCCGCCCGCTCGTCGCGATCGCCCACGGGATCCCGGAGTCGCCGAGCCAGGCGAGCAGGTCGCGCGCGCCCGGCAGGGGACGGACGTCCGCCGAGAGTCGCCTGTAGTTCTCGGCGTGGAGCCGGCGCAGCCGCTCGAGCTGCCCCTCCTCGGGCGCGATCCCCGTCTCGCGGAAGAGCATGTTCGCGAACAGTCCGCCGCTCATCCCGATCTTGCGGTGGATGCGCCAGACGGAGAGCGCGATCCCCTCCGACTCGAGCGCTTGACGCCAGGCGAGCACGTGCTGGTAGACGCTGTCGACGAGCGTGCCGTCGAGGTCGAAGAGGAAGGCGGTCTCGGTGCGGGACATCGGGCGCTCGCGGTGGGCGTGTTCCCCGAAGCTAGCACCGCGCGCGACCGACGCGAGCGAGGCGCTTGCCCCCGCGCCGGGAACGCCGCACCTTGGCGTCGCGGAGCGATCGACCTCCCGCGCCGTCCTCCCTCACCCTGGAGCGCCGATGAGAGTCTACGTGGCCACCACCGGTGTGCTGTTCGCGCTGCTCGCCGTGCTGCACGTCTGGCGCGCCGTCGCCGAGTCGGCGAGCCTCGCGCACGACCCGTGGTACCTCGTCATCACCCTCGCCGCCGCGGCGCTCAGCATCTGGGCGATGGTCGTGCTGCGGCGGACCGCGCCCAGATGACGAAGCGGGGCCGCGATCGGATCGCGGCCCCGCCTCATGATTCGGTCAGCGCCGGAAGCTCAGGGCTGTCCGTTCCCCGCGCTCGCCGTGGTCGCGCCGACGCCCGCCGCCTGCGCGAGCAGCCCGTTGGCGGCGTCGATCGCGTAGGCCAGCTCGTTGTAGCGGCGATGATCGCGCGGCCGACTGAAGAGGACGTGCTTCGTCCTCGGGTCCATCTTCACGTACGGATCGGCCTTCACGAGAAACGCATGCAGCGTCAGCGCCATGCGCGCCTGACGCTGCATCGTCTGCAGGATCACACGCTGCTGGTCGCTCGACCGGTTGAAGCCGCGCAGGAACGCGGCCTTCATCTCCTCGCGCTCCTCCGCCGGATAGCCGGCGTCCGCGAGCTGGCGATCGATCACCGCCGTCGCGATCGAGTCCATGTGCGCGGAGAGATCCGCCGCGTAGGCCGACTTCCGGCGAAAGTACTCGCGGATGTCGGGGCGCTTCCGCGCCGCGGAGATGTACTCCGGCTCGAGCCACCCCACGGGCGCGACCGAGGGGTCGAAGCCGTTTCGCCGCGCGACCTCGTGGATCGCGATCGTGAGATCGTTCAGGAAGTTCACCGCGTTGACGCTGTCGCTCTGCGCGCGCACGCTGTCGACCGCGGGGGTCGCCTGGCGTGGGGGCATCATCAGCGCCCCCACGAGGAGCAGGATCCGCATTGCCGTTCTCGTTCCGGAGAAGATCACCGGCGCGATGTGCGTCCGGATACCATGAAGACGAGCGCGCCCACATGTCGCAACGGCTGAGTGCGCTGTGACGACCGATGGACCGGGGGATCAGTCGTCGCCCTCCCAGGGGCGACGGTCGTTCTTTTCCTCCAGCTTCCGGGCACGGTTGAACTCCCGTCCGGCGGCGCGCTGCGCCGCGGTGCACTCCGAGATGCGGTAGACCGACGCGGCGGTGATGCGGTGCCGCGCCCCGGTGTAGCTCCGGAACACGAGCCACCTCGGCGGCGGCAGGTGATCCAGCGCCCGCTCGATCTCGATCGCCGTCTCGAGGGAGACGACGAAGCAGTCGAAGTGCGTCTCGATGATCCAGTAGTCGTCCCTCCGTTCCGGCTCCAGAGGATCGTTGAAGAGATCTTCGAGCCTGTTCATTTGAGTGAGTTGATGAGTTGCTCTCGCGGAGGATCACAGGAGCCGTGGAGGGCGAGGAGGGGGTTGCACGGAGCCGTTGCTCCCGACAACCCCTCCCTGCACTCCACGGCTCCTGTCAATCATCGCCGAGAAAGTTGCTGATCACGTCCGGCGTCGCCGTGTCGAAGCCGACGACGTCGAGCATGCCGGCGTCCTCCGGGTCGGCGATGCTGAACCCGTTGGAGCTCATCGCGACGACCACGAGCTTCGCCGCGATGCCCATGCGCTCCCGGTACGCGCGGAGCGCCTGCGCCGGATGGATGTTGCCCGCCCACGTCTCGCTGTCGGTGTACACGACGAACGCGTCCACCGGCCAGCGGTGCTTCGTCGCCTCGACCATCGGCAGGGCGCAGTCCGTGCCGCCGAACGGGATGTTCGAGATCGACTGCACGACGTCGTCCAGCCGCTGGCGCGGCGAGATGCTCAGCGCGGAGAGGCCGGTGTCGTACTGCGATCCGTGCGTCCGCGAGTACATCGACGGATACGTCCCCTTCGTGAAGGCGACGATGCGGTGGTTCGGCTCGACCGCGGCCGAGACCAGCGCCATCGCCGCACTCGCCTCACGGCAGGTGAGGTACGGCATGCCGTGCACCGGCATCGCCATCGAGCCCGAGACGTCGAGCGCGAGCATGACCCGCTTGCCCGTGCTCGGCGCGTTCTCGAAGGCCAGGTAGAAGGCGCCGTCGAGCGCGTCCACCACCCGCGACACCGGCGTCCAGCTCCCCTGCCCCTTCATGCCGCGGCCCTGCGCGTACGTCTTCAGCGCGGCGAGCACCGCGAGGGGGTGGATGCGCGCCCGGCGCAGCGCCTCACGGTCGCCGAGCTTCCGGACGACCGCGTGCATCGCGTCGGAGGCGGGCACGAGCAGCCCGACCTTGCTCATCACGCCGAGGTTGCGCACGAGCGCGCCCAGCGGCATCCGCTCGAGCAGCGCGTCCCAGACCTCGGGACTGGTCAGCAGCTCGGTCGGCACCATCTCGCGCGTCAGGCGGTAGACGCGGATCGCGCGCGCCGCGTCGGCGACGCTCATCGAGCGGATCGCCTGCACCGTCTCGAGCCGCCCGCCGATCTCGGTGCGCAGCGCGTTCGAGCCCTCGATGCTCTCCCAGCCGCGCGTGGCGTAGCGGAACAGCACGTCGTGCTCGTACGACGGCGCCTTCGGATGCGCGAGACGCAGCGCGTCGCGGTGCGCCCACCCGTCGCGGCTCTGGTACTTGAGGATCTGGTACGCGAGATCCTCCGGCGACTTCGCCGTGTACCAGCGTCCGACCGCCTTGCGGACGCCGCGTCCCCAGCCGCGGAACGCCTTCACGAAGCGCAGCCAGTGGAAGAGATGCGTACCCGTGCGCGCGACGGCGGGGAGCGCGTCGAGCGCGGCGGCGCGCGTCGCGGCGTCCTCGCTCGACGCGGCGAGCGCGAGGACGAACAGTGCGGGGTCGTTCTTCGCCGCGCGGCCGCTCGCGCTGATCTCGACGACGCGCCGCACGACGCGCGCGCCGTCCTCGACGAGGCACTCGCGTACGGCGGTCGCGTTCTCGACGGTGAGCGGACGCTCGCCGACGTAGAAGGTCCCGCCCTCGGTGCCGAGGACGAGGAAGCGATCGAGGCGCGTCCACGCGTCGACGGGCCAGGCGTACCCGCCCGCCGAGTTCGGGACCTGCGCGCTGCCGGGGATCGGCTCGTCCTGCGGCGTGATCAGACGCCGGAGGCGAGTCGAGACATGCTTGGTGAAATCGAACATAAGCTCGTCCTCCTGGTCGAGTGTGGTGGATGATGAGAGACGTGAGAGCGAACCGTGCGAGGTCTCTCTTTGCTCGCACGGGCCGCGGCCGCGTGTGGAGCGCGGTGAATGAGGTACGGGCGGATGATGGGTGCGCTCGGACCCGGGTCTCCCTGATTCCCGGGATTTGGGTAGGAGATAACCGAGACGCTGCGACCCGCCCGTCAGGGAATGCCGTGACACGGACGCGCCCCGGGAGTCGAACCCGGTCGGCTTGCGCCTTTGCCCGATAACCCTCGGCCGGCGGCCCGCGTCGTTGGCGACGCGGACGAGAGTTGGTGAGGGGTTTGCGCGCCGTGCCACGGCAGGAAATTCCGGGAGCGGCGGGATTCGCACCCGCGCCTCGACGTCGTGTGTCCGCACGGTCCGGCCCTCGTCGGGCAATGGGAGCTCGTGCGGCGGCGTCGCGCCCTCTGATCGTTAGGCGACGCGTCCCGGCGGTGCGCGGCATGCGCCCATACGCACCGAACAACGATGAACGAGATGTGAGAGAGGCCGGCGGGGCTCGAACCCGCAACGCGAGATCCGATAACCCTCATGCCTTCGGCCCGTCGAGCGGGCAAGTGAAACGGCGAGGGAGTCTCATGCTCTGCCAATTGAGCTACGACCCCTCCCACACCACTGCGTCAGGGAGGTGGGACTCGAACCCACTCTCGCGGAGTCACAACCCGCTGTGCCGAGCCGTTTACACCACTCCCTGATCGTTCGCGATACCGCCGGAGAGATTCGAACTCCCGACTTCCTGGTTCGTAGCCAGGCGCTCTGTCCACTGAGCTACGGCGGCATGACGGAACCAGTGGGACTCGAACCCACAACCTCCCGATCGACAATCGGGCGCTCTGACCAATTGAGCCATGGCTCCAGTGTGTGGCCCACCGCCGGCGCGACGAAGCAGCGGATGCATCGAGTGTCGGGAGTCGCGTGCCTTCCACTCGTGCACCATGCCGCGCCGGCCGACGGCGGACCACGGACGGCAACTCGCTCGTTGCGATTCGATCGCTCGTCGCTCGTTGCCGTTGGTAGTTCCCCGGTCCAACGGTTGTCAAAAAGCGTCAGGCACGCCGCGAAACGCGAACGCCCCACCTGCACTCGATGCAGGTGGGGCGTCGATCGCTCCCGGGATGAGACGGGCGTACTCTACGGAGTACGACCTCCCGCTCCACTGCCTGCACCACTGCTGATCCGCGCGTCCCGGTAATCCGGCTTCGCGCCTTCGTGCATATCGATTCGTCCCGCGTTGACGCACGCGTCCCAGCTCCCGGCAATCCGGGCGAAGCCGGGCTGTCGGAGCGTGTCGAACGGGAGCGCTGCGTGGCGTGACATCATCGAATTTCCGATCGAGAAGGTGATACGGTCCTGCGTGTGAGATGAAACTCTCGTGCCTGAAACGACGAATCGCGTCGCCGAGGTTCTGCCCGCGGCGTGTTCCGCCATCGGGGTTGGCCGCCGATCACGCGCACGTGGCGCGCGACGAACGACTCGTGAACTTCGGGACGCGACTCCCAGGGCGCCAAGTCTAAAAGCGACCCCGATCGGCTGTCAAGGGCGACTTTTGCTCGGCTGGTAATAACAGGCAGGCTTGCTCTTGTATCGATCACAGAGGACCAGAAGCGAGGACACGAAGGACACGGAGGGTTCCTCGGCAGCCGAGGCTCGTCCGGCAACGAGCAGCTGGTGCTCGCTCGTGGGGCAAGCAGTGGAAGCTCCTCGCACCAAATGGGATCCTACGTGTCCTCCGTGGTCCTCGCGGTTCATCTCCGTGAGTGACACCACAGCCACCAGCCCGGCTCCTGGCAATAGAACCTTGCGCCGTTCTTGCACCCCACCCGCGAGATCTCTCCGGCGAAGTCGAGCCTCGACGCGACCCGCGACGAGCCGCGAGCCGAGCTCACAACGAGCCCGACTCCCACTCCCTCCCCGGCTCCCTGTTATTACCAGCCGCGGCAATCTCACAGGCTCATCTCCCAGCTCTGGCTCACCAGCTCCTGTCCGAAGATGTGATTCTTCTCCTCCCCGACGAGCCGGTATCCTTCCGCTTCGTAGATCCGCCGCGCAGAGACGAGGACGCTGTTCGTCCAGAGCGTCAGCGTGTGATAGCCCTTCGCGCGCGCGAAGTCGGTCACCGCGCGCACCAGACGCGCGCCGATACCGAGCCCGCGCGCCGAGGGCTCGACGTAGAGCATCCGCAGCTTCGCGACTCCCGCTCGCTCGGGATGCTTCACGATGAACACCGAACCCACGATCTCTCCCTCACGCTCGGCGATCCAGCAGCGCTCGCGCTCCGGATCGTAGTGATCGAGGAAGTCGGCGAGGATGCGCAGCGTCAGCGCCTCGTATTCCTCGTTCCACCCGAACTCGCGGTTGTAGAGGATCGCCTGGCGGTGGACGATCCACCCCATGTCGCCCGGGCGATGCTCGCGCAGGGTGACCGGTTTGTCGTTCATCAGGCCGCGATGAGAGCGGGGGGGGATCGCCCGCGCCTAACGCGCGTGCAGCCGCGCGCCGAGCCAGCTCGCCGGGATCGCGCTGGCCGCGAGCAGGATCGGGTACCAGTGCGGCCCGAACTCCGGCCCGCGGCTCCACGTCGCGAGCCCGCCGGCGAGGCTGAAGACGGTGCCGATCGCGCCGAGCACCACCGCGTGCCACACCGGGCGATCGGGCGCGAGGCGGGCGACGACCCATCCGCTCGCGATGCCGATCACGATCCGGTACGCCGTGGCGAGCGCGAACAGCGACTCGCTCATCGGCTGTCCCCAGGGCGGGTACACCCCGGTCACGTGCAGGATCTGATCGATCCCCAGCCCGAGCACGACGTTCACGATCAGTCCCGCCAGCACGGCGAGGGTCCCGCGGCCGCGCCGTGAGGCGCGGGGAGCTGTCGATTCGAATGGAGTCGTCATCGGTCGGGGGGGCACGGGGGGAAGCCGATCTGTCGTTCACCGCGTCGGCGGCTCCCACCATCGCGCTTCCCCCTCGCGAATGCAAGCGGCGACCGCCACGCTCCCGCTTCCGCTCACGCGGCGCAGCCGCTCTTCGGCACCTGATAGTCGCGTGCGCAGCGCCCAGCGTCCTTCGTCTCCGCGTGCGAGCGAGACGACGCGCTGCCCCCGTGCGTGCCACGAGCTCGAAGCGCTCGGCGTAGCGCTCCAGCTAGTCGGCGACTTCGTCCTTGTCCGGGAAGCGCGCCGGGGGCGCCGCGAGGGGCATCCCGGGGAGCCCGCTGGAGCGGGCAGCGATATGGTGGCGGCTTCCATCGTTCGCATGACGGCGGGACTGAGGGCGGGCGACGTCGCGCCCGTCTGCATCACGATCGGCGTCCGTGCGCCGTGCCGCTTGAACGCATGGCTGAATGCGCGTGATCTCCGCGAGCGGACGATCGTCCCTCCTGCATGGACCTCCATCCCGCTGACCGCCGCTCGACAGGCCCGCGGGGCGCTCCGGCCACGCGTACGCTCGCGTCGCGCGTCGCCTCGCCGCTCGGCGTCCTGCTGCTGCTCTCGCTCATCCCCCTCGTGCCGGCTGTCCGCGCGCTCTTCGTCGGTCACGACTCCTTCGAACCGGTGCTCGTCGGCGAGCTGTATCTGTGGCTATTCGCCGGCGTCTGGCTGCTCCTGCCGACATTCCTCCACACTGTTCTGCGCATGGAGGGGTGGCGATTGGCGGCGATCATCATCGCCGGAGTCGCGGGCGCGATGCTGCTCGGTGCGCTCGCGCCGACGATCGGTGAGCCCAACTACTGCGGGTATCACGAGCACTACTCGGTGGGCCTGAACGGCATGCCGCCGCGGGTCTACCGCTGCACCTCCCTTCCCTTCGAGATCGTCGGCGGGCTGCTCGCCTGGTGGGGGACGTACGCCGTCGTGCGCTGGTGGGACGCCCGCGGAGGGTGAGGCCGTCGATCCCGCTATATTCCGTGCACGATGCGCCGGCGAGAGCCGCCACCGGTACCAACCACCGAAGAGCTGTAACCGACATGCCCGTCCGCCGCGCCACCGAGTTCGACGCCGCCGCGATCTGCGCGCTGATCGATACCTACACCTCGAGCGGAACGCTCCTTCCGCGCTCGATCGATTTCGTCACGATGTACTGCCACGAGTTCATCGTCGCCACCGACGACGAGGACCGTGTCATCGGCTGCGTCCATCTCGACGAGTACTCGCCGAGCATCGCCGAGCTGCGCTCGCTCGCCGTCGCGCCCTCGGCGCAGGGGCTCGGCCTCGGCCGCGAGCTGGTGCAGGCGACGATCGACCTCGCGACGAAGCGCGAGTACTCCCTCCTCTTCGCGGTGAGCAACGACGAGGCGTTCTTCGCCCGCTTCGGCTTCACGCGGATGGACATCCCGGAGCTCGACCGCGAGCGCAGCGAGGTGAGTCGCTACAAGGGCGTGTTCGCGAAGGAGCTGCGCGCGCCGGCCGCGGACGGTCGGCACTCGTGAGCCTCGTGGCTCGCTCACGCTGAGCGTTGCCGTACCCGTCCGCGACTGAGCGTCATCAGTCGTCGTACAGCTCCTGCCAGGTGAGAGTCATCATGCCGCGCGGCACCGCCTCGCTCCCGTCGAGTACGACGGGCATCGCCGCCTCGCTCGTCGCGCGCTGGGCCGCGAGGTTGCTCCAGTCGTAGAGGAAGACTTCCTCGTAGAACCGCGCGACGTCGGCGTCGTGGATGATGAGGCTCGCGTCGCGGTTGTAGGTCGTGCCGTCGTTCGACCAGTTGTGGCTCCCGACCATGACGACGGAGGAGTCCACGATGATGCCCTTGTTGTGACAGCCGCGCTGCAGCTTCACCTGCGACGACTTGAAGCCGTTGTACTGCAGCGCCTCGAGCATCTTGCGCGCGTCGCCGATGTCGCGAAGGATGATTCGCACGTCGAGCCCGGCGTCTATCTTCGCGAGGAGCGCGTCGAGGAGGCCCTGGAACTCCGGGGTGTTCTCCTCCTGGATCGCGATGTACTGGTTCTGGAAGTACACCTTCTCGGCCGCCGATTCGATGAGCTCCCTGACCTTCGCCGCGTAATTGTCCGGCGTGAGGAGAGGCTGCACGCGCAGCGGACGGTCCTCCGCGAACTGGAAGTGCGCGGGCGCGAAGTAGCGCGGCCGCATCCTCCCCCGCTCCTCCGCTTCGCTCATCGCCATCTCGACGACGGCGAGATTCGGCAATGACGCCGACTCCGGCTCCGACTGCAGCGGGCGAGCCTGCTCGATGTCGTAGCGGATGAACTTCTCGAGCGTCTGCGCCAGCGTCCGGTTGTCGACGATGACGTGCCATTCGCGGTTGTACGTGCGCAGCACGCCGGGCACGTTCGCGTCGGCGCCGAGCGGGTCGATGTCGGGCTGGTTCGACGACTGCCAGTTGCCGCTGGAGAGCCAGAAGGAGCGGCCGTCGCGCACGGCGACCTTCTCGTGGTACGCGGTCGCGAAGATCCGATCCAGAGTCTTGTTCCGGAACTTCACGGAGGCCCAGACGAACTCGAATCGCTTGCGAAGCGCGCGTCCCAGGCTTTCCGTGACCTTGTCCTCGGTGAAGTCATTCGCCTTCGGGCTGTCCGGCTCGTTTCCGCGAGCGAGAGCGACCGCGGGGTCGAGCACGAGTCGCAGCATCCCGCTCGCCGCGGACATCGCGCCCTTCACCGTGGTGAGGATGTGCGGAGCCGTGAAGTCGTACATCGCCACCGTCAGGCTGTCCGTGACACGCTGCAGGAACTCGCGCAGCGTCGGCCATCCGGCGTCCGGGCTCGTGTGGCAGAGCAGGGTCATCGGCTCGGTGACCTCGTCCAGCGCGACGTTCTTCGGCGGCTCGTAACGCTGCTCGCGAATCACCTCGAGGCCGAGCTCCCGGTCCTCGTGCGCGATCCCCGCTTCGAGGCGCCGATCCCATCCCGGAGTGGCCAGCCCGAGCAGCGGCGAGATCAGTGTCGGCTCCGTGGCCGCGGCCTCGGTCAGTCGCCGATGGTCGCGCGCCCGGAGCTGCTCGACCGGCGACGCGGGCGCGACATCCACGCGGACGCCATCGATCTCGGCGGGCACCACGTCATCGGTGCGCAACGCCGATTCCGGCTGCTTGCGGAGAACGGTGACCACGATCGCGGGCTCGCTCGTGATCCAGCCGTTCCGGAAGGCGTAGCCGAGCCGCACGCTCGCGACGTTGGGCATCCGCAGCAGCCTCGCGCGGTTCGCCTCGAGCACCCTCGCCGCCTCGGTGAACGCGGATCGCGCCCCCGCCTCGACGCGCGGCCGTTCGGTGTTCGCGCGGCGCGCCGGCTCGCGATCGGTCGCTGTCGCGTGGCGCCGGCCGCGGTGGTGGCCGCGTCCATCCCCGCCCGAGGTCCTGCCACGAGGCGCTGCGCCCTCGTTGCCGGCCTCGTACTTCACGCCCTTCATCCCCTTCAGCGCGGATGATGCCGCGCTCGTCGTCGCGCCTGCCATGAGTTCCTCCCGGAGCGTTTCACACTGGTGGCCGCGAGTGCCGATGTGCGGCACGACGGGCGGCGTGCGCTATTCGTCCTTGCTCTCGGCGCCCGGCGAGGCGCGGCGTGCGCCCTTCCTGTAGGTCGTCTTCCGCGTGCTCTTCGGCTCACTCTGCCGCGACGTTCTGCCGCGTCCTCGGGCTCCTTTCGTGACCGCCGCGGCGGCGTCATGCGTGTCGGCCGTGTCGCCGGCGTCCTGACGCCAGCGCTCCATGAACGCGAAGACCTCGTCCGTGATGCGCGTCCCGCTGTTCGTCGTCGATGCCCCCGTGGTGTGGATGCCCACGGCGATCCGGTCGCCCTCGAGGTTGAGCCAGATCGCGCTGCCACTCTGCCCCCCGTAGGTATCGATGTCGTAGACGAGACGCTGCGGCTGCACGAGAAGGAGCTTGCGAGCGTGGTAGTACTGGCGCGTCGCGTTGTCGCGATCGGCGGGGTATCCCGAGATGTTCGCCTTCGTCGATGACAGCGTCGTATCGGGCAGCGATGCGAAGGCAAACCACCCCGTCTGCTCGCCGAGCGGCTTGTCGAGGAGGATCGCGCCGAAGTCATAGTTCGAGTCGCCATCGCCCTCGGTCCATTCGCGGACCGCCTTGAAGTTCGTGCTCGGCGCGTGATCGTAGGGCTCTTCCGTCCCGTCGAGCGCTGGAATCACGTCGATCGAGGCGACCCAGCCGCCCTCGTCGCGCATGAACACGCAGTGTCCCGCGGTCATCACCGTACGCGGCCCGATGAACCAGCCGGTGCCGACGAAGTCCTTTCCCGTGCTCGTCCTGATGCGAAGCGCACAGATGTGGCGCCACGGGGACGCGGTCGGGTCCGGCACCACCGTGCGGTCGTCGTGCCCGAGCACGACCTCGAGGAGGCGTGTGGTGCGAAGCCCTCCCTCCGCCGCGTCGAGCGGTCGCCCCACTACGCGCAGAGGGTGGCCGCCGTCCGCGACCTCACGTACGGCGCCGGGGGGCGCGAGCGCAGGCAGCAGCGGCGAGACACGGCTCAGCGGCCGGTAGCCCGGGACTGTCTCGATCCTGCTGACCGCTTCGGCGAGCCGCGGCCGCGTTCGTGGAGTCGAGACCCGGGCGGCCTCCCGACCACCGTCGCGATTGCCGACCGAGCGGTGCACGATGGAACCCGTGTGGTTGTTGGGCATGACGTGCTGGACCTCAGCGCATGAGAGGTGAGAGTCGACGGAGGGAGCGCGTCTTTCGGGACGCCGGGTGCGCGGCCAACCATCGGTTCGTCGTCGCACACGCGCAACCGCAGATGGCGACAACCCGTGCCACTTCGTCCAGCGCGAGACAGTACGGACCGTGCCGATCGCAGCATTAGAGTTTGCTCACTCGTCGCGGCCGCATTACCCTGGCGCCACGTGTCGAACGCGGGGCGACACCGGCGATCGGGCCGTCTCCGCCTCGCGCCGGCGCCAGCGACGGTGAGCCAGTGCTCGTCGTGTACTGCTCGAGCAGCGCGCGGACTCCGCATTCGTCAGCGATTCTCCCGGCGGACGAGAGCATCGCGATGGTCCGCAGCTGGCCAGCGCTCCGGCACGCCGCGCGCAACGCGCGGTGCGTGGTACTCGTCGCGCCATGGCTCGACCAGTGTTCCACCGTCGCGCAGCTCACGGCGCTGCGGCGACAGCTTCCCGACGTTCCGGTCGTCGTCGTGACGACGAAGGATGCCGACAACCTCCGGCATCTCGCGCGCTGCCCGGTCGAGGAGATCGTGTGGCTCCACGAGGCCGAACGGGAGCTGCGGGGAGCGGTGTCCCGCGCCGCCGCCACGACCGTGCTCGTCCGACTCGCGCACGCGTTCTCGACGACGCCACGCCTCCCCGCGGTGCTCCGTGTGGCGTTCGCGCATGCGTGCCGCGCCGAGCAGCCGGTCCGATCGGTCGCCGAGCTGGCGTCGGCGGTCGGCAGGCACGCTCACACGCTCTGGTATCACTGGCATCGGACGTTAGGCAGCGCCTCGGCCCTGCGCCTGGAGGACTGCGTCGACTGGATCCTCCTCCTGCGCGCCTGCCAGCTGCGGGATGGGACGCAGGGCTGGGACGCGGTGGCGCGAAAGCTCCACGTGCACCGGCATACGCTGGATCGCCTGATCCGCCGTCTCGTCGGTTGCACGCCGGGCGAGCTGTCGAGGCTCCCCAGAAGCGTGCTTCACGGGACGGCCGACCGCGTGCTGCGCGAGGTGATCGGTGGTTCGCCGCTTCGCGGCGAGGAGAGCGCGGCCGCACCAGTGGGACGGCGGTTGGGCGGAAGTGCGACGCGCATCACGGTCGCGCGCCCGGCGACGGCGGCCCCGACCGGCGCCTCGCACCCCTCGTGACGCGCTGGCAACGTCGTTGCTATTGGCGTCATCGGCAATCTCGACAAGCCGCGCGCCTTCGGGCGGGGAGGGAACGATGCAAGGATCCGGCAGCCGCGCACCTCGCGCATTCACCGCGTACGTGGCGACGCTGGCGCTCGTCGCGTGCAGCTATGGGGGCGCCACCGGCGCGACGCGCCCGGCCGAGCCGCTCGCCGGCGCAGCGGACTCGCTGCCTGCCGACGCGGACGCCGACGCGGCTTTCACGCGGCAGCAGCGCGGGACCGTCACCGGCGCGGTGAGCGCCTTCGACATCGCCGACCGGTCGCGGCGGCCGCACGTCCGCTCGCTCGCCGATCTGCTGCAGGGACGCATCGCGGGGCTGAGCGTCGAGACCACGCGCGGAGGCGGCGTCTCGATGAGCGTGCGCGGCGCGGGCGCGGCGCTGAGCGGGGGCGACCCGCTCGTGATCGTCGACGGCGACCCGTTGCCATCGGTGGGTCCGGTGTTCTCCGGCTTTCTCGCCTCGATCGATCCCGCCGACGTCGTGCGCGTCGTCGTGCTGAAGGACGCGAGCTCGACCGCGGTCTACGGGACGCGGGGACGGAACGGCGTCGTGCTCATCACCCTCCGCCACGCGGGGCAGTGAGCGCACGCCGGGATCGGCGGGCCGCTCACAGCTCGAGCAGCTCGTCGATCTTCTTCCCGATCACCTTCCCCACCGCCCAGCGCGCGACCGGCCCGGTCGCGAAGCGCAGCCAGCGCGGTCCGGGCACGTAGTCGCTCGACATCGCCTTCACCTTCGCGACGGCCGAGTCGCGCAGGCGACGGCGCAGCCCCTCGTCGGCGTCGCGCATCGTGACGTTGCTGTAGTCCACGTGGTTGACGTAGAGGTCCATCCCCTGCGGCCCCTGCTCGCGCGGATAGCCCTCCTCGATGCCGACGATCTTCGGCAGCAGCGCGTACGCCTTCTGCCGGCCGACCCTGAAGTCGAACTCGCGCCACTCGCGGTTGAAGAAGCCGCCGAAGCTCATCAGCCGGTCGCCCGCCGTCTGGCCCGGATCGGCGTAGATGACGTCGATGTCCAGCTCGTCCTTCCTGTCGAGCCCCGCGATGCTGTTCAGCACGAAGATCATCGTCGTCAGCATCGCCGTGCGCTCGGGACCCAGCCCCGCGATCACCTCGGCGTGCCTGTGCGCGGTGCGGATCAGCGACTGCTCGAGGTAGTCGGCGGGATAGCGTCCGGGGAAGAGCGCCTGCTTCTTCGCGACGATCGCCTCCGCGCTCCGCAGCAGCTCGTCGTTGAACGCCTTCGGGTCGGCGACGCTGTTCGACGCGACCATCGCGCGCAGCCGTACGAGCAGCTCGTCGCGCCAGGCGATCTCCTGGTTCACGCGGCGCGCGCGCAGCCAGTCGTTCGCCGTCGCCTCCCCCTCGACGATCGACGCGAGCCGCGCCGCGGTCGCGAGGAGCGACTTCTCGCTCGTGAACTCCACCGCGGCCGAGCGATTGAGGTTCGCGTCGACGAGAAGGAACTTCCGGTCGTCGTCGAGCTCGTCACCGTCGGCGGCGAGGGAGAGCTGGATCGCCTCGCGAATCGGCTCGTTGTTGAAGACGCCGCCGTCGACGTAGCAGAACTCGCGCGGGAAGGGATCCGTCGCCGCATTCGGCCACGCCTCCTTCGACGACTCGACCATCGAGGGCGGGAAGGCGAGTGGAAAGCTCCCCGAAGCGACCGCGGCATTCCTGATCGCGGTCCACGCCGCGAGCTGGCGCGCGCGATCGTCGTCGAGGGTGAAGCGCCGCCGCTCGGCGAAGAAGGTCGAAGTGAACGACTGCCCCTGGCTCAACCGGTCGGGGATCGCGTAGTCCACCCCCGACATGTTGGAGAGGGTGAAGCTGAGGCGGAGGGCATCGGGCGCGAAGCGCGCGCGTGCGGCGGTGCCTAACGGCCTGGCGAGGAGGAAGTCGTCGGCGATCTTCTCGACCGGGCGCTTCGAGAGGACGGCGTTGGCGGGCATGTCCATGGTGAGCCCGCGGATGTCGATCCGCTCGACCCAGGCGTCGTGGAGGAGCGCGCGGTCGGCGAAGTCGTTCATCACCGCCCGCGCCAGGAGCGCCGCCGTCATCGAGCCCGCGGACGCCCCGGTGACGACGTCGAGCGTCCATCGCTTCCCACGCGCCGCGAGCAGGTCGAGCACGTACAGCAGCTCGGTGAGCACCCCCGCCTCGAAGCTGCCCAGCGAAACAGCGCCCGATAGTATGAGGGCCAGCTTTGGCATCGAGGAGTGGCTCGTGAAACGGAACTACGGGGGGTGAAACGACCCTGCGATGGGTGAGGTGTGTGGATGAGTGTCGCGTGACTCGTGACCGGCGTCAACCGCCGTCGACTGGCGTCGGCTGCCGTCAACGCCAGTCACGAGTCACTCAGCACGAAACCTCACACCTCACCGCCCGCCCTTCCGTTTCACGCCGCACGGGTCAGGGCAGCTTCACTCGTCCCTCGTCGTCCCCCCGTCCTCGAGCGTCTCCCACGTCGACGATCCGCTCACGTTCCGGTTCTCGCCCACCTGACCAATGTCCTTGCGCCCTTCCTGCGCCTCGCGGCGCAGCTCCTCCTGCACCTCCTCGTTCAGCTGCCCCTTGCCGCTTTCCTCGTTCGTCCGGTTCCTCTCGCGATCCGCCATCGTGCGCTCCTGTTGAAGTCGCTCGGCGACGCGCGCGTCGCGCCGCTCGGAGCGAACGGGGCGCAAGCTGGACGCCATGGGGTGCGCCCGGGCGCGAGTCGGGAGTACGGGAGTACGCAACTGCCTTGTGGGAGTGCTGTACTCCCGTACTCCCGTAACCCGTACTCCCGTCCCTAGAACTCGCTCATCGCCCCCGAGAAGCGCGGGTTGACGATGTTGTTGAAGACCGAGCCGAAGGTGTAGTTCAGCCCCGCGAAGACGAAGGCGTTGTACGGACTCGCGAGCTGCGATCGGCGCAGCAGGACCTGGGTACGCGTCAGGTCGCCCTTCGCGAGGTAGATCTGGTCGTGCATGACAGTGTAGTTGCCGAAGAGGTTGAGGCTCAGCCCCTTGAACAGCCGCACGTCCGCCTCGAGATAGTACGTCAGCCGGCTCTGCGTGATGTTGTCGAGATAGTGATAGCCGTTGACGTCCAGCTCGAGCGAGCCCCACTTCTGCTTCTGCACCAGCGAGAGGCCGAGCGACTCGAGGGGGCGGGTCTCCGAGGTCTTGAAGTAGATCGTCGTGTCGTTGTAGAGCAGGTGGCGCGCGCCGACGCGGTACTGCAGCATGAGGGCGCGCCGCGTGTACTCGGAGTACGGGTAGATGTTGTACTCCACCGCCGGCGCGATCGTCGCCACGAGATGCTCGTTGAGGAAGGTGGACGAGCCCGCGCTCGCGACCAGTCCCGCCGCCCACCGCTTCCCGATCGTCCTCACCTGCTGCAGGGCGCCACCGTAGTCGCGGCGGACGCTCGACGCGCGGATCGTGTCCACCTTGAACGCCTGACCGCTGTAGTTCTCGCTCACCCGCAGGTTGGTCTTCCACTGCTCGGTGAGCCGCGACGCGTTCACGCTGCCGTAGACATAGTCGCTCTTGAGGTTGCGCTCGCGCGACGCGTTGATGTTCGCGCCGACGCGGAAGACCCACGCCTTCCACGGGTCGCGCGCGGGCGCCTTCTTCGCCGTGTCCGTCGCCGCGGCGACCGAGAGCGTCGCTCGCGTGGCGTCCGGCGTCCGCGCGAGGTAGCGCGCCAGCCCGAGCTTGATCGTGCGCGAGAGCGCCTGCCGCTGCTCGTCCTCCGTCGCCCCCTGCGGCGTGGTGACCGAGACGGTGTCGTTCACCCCCGCGAAGCGGTGCTGGCCGTAGAAGGCGAGCGTGTACATCCGCCCCCCTCCGCCGGTCGCGGTGTGCGTGATCAGCACGTGCACGTCCGCCGCCGTCCGCTCGCGAACGTGGTCGACGAAGGTGATGTCGGTGCGGTAGAAGTCCGGATCGCAGTAGAAATCGCTGCAGTCCAGGAAGACGCTGAACGCGCGCGCTCCCTGCGCACGAGCGGCGACAGGGACCGTTGCCGCGACGAACAGGATCGCCGTGAGCGCGGCGCGAAGCGCGCTGCGGATGGGAGAGGTCATCGGTGCCCGGGAGTGCGTTAGGCGCCGAACTTCACTCCTCCCCCACCCGCGCGCAAGAGCCGCAGTGCCCGTACTCCCGTACTCTCGTACTCCCCTCAGTGGCTTCCCTTCGTCGTGATCCTGATGACCCCGTTCCGACCGCGCATCCCGTAGATCGCGATGTCCGCCGGATCCTTCAGCACCTCGATCTTCTGGATGTCGTGCGGGTTCACCATGATCAGCCCGTTCGTCCCGTCCGGCAGCGGTGAGCCGTCGAGCACGTAGAGGGGCGTGTCCGACCCGTAGAAGGTGCTTCCTCCGCCGCGCATCACCGTGATCTGGACGCCTCCGCTGGTGAGCGGCTTCACGACCACGCCGGGAAAACGCGCCAGCGCGGCTTCGAGCGTGCCCGCGCTGTCGACGACGCCGCCGCTCGGCGCCGGGACGCGAGGCGTTCCCCTCGCCGCGCAGCCGAGCGTCGTGGCGCACGCCGCGATCGCCAGCGCGCGCGTGAGATGGCCTGGGCTCATCATGGCTCCTCCCGGATGCCCGGGTGTATGGATAGCTTCGCTCCGCGCCCCACTATACAGCGTCGCTCTCCCGCCGACGAGAGCCCCGCGTCCGCTCTTCCGTTTCCCCGCCCCCGCCGCCAAGCTGGAAGCGCATGCGCAACGCACTCCGCCTCCTCGCCCTCGCGATCCTCGCCGTCGCGATCTCCTGCTCGCGGCAGCAGGGCCCATCCCCCGCCGAGCAGGCGCAGCGGCGACTCTCCCTGGACGAGGTCTGGCGGCTCCGGCAGACGCGCGACTTCTTCACCCTCCGCGACCGCCTCGCCCTCGCGCGCGACACGACCAGCATCGCGGCCCTCTACGCGCGCGGCGTCGTCGAGCACGGGATGAACCACCCGGGCGAGTCGAACGAGGCGCTGGCGAGGCTCCGGCAGGCGGGCGGGATCAGCGACTCGCTCCTCGCCGACGCGTGGGAGCTCACGATGTCGAACGACCTCCGGCTCGGCGACTACGCGCACGGCGCGACGATCGCCGACAGCCTGCTCTCCGGCCGCTTCGCCCTCGACTCGCTGCGCGAGCTCGACGCGCGCAACACGCGGCGCATCTTCCACGCGCTCGCCGGCGTCCCGCCGACGACGGCGACGTCGCGCGGCGCGAGCCTCGTCACGCTGGTCAACGGCGACATCCCCGTCATGGTCGGCGACTCGGCGCGCGCCTACGGCTTCGACACCGGCGCCAACCTCTCGGTGCTGATGCGCTCCGAAGCCGCGGCGTTAGGCCTGCGCGTCATCCCCGCGGGGATCGACGTCGGCTCGTCCACGTCGCACCGCGTCACCGCCGATCTCGCCGTCGCGCCGCGCCTCCGCATCGGCGCGATGGAGTTCCAGAACGTCGTCTTCCTCGTGCTCGACGACGCGATGCTCACCTTCCCCGGCGGCTTCCGCATCCCGGGGATCATCGGCTTCCCGGTGATCGAGCGGATGGGGGAGATCCGTCTCACCGGGCGGAAGTCGCTCGCCGTGCCGGCGACGGTGCCCGTGCGCCCGCAGGCGAACCTCGCGCTCGACGAGCTGACGCTGCTCACCCCCGCGCAGTGGGAGGGACGTCCCCTCCTCTGCCGGCTCGACACCGGCGCCGGCTCGACGGAGATCTACGACCGCTTCTACCGGAAGTATCAGTCGGCGATCGACGCGAGCACGACCACCGCGCAGCGCAGGATCGGCGGCGCGGGCGGGGTCCAGGTGCTCTCGGTGCGCGTCGTCCCGCGCGCGCGGCTCGCCGTCGGCGACACGACGGTGACGCTGAAGTCGCTCGACGTCGTCACCGAGTCGCTCGTGCGCGACGAGAAGGAGAACTACCTCGACTGCAACCTCGGCCACGACGTCTTCGACCAGTTCGCCGAGCTCGTCGTGAACTTCCGCGACATGGCGGTGCTGCTGCAGTAGCCGGCGCCTAACGGTCGTCGGGATCCGCCCACCCGCCGGGCACCAGCTTCGCCGCCTCCGGCGGCCCCCACGTCCCCGGTTCGTACACCATCGGCGGCTTCCCGTCGTGCAGCACGGGATCGACGATCCGCCACGCCTCCTCGACGTAGTCCTCGCGCGCGAAGCGGAAGGTCTCGCCGCGCATCGCGTCGCCGAGCAGCGCGGCGTACGGGTCGGTCTCGCCTCCCTCGTGGTCGTGGCTCGCCATCAGCTCGAGCGGGTGGCCCTCCGGCCGTCCGATCTCGCGCACCGTCGCACCGAGTCCGATCTGGAAGTCGGGGCCGAGCTGGAAGCGCAGGTGGTTGGAGACGAGCGGGACGCCGGCGATCGGGGGCGGGCGCCGCAGCTTCACGATCACCTCGGTGCGCGCGATGGGCATCCGCTTCCCGGCGCGGATGTAGAAGGGCACCCCCGACCAGCGCCAGGAGTCCACCCCCAGCTCGAGCGCGGCGAAGGTCTCCGTCGTCGAGCCGGGCTTCACCCCTTCTTCCTGCAGGTACCCACGGAACTGCCCGCGCACCACACGGTCGCTCGACAGCGGGCGGATCGCCTTGAGCACGCGCACCTTCTCGTCGCGCAGCGTCTCGGCGTCGTGGCTGCGCGGGGGCGGCTCCATCGCGATGTTCGACAGCACCTGCATCAGGTGGTTCTGCACGACGTCGCGGACCGTCCCCGTGGCGTCGTAGAACGGCCCGCGCCCCTCGACGCCCAGCGTCTCGGCCATCGTGATCTGGACGTTCTCGACGTAGTTGCGGTTCCAGATCGGCTCGAGGAAGGTGTTCGCGAAGCGGAAGAAGACGAGGTTCTGCACCGCCTCCTTGCCGAGGTAGTGGTCGATACGGAAGATCGAGCGCTCCTCGAAGCAGCGGTGGAGGATGTCGTTGAGCCGCCGCGCCGAGTCGAGGTCGGTGCCGAAGGGCTTCTCGAGGACGAGCCGCGCCCCGCGGCCGTGCCCCCCGCGGCTGAGCTGCTCGACGACCGTCTCGAACGCCTCCTGCGGGATCGCCATGTAGTGCAGCGGACGCTTCGCCCCGCCTAACGCGCGCTCGATCTCGTCGAAGGTCGTCGATTCGGTGTAGGGACCGTGGACGTAGCGCAGCATCGAGAGCAGCTTCGGGAAGGCCTCGGCGTCGAGCCCGCCGCCATGCTTCTCGATGCTCTCCTTCGCCCGCGCCTTGAGCTGGTCGAGCGTCCACTCGCTCCGCGCGACGCCGACGACCGGCCCGTCGAGCACCCCCGACTTCACCATGCGCTGGAAGGCGGGAAAGATCTTCTTGAAGGCGAGGTCGCCGGTCGCGCCGTAGAAGACGAGACCCTCGGAGCGTTCGCGGTCCATGTCCCCTGATATACGCAACTCGCGGCCCGCCGTACATCTCGCCGTCGTTGCCGCCTCCTTGCCCCGTATGTCGGCTCCTGCAGCGCCGGTGTATCATCCCGCCATGGAGACCACCTCACACACGGCCGGCGCGACGATGCGGACGCTGATCCTTCTCGCCGCCTGCGCCGCCGCATGCTCGGCGCCGGCGCGCTCCGCGGCGCGCGCTCCCGCCGCCGATACCGCGACGAGACCCGCACCCGTGCGCGGCGGGCACGCCGGCGTCGATCTCAGCGGCAGCTGGGTCACCGGCAGCACCGGCGAGCCGGCGGCAGCCCGGATCGAGCTGCAGCCGCAGTGCAACTACACGCCCGGGTTCTGGGAGCTGCAGCAGAGCGGGGATACGTTGCGCGCCTGGAGGATTCCCGAGAGCTACGCCAGGGGAGTCGCCACGCCGGTGACTGCCCCTTCCATACCCGCCGAAGGAATGGTCTCGGGCATGGACGTCGTCATCGGGACGGCCGGCTCGCGTTACCTGCTGCGCTACGACTCGACCAGCGGCCACCTGCGCGGCACCCTGAACGGCGCGCCTTTCTGGGCGGTGCGTGTCGACATCGTGCGGAGGAGAGACTGCATCCCGGTTCCATGAGGGAGCCGGCCGCGAAGGGAATCCTCAGTCGCAGTCCTGCACGGTCGCGACGTCGACGAAGCGCACGCTCCCCTCGACGCGCTGTATGCGAGCCGCATCCACCGGCTGCGTCAGCGCCGCGGTCGTGCCGCAGTGCTTTCCCGGCGCGACGCTGCGCACCTCGACCGTGATGCCGTCGAAGGTCGCGCTCGCGGCATCGACGAAGATCGAGTATCCGCCGCTCGTCCGCTCGCCGAGCGCCACGACGAGAACCATCTCGCGGCTGAAGTCGATCGCCGGCACCGCGGGGCCGGCCTGCAGCTGCGGCCAGAGCGCGCGCCAGGCGGCCTCGTCACGCACGATGATCCGCTGCGGCGTCTTCAACGCGCTGTAGTAGGAGAGCGAGTAGGGCTCGGCGCGGAGGCGTGTCAGCGGGACGGCGGCCCCGCCGACGACGTGGGCGGCCGGTGTCGAGCTGTCGCCGTCACGCGCACAGGCGGCGAAAGACGACGCGGTGGCGAGCAGCAGGGCGAACTTCGTCAGCGATCGCATGGGTGGCCTCCCCGGGTTCACCTCTTGAACCTTCTCGCGAGCGGCCGCGTCACGCAACGGCACCCCGTGCGGGTGGCCCGAACGTTATCGGGCGGGTGACCGTAGCATGGATGAGTGCCGGATCGCCACTCGGCTTCCGGCCGAACGCAGCACCGGGGGGACAGCCTCATGTTCACGCGTCTCACGCTCACCGCGGTACTAGCGTCGCTTCCCACTCTCGCGCTCGCGCAGGGCGCCCCGTCGGCGAAGCTCTGCGACGGCTCCGATGTGCGACGCGCCGAACGGATGCGCACAGTCGGCCAGACGCTCTTCGTCGGAACCGCCGCATTCGATCTCGGCGCGCTGCTCACCGTGCCGAACGATCCCCATGGGGTGACGACCGCGGCCAGGCGCTTCCGGCTCGCCGCCGCGACCGCGCCCATCGCTCTCGCCGGCCTGGTCATCGCCGACCGCGCGCACCCCGGCGATCGTTTCTGGGATCGCGTCATCTCGCGTCTCAAGGTCGGCGAGACGCGCACCGCCGACGTGAGCCTCTGCCTCCATCGTCCCATGGTCGCGACGACCCGTGGCACCGAGGAGCGGTGGACCTACGTCGTCGAGCGGCCGAGCGGACTCCGCAGCCGTCTTCGCGTCATGCGCCTCACCTTCCGCGACGGCGTTCTCACGGACGTCGAGCGCACGGAGGTGAGTCGCTACGCGCTCACGCCAGGGAGCCGCGGTTCCACCAGCGGAATCGCCGAACGGCATCGCGGCATCTGCGTCCCGGCACCGGCCGTGTTCGCCGACCCCTTCCCGACGCCGACGGACACGTCAGCCGCCGCCGCGGCGATGGCGCGCGCGCGAGCCGACGCCGACGCCGCCATGAAGAACGCCGAAAACGCCGCGGCATTCGCGGCATGCATGGCGAGTGACAGCGCACCGTGAAGACCGGCCGTCAGCCCCAGATCGACGCCTTCTTCGCCCACGGCGTGCCCTGGTAGCGCTCCTTGAACGCCTTCGCCGTCGCGCCTAACGATGCGGGGTCGTGGGTCTTCTTGTACGGCGCGACTCCCGCCCAGTAGAGCGCCTCGGGCGCGGCGTCGCTGTTCGGGAACTTCTCCACCACCTCGCGGAAGCGGCGCTCGGCGTCGTCCCACTGCCCCATCCCGAAGGCGAGATGCGCGCGGCCGAGCATCAGCTGCGCGAGGAAGTCGTCGGTCGGAAGGAAGCCCTCGATCCGGGCGCGCTCCTCGCCCTTCGGGTCGAGCTGCAGCACCGTCGGCGTCCACTGCGCGCCGTACTTGTCACCATACTCGACGAACTTCTGTGCGTCGTCCTTCACGTGCACGCGCGCGGGGATGAAGTTGTCCTGGACGAACTTCGACACGCGCGGGTCCGGCCACACCTCGGCATCCAGCCGAGCACAGCCACCTCACATCGGCGCGGCGCTGAAGTCGAGGAGAACGGGCTTGTTCTGCCGGCTCGCTTCGGCGAGCACGGCGTCGACATCGTGGCGGAAGTTGATCGGCATGGTGCGGGAGTCTCCGTTGGGTGAGTCGTCGCGACGACGGTGCGCAACTCGCGGTCCACCCGCGAAGTCATCCGCCGACCAGCTCGCGATAGATGCGCAGACTCTCCGCGTCGAACAGGCAGGCGACGACGCGGTCGAAGCGGTCCTCGTGCGCGCGCATGACGTCGAGCGCGATCTCCGCCGCTTCGCGCTTCGGGTAGCCGTACGCGCCGGTCGAGATCGCCGGAAAGGCGATCGACGCGATCGACTCCTCGTCGAGCGCGAGGGCGAAGGAGCGCTCGTATGCGCGACGCAGCAGCCTCGCTTCCCCGCGCGTCCCGCCGTGCCACACCGGCCCCACCGCGTGGACGACCCAGCGCGCGGGGAGCCGGAAACCCGGCGTGATGACCGCGTCCCCGGGCGGACAGCGCCCGTGCGCCGTCGCCGCGCGCGCCAGCTCCGGCCCCGCCGCGCGGTGGATCGCGCCGTCCACACCGCCGCCGCCGGCGAGCGCCGAGTTCGCGGCGTTGACGATCGCGTCGACGTCGAGCGTCGTGATGTCGGCGTGCAGCAGCTCGATCACGCGCCTCCCCTCCCTCTCCCCTTCCGCATCGTCCGCCGCTGGTGCATAGGTGAATGAAACGAGCTCTGCGATCCGGACATCCTGTTCTCCCTCACCATGCGCCTCCTCCAGCACGAGCTGCACCGGCAGCTGCATGACGAAGTCGTCGCGACGCGCGAGCGCATCGCCGCGCTCGTACGCCCACTCGATCCCTCGCAGCTCGTCGCACATCCGGAGCCCGAGGGATGGAGCGTCGGCCAGGTGCTCGAGCATCTCTGCCGCGCCGACGAGCTGTACGACGAGCCCGTCGCGACGCTCATGCGCGGCGCGCGCCCCGACGCCGGCGCCGCGGCGCGCGAGTGGAAGTCCTCGTTCATCGGCGGCCTCATCGCCGAGTCGCTGCTCCGCCCGCGCCCGCTGAAGGCGCCGCGCGTCTTCCGCCCCGGCCCGACACCGCGCAACGGCGTCGCCGAGACCCTGCTCGGACGCGAGTTGCGCTTCGTGCAGGCGATGGACGACGCCGCCGGCTACGACTGGCGCGCGCTGCGTCTCAAGTCCCCCGCCCTCCCCCGCTGGGCCCCCTCGATGAACCTCGGCGACGGCTTCCGCATCCACGTCGTGCACCTGACGCGCCACTCCCGCCAGATCGAGCGGCTGGTGAAGCAGCTCTGATGGTGGCTCTGCGGTGGTTGCATCGGATCGTTCCGTGCCGGTTTTCCGGGCTCCTGCTGCTTTGCTTCTGACTGCTTCGGCAACAGCTGTCAAAACACCGAGGTCACGAAGATTCACGAAGGGTGCTTCAGCAACATCTTCGCGAGCCTTCGTGGCCTTCGTATTTCAATCGCAAGAGCACCAGCCGGCTCGTTGCGGTGGAAGTCCCCCGGCTGGCCCTCCGCCGCGCGGGACTGTAGTTCTCAGACGGTAGCCTCACTCTCCACAACCGTCCGATCAGCCCATGCCTATCGATCGCCGCGGGTTTCTCGCCGCGTCCTCCGCGTCGCTGCTGCTGTCGCAGCTCGACCGCCTTCCCGGATCCGATGAGCAGACGGCCGACGCCGCCGAGCCGGTCATCCCCGAGCGCCGAGCAGCCGCGGACTCGATCGCGGTGTACACCACCGCCGACCAGACCGCGCATCGGATCTCGAAGACCGACACGCTGACCTTCAAGCCGATGGGCCAGCCGCTCGAGACGCAGATCTGCGTCTTCGCCGATCCGTCGAAGCGCGCGCAGACCATCCTCGGCATCGGCGGCGCGCTGACCGACGCCTCGGCGGAGACCTTCGCGAAGCTGCCGGCGGACAGGCAGCGCGAGCTGCTCGACGCCTACTACACCCGCGACAGGGGGATCGGCTACACGTTAGGCAGGACGACCATCCACAGCTGCGACTTCTCCTCGGCGAGCTACACCTACGTGGACGAGGGCGACACCGCGCTGAAGTCGTTCAGCGTCGCGCACGACCGGCAGTATCGCATCCCCTTCACGAAGCAGGCGATCGCGACGGCGGGCGGGAAGCTCACCATCTTCGCCAGCCCGTGGAGCCCGCCCGCCTTCATGAAGACCAACGGCAGCATGCTGCACGGCGGGAAGCTCGAGCCGGAGATGCGGCAGGCGTGGGCGAACTACTATGTGAAGTTCATCCGCGCCTACGCGCAGGAGGGGATCCCGATCTGGGGGATCACCGTCCAGAACGAGCCGATGGCGACGCAGACCTGGGAGTCGTGCGTCTACACCGCGGAGGAGGAGCGCGACTTCCTCAAGAGCTACCTCGGGCCGACGATCCGCCGCGCGGGGTTGAACGACCTCAAGATCATCGCCTGGGATCACAACCGCGATCTGATCTGGCAGCGCGTCAGCACCATCCTCGCCGACCCGGCCGCCGCGAAGTACGTCTGGGGGATCGGCTATCACTGGTACGAGCCGTGGAGCGGCGGCGACATGATGTTCGACAACGTCCGCCTCGTGCGCGAGACGTTCCCGGACAAGAAGCTCATCTTCACCGAGGGGACGGCGGAGAACTTCAAGCCGGAGAACATCAACGCGTGGCGCCTGGGCGAGTACTACGGCCGTTCGATGATCAACGACTTCAACGACGGCGCCGTCGGCTGGACGGACTGGAACGTCCTCCTCGACGAGCAGGGCGGCCCGAACCACGTCGGCAACTTCTGCTTCGCCCCGATCCACGCCGACACGAAGGCCGGCACGCTCACCTACACGAGCTCGTACTGGTACATCGGCCACTTCTCGAAGTTCGTCCGTCCCGGCGCGCGACGCATCGCGGTCTCACCGAGCCGCAGCGCCCTCCTCGCGACGGGCTTCGTGAACCCCGACGGCAGCGTCGCCGTCGTCGTCATGAACCGCGGCGACAAGCCGGTGACCTACAATCTCTGGGTCCACGGCAACGCCGCCGAGACGACCGCACTCCCGCACTCGATCCAGACGCTGGTGTTCTGAGGGCCGTCGCCGGCTGTTGCTCTTCCTATTGAAACACGAAGGTCACGAAGGGCCACGAAGGGTGCTCCAGCCAGCAGCTTCGTGCTCCTTCGTGACCTTCGTGATTTGACAGCCGTTGCGAACGCTGGGAGGGACGGCGCGCGGGCCGGACACGCACTCGGAGCGATGCGATGCTACACCGCCGAGCCGCGAATCACGGCCTGACCGTCAGCTCCCCGTGCAGTTCCGCCGTTGAGCTCTCCCCGACCCACACGTCGAACACGCTCGGCTCCACCACCCAGCGCTTCGTCGCCGGGCTCCAGAACTGGAGCTCGCTCCTGCCTAACGTGAAGGTCAGCGTGCGCGTCTCGCCGGCCTCGAGCGGGACGCGCTGGAAGCCCTCGAGCTGGCGCACAGGACGCGAGGCGGAGCCGGAGCGCTGGTGGATGTAGAGCTGCGCGACGACGTCGCCGGCGACGGAGCCGGTGTTCGTCACCTCCACCCGCACCGTCGTGCTCTCCCCCGCCTTCATGCCCGGCTTCGCGAGCTGCAGGTTCGCGAAGCGGAAGGTCGTGTAGCTCAGGCCGTGGCCGAAGGGATAGCGCGGCGTGCTCGCCAGGTCCCAGTAGCGCGAGGTGAATCCCGGCGCGTTCTCCGGCTGCTGCGTGAGATTGTGGTTGTAGTAGAGGGGATACTGGCCGGCCGCGCGCGGCCAGCTCACCGGCAGCTTCCCACCCGGATCGACGTCGCCGAAGAGGATGTCGGCGACCGCGTTCCCGCCCTCGATCCCCGGAAGCCATGCCTCGAGCACCGCCTGCGCGTGGTCCGCGATCCAGTTGATCTGCAGCGGGCGGCCGTTCACGAGCACGACGACGAGCGGCTTCCCCGCCGCGGCCGCCGCCTCGACCATCTGCTCCTGTATTCCCGGAAGGTTGATCGTCGCGCGCGAGGCGCTCTCCCCGCTCATCGTCGCCATCTCGCCGACCACCGCGATGACGAGGTCGGCGCTGTCCGCCGCGGCGCGCGACCGGCGCACCCAGTCCGCCGTCTCCGCCTCCGTCGGCGGCGTCGGCTGCTTCGCGCCGCTGAACATGTCGAACATCCCCGGATACGTCTTCCCCGGAGTCGGGCCGGCAACGTGCGAGATCCGCGCGTCCGGCAGCCTGCTCTTCAGCGCGGCGAGCACCGTCACCGCGGGCTCGTCCGCGTTGCGCGTGAACATTCCCGCCGGCGACATCCCGCCAGTCAGGTCGATCGGCGAGTCGGCGAGCGGGCCGATCACCGCGACGCGGCGGATCGTCTTCGCGAGCGGCAGCGTGCGGTCGCGGTTCTCGAGGAGCACCATCGACCGCGCCGCGAGCTAGCGCGCCAGGGGGCGGTCCACCGACGCGCCGTCGGTCGCGGTCGTCGTCGTCGGCGCGTACGGGTGCTCGAAGAGCCCCATCTGGTACTTCACCGCGAGGATCGGCAGCACCGCGGAGTCGATCTGCGCGCGCGAGACGCGACCGCTCGCGACGAGCCGCGCGAGGTTCTTCGTGTAGGTGCGGCTCGCCATGTCCATCCCCGAGCCCGCGGCGATCGCCTTCGCGGCCGCGTCGGCCGAGTCGGCGGCGAGACCGTGCGTCGTCAGGCTCGCGATCGCCATCGCGTCGGAGGTGACGAAGCCGCGGAAGCCGAGGTCGCGGCGCAGCAGGTCGGTGAGCAGCCAGCGGTTCCCGCTCGCCGGGACGTCGTTGAGGTCCATGTAGGCCGACATCACGCTCGCGACGCCCGCGTCGATCGCCGCCTGGAAGGGGCGGAGGTAGACGTTGTGCATCAGCTCCTCGGGGATGTACGACGCGTCGTAGTCGCGGCCGCCCTCGGCGGCGCCGTATCCCGCGTAGTGCTTGACGCAGGCGGCGAGGCCGTTCGCGCCCAACGTTTCTCCCTGGAAGCCGCGCACCTGCGCCCGCGCCATCGCCGCGCCGAGGTAGGGATCCTCGCCGGCGCCCTCCTGGATGCGTCCCCAGCGCGCGTCGCGGGCGATGTCCACCATCGGCGTGAAGGTCCAGTTGATCCCCGCCGCGCGCGCCTCCCGCGCCGCGACCTGCTGCGCGCGCTCCTCGACGGTGGGGTCCCACGACGATGCCATGCCTAACGGCGCGGGGAAGATCGTCCGGTAGCCGTGGATCACGTCGAGCCCGAAGAGCAGCGGGATGTGCAGCCGGCTCTTCTCCACCGCGAGGTGCTGCATCCGGTCGATCTGCTTCGGATCGGCGAGCCAGAGGATCGCACCGATCCGCCCGCTCACGATCTCGGAGTCCGACGCGGCGGTGACGAACCCGCCCATCCCGAACCCCGCCGAGAGGTTGAGCTGCCCGATCTTCTCGTCGAGCGTCATCCGCGCGAGCAGCGCGCGCGCACGGGCGGTGGAAGCGGGGGAGACGGCTGGAGTCTGCGCGGCGCTCGTCGTCGCGAGAAACGCGAGCGAGAGCAGGAGCAGCGTGCTGCGGACGGGGCGACGCATGGCGAACCTCGCGGCGGGTGCGACGACCGCGCCGGGAGCGGAGTCGTCTCGCGGGCTACGCTACCGCTGGCTCACGCGGTTCGCAATCAGTATTGCGTCGGACCGGTTTGGGAGCTCCGCGGCGAACGAGCCGGCGGTTGTTCCTCTCGTTGAAACGCGAAGGTCACGAAGGTTCACGAAGCGTGCGTCAGCAACATCCTTCGTGCCCTTCGTGACCTTCGTGTTCTGACGGCTCCTGGAAGAGTCGCCTGGAGCCGACTACTCGCTCAGGCTGTCCGCCGCCGGCACGAGACCGCGCACGCAGGAGAAGTCCACGCCGCCGGCGATCGGCCAGCGGCCCTGCGCGTCCTCCCACCGCTCGCGCAGCTCCGGTGTCGGGAAGAGAGAGTCGGTCATCTTCGCGACGGCGATCCGCGCCGGGCCGCGGCCGTAGGCCCAGTCGAGACGAAGGCGCTGGCAGCTCACCGCGTCGAGGAGCGCGCCGCCCTGCTCTTCCGGCGCGTCGAGGGCGATGGTGTAGAGACGGGCGAGCGAGTCCGTCGGCACCCGCGCCGCGAGGCGCTCGAGCATCCGCGCGTGTCGCATCTCCGCGGTGTCACCTCGCTCACGGGCGCTCAGCTCGCGGACGGCGACGCAGGCGGTGGCGAGAAGGAGCGAGGCGAGGAGCGCGGAGCGGGAGCGTCGATTGTTGCGCATCGGGCGGAGCGGGCGGACGTGTCGAAGGTCTGGAGCGAATCGACGACGCATCCCGCGCCGCGTCACGACCGTGAGGCAGCTGTGCCCCCGGTCACGCGCCCTCTTACGCTCGCCTCACGGTCGGGGATAGAATCGGGCGTCCGCAGCACGCCTCCTCACCCCCCCATAGCAAGGGTATTGTCATGACCGTCCGTCGCACGCTCGTGATCGCCGCGGCCTGTGCCGCCACCGGATGCGGGACCATCCTCCACGGCCCGCGTCAGGCGGTGCCGGTGAACTCGAATCCCCCCGGCGCGACCGTCCAGGCGACGCCAGCGTCGGGCGGCACCATCACCACCCCGGGCACCCTCGACCTCGAGCGCAAGAACTCCTATCAGCTCACCTTCACGAGCCCCGGCTACACCCCGGCGACGGTGAACCTCCACAACAACATCGGCACCGGCACCGTGATCGCCGACGTCCTCCTCACGGGACTCGTCGGCGTGGTCGTCGACGCGGCCACGGGGTCATGGTACGGGCTCGTCCCCGAGAACGTGACGGCGACTCTGACGCGCACCGCCACCGGGACGGGACCTGAGAAGATCGAGGTCCACGTCGGCCGCTCGCGCGACGGCCAGAAGGTCGAGATCACCAGCGACGGCGCGCCCGTCCAGGTTCAGGTGCAGGTCGAGAAGCGGTAGGACGAGCGCATGCGTGCTCGCGCTTTCACCGCCCGTGATGCGATCGTCATCACGGGCGGGCTCCTTCTCGCCGGGTGCGCGCACCCCGGCGCGCGTCAGGCCGCTACCGCCACCGCCGCGCCGCCCTCGCTCCGCGGCCAATGGGAGGGGGAGCTGCGCTTCCCCGACGATCTCCCCCTCTACGCCGTCGTCACGATCGACAGCGGCGCCGACGGGTGGCACGGCGCGCTGACGCTCTCCGTGCTCGGCAAGGATCCGGTCGCGTTCACCTCGGTCACGGCGAGCCGCGATTCGGTCGCCCTGCAGCTCCCGCGCTCCGCGGAGAGCTATCTCCTGCGTGCTGCCCTCTCCTCCGACGGCCAGCGTCTCGAAGGCACCGCCGAGGGACCGGCGAAGGGGATCTTCCGCGCCGGGCGCGCCGGCAGCGCGGCCGCCGCGACGATCGCCGGCGAAGCGAAGCGCGTCGACGTCTCGCGCCGCCTCGCGAAGACGATGGTCGACACGGTTCCAGCCGCACCGCGCCCGGACCCCGACTCGGCGCGGCTCGTGACGAGCGACATCGCCCTCTTCTGGGCGACCGTCGACGCGGCCCCCGCGGACAGCCTCGCCGCGTACCTGCAGCATCGCTACCTCGAGGGCGGGAGCGTCGGCGTCCGCGACTTCATCCCCGGACGCATCCTCAGCGCCGAGGACCTCGCGGCGTACGTCAGAACGCACCGCGCGCAGTACGACTCCGCGCGCGCCGCGAACGTCGACATCACCCGCGCCGACTCGGCGATCCGCGCCGCCTTCCGGCGGCTGAAGAGCCTCTACCCGGCGGCCGTCTTCCCCGACGTCTACTTCGTCGTCGGCCGCTTCAACTCCGGCGGGACGTCCACTCCGCACGGCCTGCTCATCGGCTCCGAGAAGTATCGCGATGCGGCCGCGCTCCCTCCGATCGTCTCGCACGAGCTCATTCACTATCAGCAGCACTGCGAGCCGAAGTCGCTGCTCGAGGGCGCCTTCATGGAGGGGACCGCCGATTTCGTCGGCGAGCTGATCTCCGGACAGCAGATCAACAACGCGGCGCACGAGTACGGGATGGCGCACGAGCACGAGCTGTGGGCCGAGTTCACCCGGCACTTCGCCGACAGCACGTATTACCCGTGGATGTACGGCCGTCCGGGCGACGGCAGGCCTAACGATCTCGGCTACTTCATCGGCTACCGGATCGCGCAGGCCTACTATCAGCGCGCGGCGGACAAGCCGAAGGCGCTGCGCGAGATCATCAACGCCTGCGGGGGTGGAGTGAAGGAGCTGCTGGAGAAGAGCGGGTACGCGCCCTGATCGTGCGATGATTTGACGGGGTGCCGCAGCGGCTCTTCACCCCGGCTCCTGATACAGCCCCAGCACGTTCCCGTCCGGATCCGCGAAGCGCGCCGTGATCTCCGGCGCGTCGCCACCGATCGGCTGCACGACGCGGCCACCGCTCGCGACGACCTTCTCCAGCGTCGTCGCGACACTGTCCACCATCACGTAGAGCATCAGTCCCGGCGTCGTCGAGGGCGGGCGTCCGCTCACCCACGCCCCGCTCACCTCGCCGACGCCGTCGTCGAACGCGGTCTTTCCGTCGCCACGCGTCCGCGTCTTCCAGTCGAAGACCGACCGATAGAAGCGGACCGACCGCGGGATGTCCGTGGCGGGAATCTCGAGGTAGCAGATCTTGCCGTTCGCGCGTGTGGGAGGCATCGGAGCGTGGGGTGAGGGATCACTCGAGGGGGAGCCTTCGTCCTGGAGAGTCTCCACCTCACGGCCCTGCCTCGCAATGCCGGGCGGTGCAGGTCCGGGCTCCTCGCGCCGAAGCGCTCATT
>DASVXU010000112.1:0-22617 GCA_036392515.1 Gemmatimonadaceae bacterium | reverse complement strand
CGCCGGCACCCGGCCCCCGGAACCCGGCCCCCTGTTCGAATGCCAGACGCGGCTCCTCCCGCCCGCGATCTCCTCCATCGTGCGGCCGCTGTGCACCGAGGTCGTGACCTCGGCGACGACGTCATGCCCCGGGTCCTCGGTGCCGTCGTGGCGCTTGATGAGGAGCCACTGCGGCTTGCTCGAGTCCCCGCGGCCGTGCATGCGGACGAGCGACCATCCACCCTTCAGTCGCTCGCCGTGCATCACGATGTCGAGCCGGCCGCGCCGGTAGCCGTCGCGGATCGCCTGCACGCCGGCGTTGCCGGAGAGCCCGGGCGCACCATACGTGCCCCGGTCCCAGAGCATGACGGTGCCGCCGCCGTACTCCCCGGCGGGGATCGTCCCCTCGAACTTGTTGTAGGCGATCGGGTGGTCCTCGACCTCCATCGCGAGACGCTTCACCGCGGGATCGTAGCTCGGACCCTTCGGCACGGCCCAGCTCTTCATCACGCCGTCGAGCTCGAGGCGGAAGTCGAAGTGCAGGTGGCTGGCCGCGTGCTTCTGGATGACGAAGCGGAGCCGGCTCTTCGAGCTCTCGTCGCTCGCGCTTCCGGCCGGCTCCTTCGTCTTCGCGAAGTCGCGCTTGCGCCAGTACTCGCGCAGCTTGTCGCGCGCCTTCGTCGCCGCGGTCTTGGTCGCGCTCTTCTTCGCGGACGCCTTCTTGGCGGACACCTGACCCCCGGCCCCTGACCCCTGCGGTTACGCCGTCTTCCGGCGCGACCGACGCGCGGGCTTCTGCGACGCGGCGGCGGTCTTCCGCTTCGCACGCACCGCGCCGCCCTTCCCCTTCTCCTGCTTCAGACTCTCCTTCAGGCGCGACATCAGGTCGAGCACCTGCGCGTCGGCCGGCTCACGCTCCGGCTCCTCCACCGTGATCTTCTTACCCTTCATCTTCGCGCGGATGATCTTCATCAGATTCGCGCGATAGTCGTCGGTGTACTTCTCCGGCGAGAAGGGCTCGGCGAGCGAGGCCACGAGCTGCTCGGCCATCTTCAGCTCCTGCGGGCGCACCATGTCGGCCGAGGGAAAGTTGAACTCGTCGACGTCGACGAGCTCGTTGGCGAAGCGCATCAGCTCGAGCACGATCGCGTCGCCGATGACGCGAACCGCGGCGAGGTGCTCCTTCTGGCGCATGACGACCTTGCCGATGCCGACCGCGTTGGAGGTGCGGAGCGCCTCGCGGAGGAGCGCGTACGCCTTCTCACCGCCCTTCGAGGGGACGAGATAGTACGGTGTCTCGAAGTAGCGTGGATCGATCTCGTCGTGGCGGACGAAGTCGAGGATCTCGAGGGTCTTCGACGACTCGAGCGCGGCCGCCTTGAAGTCCTCGTCGCTCATGACGACGAACTTCCCCTTCTCGTACTCGTAGCCCTTCACGATCTCGTTCCACGGCACCGGCTCGCCGTCGGCGGCGCAGACGCGCTCGTACTTCACCGGGGAGAGATCCTCGGAGTGGAGCATCCGGAAGGAGATGTGGTCCTCTCGCACCGCGGTCTTCGCCTCGACGGGGATGTTCACGAGCCCGAATGCGAGCGACCCTTTCCAGATCGAGGCCATCGGTGAGAGCTCCGAGAGAGGGGTGAGACCGTGTTGCCGGACCGTCCGGCGGTGCGACGTGATTGGAGGCAAGGAGGGTGCCGACGTGGAAAACCGGGGCTACACGGTCGAGTCTGGAATATTTGTGATATTATTTGCGCCCGCGACTGCCGCCTCATGCAGGACTAGATTCGAGCATGGAACGAACTCCCTGGCGGCTCATCGACCTGCCGACGAACAGCGATGCGCGAGGCAGCATCACCATCTGCGAGAGCGGCGCGCAGATTCCCTTCGTGATGAAGCGCGCCCGGTGGGTGTTCGGCGCGCCGGCCAACGCGAAGCGGGGCGGGCATGCGCATCATCGGACGGCGCAGCTCTTCGTCGCCGTCGCCGGCGCGCTCACCATCGGCGTAGACGACACGAAACGAAAGGAGCGCGTGCGACTCGACACGCCGTCGCGCGGACTGCTCATCCCGCCTAACGTCTGGATCGACACCGAGGAGTGGACCGACGGGGCCGTGCTGCTGATGCTGGCCTCGGAGCCGCACGATCCGGGGGACTACATTCGGGACTACGCGGAGTTCGTGGCGGCGTCGCGCTGAAGGCCCGCGCCTGGCGTCCTGCCGATGCCGGTACTTCGCGAGGCCCTTCTCGCGGGTACCGGTCCCCGGGACGCCCCCGGCGCAGGAGGCTGAAGAAGTCATCCCCGCTCTTGACACGCGGGCGATTGTGCTGAAAAATCAGCGCACCCCTTTTTCGTCACGACCTCGCCGAGGCAACCCCATGACGGTCAGTCGACGCGATCTGATTCTCGGCGGCGGAGCCTTCCTCATCGCCGGCACGCACGCCTTCGGGCAGGACAGCGCTCCGCCCCGCGCGCAGTCGCAGGCTCCCGGTCCGCAGGCGAGCCTCCTCGAGGCGCTGCGGAAGAATCGCCTTCCCATCACGATGAGCGACGAGCCCGCCGGAGCTGGCTGGGATTGGCTCGTGCGTCGAGCACGGGATGCACGCTTCACGCTGGTCGGCGAGGAACACGGTGTCGCGGAGACGGCCCAGCTCTCGGCCGCCCTCTTCCGCGCGCTGAGAGCGTCCGGCTACAGCCGCGTGGCGATCGAGCTCTCGCCCGTCATCGTGCAGGACATCGAGGCGGCGGCGCGGCGCGACGGCCTCCAGGGGATCGAGAAGTTCTTCACTCGTCCCGACAGCTGGAGCCCGATGTATCTGCGCGAGGAAGCGCGGTTCCTCGCGTCCGTGGTCGCCGCCGCGCCGCGGAGCGAGCGCGTGCTCTGGGGATTCGACCGCGAGATCTTCAGCGATCGCTATCTGATCTCGAAGCTCGAGGCCAGAGTGCCGCGACGCGCGCGGGCGTCGTACGCGCGACTGAAGGAAGCCTCGACGAGCTCCGCGCAGCGGCGCGAGAAGGATCCAGGAGCGGAGCCTCCATTTCTCTTCGCGCAGGAGCCGACCATCGTCTCGGCCGTCCGCGCCGACTGGCCCAACCCGGACCGCGAGAGCGACACCATCCTGCGCACGCTGGAGGAGTCACTCGCGATCAACGCCGTGGCCCGAACAGGCACGGCGTGGGATTCGTCAGAGCGTCGCGCGTCGTGGATGCGGAGCAATCTCGCCGCGCGGTTGAACGAAGAGCGGAGGCGCGGCTCGTCGCCGAAGGTCATGCTCAAGGCCGGCTACAACCACATGATCCGCGGCGCGAACTACGTGAACATCTTCGACGTCGGATCGATGGCGGACGAGGTCGCGGCGCTCGATGGCGGGCGCGCCTTTCACATCCTCGTCCTTCCCGGTCCGGGCTCCCGCCAGGCCGTCCTCGGCCCTGGGCGAAGCTTCGTCTCCGTCTCGAGCGACGACTTCGACGAGTTCAGGGCGGGCGACCAGCGTCTCACGCGCGTGCTCTCGAACACGGACGCCACGGGTCATGAAGTGATAGACCTTCGCGCCCTGCGACCGCTGGCGATGCGCGGCCTCGAGGCATGGAATGCCGACGTCGTGCGGACGATCCACGGCTACGATGCGGCCGTCATCTGGAAGGGGGCGCGCGCCTCCGGGAGCGTGTGATCCTGCGACGGGTGTCGCGGATTGACTCGCGCATTCGTCCACACCGCGCGACGCCGCGACGCCGAAGCCCGCGCTAACTGGCCGTAACTCGGGGAACGTCCCCTGCCCTTGGGCGAGCGTCACCACAAGGCAAGGGATCATGCGCACCCGGATCGCTCTCCTCGCGCTCGCTGCCGCGGCCGCGGCGTCGTGCCAGGACATCACCGCCGCCAATCGCGCCGGCGTCTACGTCACGCTCACGCCGAAGACCGGCAGCGCGGCCTGCGTCTATGCCGACCCGGAACCCGCCGCGGTGCGCGTGAAGCAGGGAGTCAGCTTCGTGAACAAGTCGTCGGTCCAGGTCACGCTGGTGCTGCGCCAGGACAACGTCCCCCTCGTCGCCGTCGCTCCAAACGACACGTCGCGCGCCGTGAAGTTCTCCGACCCCGGCGTGTACTACTACTACAGCCAGGGCTGCGGCTCGACGAACACCGAGCTGCACACGCTGTCGGTGACGATCAACTGAGGGACCAGGGATGAGGAACTGCGTTGACGCCGTTCCTCACGCCCGGCCCCTGGTTCCTGCCTAACGGCGCGGCAGCGGCTGCGGCAGGTCCGCCACGACGTACGCCATCACCGCCATCGTCGCGACGCAGAGCGCGACCTCGTGCGGGTCGAGCTTGTCCATCGTGTCGGCTTCGGTGTGGTGATACCAGAAGTACTTCGAGCCGTCGACGTCGGGCGACATCGCGGGGACGCCGAGCTGGGCGATCGGGCCGATGTCGGCACCGCCGCCGCCCGGCGCGACGCCGCCCGCCTCGATCCGGTCGAGGAGCTGCGCCACCTGGCGGATGATCGTCCGCGCGCTGTCAGTCCCGCTGAACGCCACGCCGTGCGGGCGGAAGACACCCTCGTCGCTCTCGATGGCGAGGACGTGCTTCTCCACCTCCGCGCGATGCGCGTCGCGATAGGCGCGGCCGCCGGCGGTCCCATTCTCCTCGTTCGTCCAGGCGACGACGCGCACCGTGCGCCGCGGGCGCAGGCCGAGCCGCTTCATCAGCAGCACTGCCTCCCACGCCGCGACCACGCCGCCCCCGTCGTCCATCGCGCCCTGGCCGACGTCCCACGAGTCGATGTGCCCGCCGAGCACCACGACCTCGTCGGGGTTCGTCGTCCCGCGCAGCTCGGCGACGACGTTCCGTGAGGGCGCGTCGGGAAGGAAGCGCGCCGACATCTTCAGCGTCACGACGGGATTCTCGCCGCGCTCCACCATCCGGCGCAGCATCAGCGCGTCCTCGACGGTGATCGCCGCGGCCGGGATCTTCGCGACGGTCGAGTCGTAGCGCATGTTCCCCGCGTGCGGGGTGCGCAGCGACATCGGCGTCACCGAGCGCACGAGCGCCGCGACCGCGCCGACGCGCGCCGCGGCGCTCGCCCCGCCGACGCGATAGCGCACCGTCTCCCCGTAGCTCGTGAAGGGCGCGTCGAAGACGACGATCTTCCCCTTCGCCTCCGCGGCGCGCCGCGTCAGCTCGTCGAAGTCGCGCACGATCAGCACGGGCGCGGTGATCCCCTTCTTCGGCGTCGCGATGCTGCCGCCGAGCCCGAGGATCGGGAGCGACGCGCGGCGCGGCGTGACGAGGGTGAGCGACTCCTCCCCGCGCACCCAGTGCGGGACCATCACCGGCTCGCCGCGCACATTCTCCAGCCCGTCGCGCTTCATCTCCGCGATCACCCAGTCGATGGTGCGCTCGAGGCTCTCCGAGCCGCTGAGGCGGTTGCCGAAGGTGTCGGTGAGCTTCGCGAGCCGGTTCCAGGCGGCGCTGTCCCTCAGCGCCGCATCGATCAGCGAATCGGCGGCGGCGCGGTACGTCGTGGCGATCGACGACTGCGCGGCGGCGGGCACGGAAAGGAGCAGCGACGCGGCGAGGGCGAGGACGGACGGGCGAAGTCTCATGTTCTCGGATGAGGGGAGGAAGGAGGATCGCCAGCGGACGAGCCGGGGGCAACCCATCGTCGCGGCCGCTGACATTCCGCGCTCCCGCTCGTCCGTGGAGAGATGCCACTCTACGTCACTCCCCCTCGTCGCACGGATCTCAACGTCACGCGCGACCTCAGGTTCTCCGAGCTCATCGCCGCGCTCTCGCGTGCCCTCGACCTGACCGAGGGCCAGGCGCTCGGCCACAGCGTGCGCAGCTGCGTGATCGGGATGCGGCTCGGGGAGGAGCTCGGCCTCGACGAGGAAACGAGGACCGCTCTCTACTACGGCCTGCTGCTGAAGGACGCGGGCTGCTCGAGCAACGCCGCCCGGATGAGCGCCCTCTTCGGCTCGGACGACCGATGGATCAAGCCGCGGATGAAGCTCGTCGACTGGCACAAGCGCGCCCGGCTCGCGATGCGCACCGCGCTGACGGTCGGACGGGGGCAGTCGTTAGGCAGCCGCCTCGGGTACTTCCTCGGGATCGCCCGCACTCCCGGGATGACGCGCGAGATCATGCAGATCCGCTGCGATCGCGGCGCCGAGATCGCCCTCGGGCTCGGCTTCCCGGACGCGACCGCCGACGCGATCCGCTCCCTCGACGAGCACTGGAACGGGCAGGGCTACCCGAAGGGGTTGCGCGGTGAGGAGATCCCCCTGCTCGCGCGCGTCGCCAATCTCGCGCAGGTGACGGACGTCTTCCTCCGCGAGCAGGGGCTCGACGCCGCGATGCGCGTCGTGCGGGCGCGAAGCGGCACGTGGTTCGACCCCGCGCTCGCGAAGCGCGTGGCGGGCTGGCGCCGCGACACCGCATGGTGGGAGCAGCTCGAGGATCCCGATCTCCCGAAGCGGGTGATCGGGCTCGAGCCGGCGCGATCGCCGCGTCGCCTCGCCGCGGACGACCTCGACGCCGTCGCGCGCGCCTTCGCCGACATCATCGACGCGAAGAGCCCGTACACGTACAAGCACTCGTCGAACGTCGCCGCCTTCGCGGTCGGCATCGGCGAGCAGCTCGGCTTCGAGGCGGAAGCGTCGCGTCGGCTGCGGCGCGCGGGGCTGCTGCACGACATCGGGAAGCTGGGCGTCTCGAACCGGATCCTCGACAAGCCCGGTGCGCTGACCGCGGAGGAGCGTGCCGAGATCGAGCGGCATCCCGTATACACCTGGGAGATCCTCCTCCACGTCCCCGCGTTCGCGGACTTCGCCTGGACCGCGGCGCTGCACCACGAGAAGCTCGACGGCTCCGGTTATCCGTGGAAGATCGGCGCCGATGGTCTCGACCTTCCGGCCCGCATCCTCGCCGTCGCCGACATGTACGAGGCGCTCGTCGCGGATCGACCCTACCGTGCCGGGATGACTCCCGACGCCGCGCTGCGGATCCTTCGCGCGGATCTCGGGAAGAAGCTCTGTCCCGACGCGGTCGGGGGTCTGGAGGCGCTGCTGGCGCTCTGAGGCGGCCTGCACCTCGCGCAGGTCGCCTGCTCAGGCCGGGTCGAGGATCTCGGCCGCGTCGATGTTGTCGTAGATGCTCCCCAGCCAGCGGAAGAGGAACCAGAGCTCGGCCGCGATCGCGCCGACGAACAGCACCAGCGCGAGCGCGAGGGAGCCGTTCACGGCGCGGGGAAGGGCGGTGAACGCCTGCACCCAGTAGAGCACTGCCCCCGCGAGCAGCAGCGGGATCACCAGCAGCAGCGAGAGCAGCAGCAGCGAGCCCGCGGTGCCGAGCAGGTTCTGGCCGATCGCCTCGAAGCCTCCACCCTCGTTGCCGAGCCGCACCCAGCCGGGAAAGAAGAGCGAGACCGCGTTGCGAACCGTCACGCTCAGCACGTCGAGCGTCCCCAGCGCGAGGACGAGCGACCCGAAGATGCCCAGCCGCTGCGCGAAGCTGGGCGCGATCGGGCCACCGGGGAGCACGAGCGCCACGACGAGCAGGATGAGCTGGAAGAGGAAGATGAGCCCCGACGACGACGCGATCTGGGCGCCGACGAGCGCGCCGCTCTCGACGGGATAGGTACGCAGCAGCCGCAGATAGGGGAGGTCGCTGCGGAAGTCGTTTCGCGTGTACAACGGTCCCATGAGCGTCCAGATGCAGGCGATGATGAGCGCCAGGATCGCGACGAAGTTGCGGCCGAACAGGATCGCGTCCGCGGTGTCGTGCGTCGCCTGATATCGCGCGTAACCGGAGATCCCGCCGAGCGCCGCCGCGCCGAGGAGCACGATGAAGAGCGTGACCCAGCGAAGCTGGCGGAGCGTGGGGATGAAGTTCTTCCAGACGATCGCGACCCATGCGCGCCCCGTCGGCGCGAGGGGGAGCCAGGTCTTCCGCGCGACGTAGGTCTTCTTCCCCGCGGCGGCGCGCGCGGCGATGATGACGCCGATCCCGCCGCGCCCGGCCGCGCGCTGGGCGCGGATCGCGGCCCGCATCGCCTCTCGCCGCTCGCCCGCGGCGACCGCGGCTTCCTCGAAGGGAGTCCGCGTCGCGAGGATCCACGGAATGTGGATCAGCCAGATCGCGACCGCGATCGGGAACGCCCCGGTCCATTCGGCGAGCGACTGCGAAGCCAGCGGAGCGACGACGGCGCGCGCCGGCGCGATCACGATCAGCGCGGGGAAGGTGTACAGCGCCTCCCGCAGCGCCATCAGCACGTGGTCCGGCTCCGTCGCCAGCATGATGTCCGGCCACGCCGAAGCCAGGCTCACCGTCACCGCGAGCACGATCAGCGCGACCACCACGCCTCCGATCGCCCAGGCGCGCGCACCGACCCGCTCGCCGATCGGGCGGCCGCCGGTGCGCGTCAGCGTCGCCGCGAGCTGGTGGAGCTGGAAGGTGCCGAACAGCACGAAGTACGACGCGACGCGGAGCGGGAAGGGAAGCACGTTGCTCGCGCGCCGGCTGACGAAGGCGAGGATGACGGCGCTGAGCAGCGTCGCGAAGTGGCTCCGCGCCAGCTTGTAGAGCACGAGCTGCGCGCGCGAGAGCGGCGACGGGAGGAGCATCCGCGCTTCCGCGCGCGAGAGCCCGAGCGGAGTGAGCTTCGTCCCGAAGGTCCACCAGTAGACGACGAGCACCATCAGCCCGAGCGACAGGAGCGCCAGGATGTTGTCGCTGATCAGCGCCTGCACCTCGGCGGGGGCGCGCGGCGAGCGATAGAGCCGCTGCGGGCGCACGACGAACGCGAAGTACGCGATGAGGAAGAGCAGCCCGAGTACGTAGCGCACGTTGCGCAGCCGCGAGAGCTGCACGCGGATGCGGTTGCGTCCCGAGCGGGCGGCGAGGAAGGTGAGCGCGGCGAGGGCGCCCGTGCCCGCGGGGCGTGACGGCGCGGCGCCGCTCACTGGCCGGCGATCCCGGCGCCCGACGCGTCGGGGGTGTCCTGTCCGGTGATGGCGAGGAAGAGCTCCTCGAGTCCGCGCCCGGCGAGCTGCGGGCGGCTGGCGACGATCTCGGCGATGGAGCCGAGCACCATGCACTGGCCGTTCTGGATGATGAGGATCCGCGTGCAGAGCTCCTCGACGAGGTGGAGGAGGTGCGAGCTGAGGATCACCGCCGTCCCCGCGTGGGCGCGGCGGAGGATCGCCGCCTTCATGCGGCGGATGCCCAACGGATCGAGGCCCGTGAGGGGCTCGTCGAGGAGGAGGGCCTTCGGCTGGTGAAGGAAGGCGCAGGCGATCGCCAGCTTCTGCCGCATCCCGCGCGACAGCTCGGCGGGGAGCGCGGTGCGCTTGTCCGCGAGCTCGAGCTCCTGGAGCAGGGGCTCGATGCGCTCCGCCGCATCGGCGACGCCGTAGAGCCGCGCCACGAAGCGGAGGTGGTCGTCGACGGTGAGGTACTCGAACAGCTGCGGCTCGTCGGGGACGAAGGCGAGCGCGCGCTTCGCGGGCACCGGATCGGCGACGATGTCGTGCCCGTCGACGCGGATCTCACCGCTCGTCGGCCGGATGATGCCGCAGAGGGAGTGGAGGGTGCTCGTCTTCCCGGCGCCGTTAGGCCCGACCAGCCCGAGCACCTCGCCCGGCGCGACGGAAAACGAGAGCCCGCGCACGGCGACGAAGTCCCCGTACTGCTTGACGAGGTCGCGGACCTCGATTGTCCTGGAGTCCATTCCCCAAGTTGGGGCGCGGGCGGCGTTACATCAACATCGACGTGGGATTCGACGGGGGACGCGCTGGAGCGAGTTGGGGATCCGGGGACGACGTGGGACATGGGAGGTCGGATTCCCGGTCGGTCATCCCCCGTCGGTTCCACGTCCCGCGTCCCGCGTCGATTCCACGTCCCTCGTCGTCCCCGCCTCCCTCATTGCTCCAGCGCGTCCCCCGTCGAATCCCACGTCCCGTGCTAAGATGTCGCCTCCCGCGGCGGCATCGACAGCTGCTGTCCCGGGTGAATCAGATCCGGGTTCGGGATCTGCTGCTTGTTCGCCTCCCAGATCTGCTTCCACTTCGACTCGTCGCCGTAGACTGTCTTCGCGATCTTGCGCAGGGAGTCGCCCTTCTGGACCTCGTAGCCGAAGCCGAGGGGGACGGGGGAGTCGGCGTTGTTCGCCATCGATGGATGCTCCAGGTGAAGTGTGACGGCGCCGCGACTCAGCTCGCGGTCGCCTCGGGTGGGATGCGCGCGGCGCGCGGACGGCTCTCGTCCTGCTCGGGGGCGCCGAGCGCCATCAGCGCCGGTCCGTTGACGACGTTGCCGTAGGCGTCGAAGCGCGAGCCGTGGCAGGGGCAGTCCCACGACTTCTCGGTCGAGTTCCAGTGCACGACGCAGCGCAGGTGCGTGCACGTGGCCGAGCGCTCGTGGATGTTCCCCTCCTCGTCGCGATAGGCGGCGACGCGATGCACGCCGCGCCGCACCACCGCGCCCTCGCCGGGGGGGATGTTGGCGACGTCGTCGGTCTCGCCGGGGCGCACCCAGTCGCGGTACTGCTTGGCGACGTTGAGGTTCTCCTCGATCAGCGTCGGCGTGCTGCGCAGGGAGACGCGCTTCGGGTCGTAGATCTCCGCCCAGTCGTTGCGGCGGCCGAGCACGAGATCGGTGAGCAGCATCCCGGCGATGGGGCCGTGCGTCATCCCGTTCCCCGAGTCGCCGGTCGCGATGTACACGTTAGGCGTGCCGTCGGGGTTCGGGCCGATGAAGGCGAGATAGTCGGCCGGCTCCATCACCTGCCCCGACCATCGGTAGGCGACCTCGCCGATCATCGGGAAGCGCTCGCGCGTCCATTCCTCGAGGCAGCGGAAGCGCTCCTCGGCGTCGTCCTCCTGCCCCGTCTTGTGGTCCTCGCCGCCGACGATCAGGAAGTCCTCGGCGCTGCCGTCGCCCTTCATCAGGCGGACATAGTGGTACGGATCGGGAGTGTCCCAGTAGAGGCCGGGCTCGATCGCGTCGCCGGCGATCCGCGCGGCGATGACGAAGGTGCGATACGGGGCCTGCTTGACGTGCGTGACGACGTAGTCGCTGATCGGCGAATTGGTGCAGACGCACACCGCGTCGCAGCGGATGGTGTGACCGTCCGAGGTCTGCACCTTCGCGCCCTGCTCGGTGCCCTCGATCCCCTTGGCGTGCGTGCGGGTGTGGATGCGGCCACCGCGGCGGACGATGGCGTTCGCGAGCCCGGCGAGGAAGCGCACCGGGTGGAACTGTGCCTGGGCGGCGAAGCGGATCGCCGGTCCGACGTCGCGGCCGGGGATCGGCGGGTGCGCCGCGTGGTGGACGGTGATGCCGGCGCGCCGTGCCGCCTCGAGCTCGCGGTCGAGCAGCTGGGGATCACGCCGGCGATCCTCGTCGCCCATGAACAGCCAGCCGTCGAGCCGCCGGAAGTCGCAGTCGATCCCCTCGTCGCGCGCGATCTGCTCGAGATCGTCGATCGCACGCGTATGGCTCGACGCGACGAGCCGCGCGGTGCGCTCGTCGAACATCTTCTCGATGTTGTAGTAGCGGTCGTCGAAGGCGTTCGAGAGATGCGCGGTGGTGCGCCCCGTCTCCCCACCGGCGACCGGCCCGTCGTCGATGACGAGGACGCGCTTTCCCTCGCGGGTGAGATGATACGCGGTCATCATCCCGGCGATCCCCGCGCCGACGACGCAGACGTCCGCGGTCGCGTCCTCCATCAGCGCGGGGAATTCCGGCACCTCGGCGGTGTCCATCCAGATCGACTGCGTGAAGCCACTGTCGCTGCGCATCGGAGCCTCGGCGAGAAACGTGAGGCCGACTAGCGAGGCAGAGCGCATGCCGTGGCGGCGGTGGCCGTCCGGGCGCGCGGGCTTTCTGCCGCCGTGCGCTGGGCCTCGGTGGACGGTCGGGAACTCTCCCGGTCGCAGGGAGAATGGGAGGCGGGGAGAACAACCGGGGAGAATCGTCACGACCTTGCAGGACCGCGATCCACTCTCGGGGTGCTCGGTGATTCCCTTGGCCCGCAGTTCAGGGCTTGCGCCGACAACCGCCGCGAAGAAACCGACAAGAAGGAAAGAGAGAGCCTCCCCGAGTCGTTCTCCCCGCCTCCTCACCTCCCTGCGAAAGGCAGAGATCCACCCCGTCGCACGAGGCCGAGCGCACGGCGCGACCTGCCTAACGCTCCACCCTCGATCACAAACTCGCGACCGTTGTCGATTTCCACGACAGTGCGCCGGCTGACGCATCCGCGCGTGTGGAGCAACGAAAATTCATCGCAACTTCATGCTCGCGATGCATGCGCGCGCGAGGCGGTGACGCGACGAATGGGGAAGCCGTCTCACAGGCGACACGGCGAGCTCGACCATAGCGTCAACTTTCTCGACATCATGCTCACTCCTCGATTCCGCCTCCTCTTCATCGCGCTCGCGCTGCTGCTCGGCGTCGCGTCGTTGAGCCATGGGCGAATCGCGGACGCGGCGGTGGTGATGCTGGTCGCGTCGTTCATCGTGTGGGGATACTTCCGCGTCGGGAGTCTCTGGCTCGCGCTGGCGGCGTACCGGCTGGGAAACGTCGAGCGCATGCGAGACCACGTGCGGCGCGTGCGCTGGCCGCGGCTGTTGAGCCGGCGCTGGCGGGCGTACTACCACTGGCTGCAAGGTGTCGCGCTGGTGATCGAGGGACGGATCCCGCCGGCGCGCGACCACCTGCTGCAGGCGCGGCGCTGGCGCTTCCGTACCGAGAACGATCGCAGCATCATGGAGTGCCAGCTCGCCGATATGGCGATCCGCTGCGGGGAGCCGGCGCAGGCGTGGGGCCATCTGCGCCACGCGCGCGGGCTCCGTCACCACCCGGTGGTCGACGCGCTCATCGCCCACGTGGAGCAGCGCATCCCCGCCGACGCGCGCTGAGCGCCGCGTCACCGCCTGCCTAACGTCGAGCGCCCGCCTGGGCGCGAGGAAGACGCATGGCGAAGCAGCGCGACCAGACGGGCACCGGCTCCGGCGAGACCCACCGCTGGGCGATCGACCAGCTCGAGGAAGGCACCGCCGCCGTCGAGGAGGACGGCGATCACGTGTACGAGATCCCGCGCTGGCTCGTCCCCGCGAGCGCGCGCGAGGGCGACGTCCTCTCCGCGGCGCTGACGTCGGGCTCCGACGGCGAAGTCACGATCACGGTGCGCATCGACCGCCCGGCGACCGACGCGGCAAAGACACCGAAGCGGGCGAGAAGCCCGCGGTCGGGGAAGGATCCAGGGGGCGACATCGCGCTGTGAACTGCGGGGGTCAGGGGCCAGGCGTGAGGGACTGCGTTGACGCCGTTCCTTGCGCCTGGCCCCTGACCCCCGCCGTCACGGCATCGGATCACACCCCGGCTGTGTCGATACCCGGTCGCTGCTCCCGCTCATCGAGCGTTCGCCCTTCCGCACGCTGACCGTGTAGCCGCCGCCGCGCGTGCCGGGCGAGCGGAACTCGATCGTTCCGTTGCGATCGGTGCGGTACCACGGGACCCCGAACCGCGCGTAGAGCCGCTTCGCCTGATCGTGCGCGTGGCCGTAGGTGTTCCGCGCGCCGACCGAGAACGTCACCCACTCGGGCTTCGTCGCCTGCAGGTACCAGCTGCTCACGCCGTTGCAGCTCCCGTGATGGTCCCCCTTCAGCACGGTGACGCGCATCCCGGGGACGTTCGCGTAGCCCGCCTGGCGGAACCAGTCGATCTCCTCGTGCTCGGCGTCGCCGGCGAGCCACATCGTGAAGGAGGCCGAGTCGGGGCCGACGAGCTTGATGGGCACCGAGCGGTCGTTAGGCGACGTCGCGCTCGGCTTCGGCCGCATGACGTGGAGCTTCGCGCCGCCGCGCATCGTGATCGTGCAGATCGCGCGACCGTCGCCGCAGGGATCGTCGGTGTCGCGGGCGATCGTCTCGCCGCGCTCGACGCGCGCCGCGACCGAGTCGCGGAGCTGGTCCAGCCCCGCGTTCGGGTACGGATCCTCGTTCTCGAAGAAGTAGCGGACGGTGATGCGGCGCGACGACCGGAAGAGCTCGCGCAGCCCGGCGTGATGGTCGTAGTGCTGGTGCGTGAGCACGACCACGTCGATGGTCGTCCCGTTCAGCCCGAGCGAGTCGAGCAGCCGCCCGAAGCGCAGCGTGTCCGGCCCGCCGTCGACGATCACCCTGCTCGCGCCGTTCTGGATGTACGTCGCGTCGCCCTGCCCGACGTCGAGCACGCGCACGACGAGCTCCGTCGGCGAGACGGGTTCCGATGCTTCCGGCGCGGGAGCGGTCGGCTGGGTCGCCGGCGCCTTCGCCGCGGCGCTCGCCGACGCGGCAGAGCGGCCGGCCGGCGTCGGCGCGACGCTGCCGTTAGGCGCGCCCGGGGTGCCGAGGTCGCCCGCGCCGTAGCGGACGGTCGCGCGGCGCCAGCGCGGCGCGGCGACCATCGCGTGCGGCCGGGCGGGATCGTCGAGCTCCCACGAAGCGCCCGCCGTCGCGTTGCGCCAGGCGACGGAGTCCACGAGCGCGCCGCGGGTGTCGTGCAGGCTCACCCAGTCGTCGGCGTTGCCGAGCCGGATCCCGCGGCCGTAGCTCCAGGTCGCGCGGAGGCCGCCGTTGCGCGCCGCGTCGGCGTTGCTCGCGAGCACGGCGTAGCCGCCGGCCGGGATGGAGACGTCGGCGTCGATGCGCCGTGGCGCGTCGCTCCCCGACCGGATCGTCCAGCCCCGGAGAGAGACCGGCGCCGTCCCCTGGTTCACGACCTCGAACCACTCGCCGTCGGCGTCGCTCGCCATGCGCGGATCGACCATGATCTCGTCGATCGCGACGCGCGGCGCGAGCCCACCGGCGGCGCTTCCCGCGACGCGACTATCCGGGCGACAGCCGGCGACCATCGCGAGCGACGCGATGGCGGCGACGGCGAGGACGACGCGCGAAGGGAGCACGCGATGCATCCCTCACGATAAATGCGCGACGCGCCGCGTGGATAGTCTCTCCACGCGGCGCGTCATCACCGCACTTCCGATCGGGAACCGATCAGAAGGTGATGCCGAAGCTCACCGGGATGTAGTTCAGCGAGCCGCCCTCGGCGTTGATCGTGACGTAGCGCGCCTCGAGGAAGGTCGCGAGGTCGCCGAGCCCGAACTTGAGGCCGACGCCGGCGTTGAAGCCGACCTTCGTGTCCGACTGCGAGCCCCCGAGCAGCGCGTTCACCGTGCTGCCGGAGACCTTGACGTTGTACGCGCCGACGCCGCCGATGACGTACGGCTTCGCGGGCATCATGGTCGAGGGCTGGAGGACGATGTTGGCCGTGCCGTTGAGGACGCGCGTCTTGTCGTTCCCGCCGCCCTTGAAATCGAAGCTGTTCCAGCCCACCTCACCGCGGAACGCGATCGGCGACATCGGCATCGAGACGCCGATGATGCCGTTGATGTTGTAGCCGCTGCTCACCGCGTTCCCGAAATCACCCGTCGGGAAGCTGGCGCCCGCCGAGACGCCGATGTGAGCCTGCGCGTGCGCCGGTCTGGCCGCGGCGAGAGAGAGTGCGGCAGCGGCGACGCCCAACATGATTCGCTTCGTCATGATCTGATCCTCTGGTGATGTGGTGATTGCCGGCACACGCCGAACGGTGAGCGGTGGCCGGATGGCTTAATACATAGACGACGCGCAGCTGTTCAGGAACTGGACGATCGACGACGTGTCGCGCTACGCATGGCCCGATTCTTCCCCGACGCCTGACGACTACAGATGGTTCCCACGAACCGTTAGTCACCTTCCAGGGAGGTCTTGGTGGCATCGATTCTCGACATGGTGCAGCAGCACCTCGGGCAGAACGAGATCGCGCAGATCAGCCAGCAGCTCGGCACCGATCCGGCGACGACGCAGAATGCGATCTCGGCCGCGCTGCCGATGATGGTGGGCGGGATGGCGAACACCGCGGCACAGCCCGGTGGGGCCGACGCGATCCAGCAGTCGCTCACCTCGCACGGCGGAGTGCTCGGCAACCTCGGCACGCTGCTCGGCGCCGGCGCGCCCGCCGATGGCGGTGGACTGCTCGGCAACATCCTCGGCCAGCACCAGCAGCCGGTGCAGCACGGGGTCTCGCAGGCGAGCGGGCTCGACCCGGAGCGCACGCGCAAGCTGCTCATGATCCTCGCGCCGATCGTGCTGGGCGTGCTCGCGCGCAAGCACGCGCAGGCGCAGCAGCAGGGGACCGCCCAGCCGGTGGGCACGGTGCTGCAGGACGAGGCGCAGCACGCCCAGCAGCAGGCCCAGCGTCAGGCGCCGCAGTTAGGCGGGCTGCTGGGACAGATCTTCAAGGGCCATTAGGCACGAGGCTAGTGTCATGACTGCCGCGACATGAGACGGGTGGCAGAAGTGCCACATGGCAGTCCTGCCACATGGCTCATGGCTCAGAAGTCATGACACTAGCCTCGTGCCCTATGGCAGTCACCGCACTGGGTTGATCAGTCCCAAAGACTGCCGCACCATCACTTCGCGCGAGAGCATCGCGCTGCAGGCGGAGGCGGGGCGGGGCTGGCAGAAGAGGTAGCCCTGCCAGTAGTCGCACTGGTGCTCGCGGAGGAACTCGAGCTGCTCGCGCGTCTCGACGCCCTCGGCGATGACGTGGAGCTTGAGCGAGCGGGCGAGGGCGATGACCGCTTCGGCGATCGCCGCGTCATCCGGGTCGCTGACGATGTCGCCGACGAAGGAGCGGTCGATCTTGAGCGAGTCGGCGGGAAAGAGGCGCAGCGCGCTCAGCGACGAGTAGCCCGTCCCGAAGTCGTCGATCGAGATGCGGACGCCGAGCCGCTTCAGCTCGCGCAGCTTGCCGAGCGTGTCGCCGTCGCTCTGCATCGCCATGCTCTCCGTCAGCTCGAGCTCGAGCGTCTCGGAGGTGATGCCGGTCTCGCCGAGGATCTCCGAGACGAGGGGGACGAAGTCCGGCTGCTGGAGCTGGCGCACCGAGAGGTTCACCGACGCGCGCAGCTCGGGGAGCCCCGCCTCCTGCCACTGACGGAGCTGGCGGCAGGCGGTGCGGAGCACCCATTCCCCGATCGGCACGATCAGTCCCGTCGTCTCGGCGAGAGCGATGAAGGAGTCGGGGGAGAGGAGGCCGAGCTCGGGGTGGCGCCAGCGGAGCACCGTTTCCATCGCCGAGACGCGCCGCGTCTGCATGGCGACGATGGGCTGGTAGAAGAGCTCGAGCTCGCCGTTAGGCAGCGCGCGGCGGAGCCGGTTCTCGAGGGTGAGCTGCTCGAGGGCCCGCGCGTTCATCGCCGGCGCGTAGAGCTGGATGGTGTCGCGCCCCTGGTTCTTGGCGCGGTACATCGCCGTGTCGGCGTTGCGGAGCAGCGTCTCCGCGTCGTCGCCGTCGTTCGGGTAGAGGCTGATCCCGATGCTCGCCGAGACGAAGAGCTCGCGGCCGTCGATGACGATCGGGAGCTTGAGCGACTCGCGCACGCGGCGGGCGACGGCGGTCGCGTCGTCCACGTGCTCGACGGCGGGCACGAGGATCGTGAACTCGTCGCCACCGAGCCGCGTCACGGTGTCGTCGTCGCGGAGCAGGGCGCGCATGCGGCGCGACACGACCTGGAGCAGCTTGTCGCCGACGGAGTGGCCGAGCGAGTCGTTGATCAGCTTGAAGCGGTCGAGGTCGAGGAAGAAGACGCCGAGCTGCCCGCCGCTCCGGTGGGCGCTCGCGATGGCGACGTCCAGCCGGTCGAGGAAGAGCTGGCGGTTGGGGAGGCCAGTGAGGGCGTCGTGATAGGCGAGGTGCTCGATCTGCGTCGCGGCGTCCACCGCCGAGCGGCGCTCGTCCTCGAGCAGCCAGATCACCATGCCTAACGCCATGAAGAACTGGAGCAGGAAGTCGACGATGTTGAGCAGCGGCTGGTAGCCGACGGTGTGTCCCGTCGCCCACGTCCAGACGGCGATGCCGACGTACTGGGTCTGCTCGAGCCCGTAGAGCAGGAAGGCGATGCCGACCAGCCGGTGGCCGAGCCCCGCGTCCCAGGGGCGCGCGCGGAGGACGAGCAGCGCGGCCGCGGCGAAGGCGACCCCGCTCAGGCCGGCGCGGATGATCGTGCGCACAAGCGCGGGGGCGCCGGTACTGACGTCCAGCATCCCCTGGCCGAAGATCAGCGGGAGGAGGGGGCTGAGCGCGCCGAGCACGATCGCGGCGCCGATGAGCTGTCGCGCCCGGACGCGGGAGACCGTCCCCTCCGCGGTGAGTTCCCAGGCCCCGAAGAGGAGCCAGGCGAGCCGCAGCAGGGCCGCGACCGTCGCGACGACGCCGAGGGTGAAGTAGATGACCCCGGTCGGCTGGCCCGTCTCGCGGATGACGCTTCGCGCGGCCGCTGAAGCCAGCATCACGGCAGCAGCGAACCATGAATGCGTCCAGTGCCGCAGATAACCGTGATGGAAGGCGCGCTGGAAGTGCGCGAAGACGACGGCGATGAACAGCGCGCCGATGCCCTGCACGAGCAGGGTCGAGACGTTCGACGACATGATCATTACAGACGAGTACGCCGGGAAAGCGTAAGTGTTTCCTCGTCCGTAAACGGGGTCGGGGGTCGGGGGTCAGCCGTCGGCGCCGACCCCCGACCCCCGACCCCTGTCGTTCAGGCGCGCGCTTCGCTCGACGTGCGGCTCGACGACTTCGACCGGCTCTTCGAGCGCGACGACACCTCGGGCTCGACGGCGGCTTCCATCTCCGACTCCTGCTCGATGGTCTGGATCTTCGAGAGCGCGCCCGCGGCGTTCGCCTCGAGGAACTTCGCCATCGCCTCCTCCTGCGCGAGGTTCTGGGCGAGGAGGGACGCGGACTCGTCGAAGCCGAGCGCCTTGGCGAGGGTGATCGCGCTGCGGTAGCCGGCGATCTCGTAGTGCTCGACGCGGAGTCCGGAACCGAGGTTGAACGCCTCGAGCATCTCGGGGGTCGGCTCCTCCTCTTCCTTGAACGAGTCGTGCTCCTCCTTGAGACCGAGCGCGGCGTCGCACTTCGTCGCCCGCGCCTTGAGACCCGCCGCCTCGAAGGCGCGGCCGAGCGTCTCGATATGTCCCTCGGTCTCGTCGGCGTGCTCGAGGATCCGCTGCTTCATCGTCGGATCGCTCGTCTCCTTCGCCATCGCCTTGAGCCCCTTGAGAAAGGTCTTCTCGGCGAACAGCAGGTCCCCAAGCTCGTGCTTGAACAGCTTGGTCATGTCGTCGACTGCCATGGTGCGACTCCGGGGTTCACGGTGACGATCAGGGCGCACGGCGCGCCGGGAATGGTCCCGTGAAAGGGCAGAGTTCGTGCCCGGGCTCCCCCCTAGCCGACGAGCCTCCGCGCCGTTTCGACCAGCTTGTCGACCGTCAGGCCGAGCTCCGAATAGATGGTCTGGTACGGCGCCGAGGCGCCGAAGCGGTCGATGCCGATGATCTCGCCGTCGCCGCCGACCCAGCGGTACCAGGACATCGGGTGCGCGGCCTCGATCGCGACCTTCTTCACGCCGGGAAGCAGGACGCTGTCGCGGTAGCCCTGCGGCTGGCGCGCGAAGATCTCGTGGCTCGGCATGCTCACGACGCGCGCGGCGATGCCGGCCGCGTTGAGCTTCTCGTAGGCGGCGAGCGCGAGGGCGACCTCGCTTCCGCTCGACATCAGCACCACGCGCGGCTTGCCGTCAGGCGCGTCGCCGAGGACGTAGGCGCCCTTCAGCACTCCGCTCGCCGCGCCGTACTTCGCGCGGTCGATGAAGCCGAGCTTCTGGCGCGTGAGCACCAGCGCAGTCGGGCCCTCGTCGTTGAGCAGCGCGGCGCGCCACGCCTCGACGGTCTCTCCCGCGTCGGCGGGACGGATGGTCGTCATCCGCGGGATGCAGCGCAGCGCGGTGAGCTGCTCGATCGGCTGGTGCGTCGGCCCGTCCTCGCCGAGTCCGATGGAGTCGTGCGTGTAGACGTAGACGACGCGGCGGTGCATGAACGCGGCGAGCCGGATCGGCGGCCGCATGTAGTCCGAGAAGACGAGGAACGTCCCGCCGTACGGGATCACGCCGCCGTGCAGCGACATCCCGTTCATGATCGACCCCATCCCGTGCTCGCGGATGCCGAAGTGCATGTTGCGCCCCTGCGGCGTCTCCGGCGTGAAGGTGTCGACGTTCTTGAGCAGGGTGTTGTTCGAGGGCGCGAGGTCGGCGGAGCCGCCCATCAGCTCGGGGATGACGCCGGCGAGCGCATTGAGCACGATCCCCGACGCGGCGCGGCTCGCCACCGCGCCGTTCTCGGCGGTGAAGCTCGGCAGCGCCTTCTCCCATCCGTCGGGAAGCTTGCCCGAGAGCCGGCGGTCGAGCTCCGCGGCCTCCTTCGGGAACGCCGAGCGGTACGCGGCGAAGGACTTCTCCCACGCGGCCTGCAGCGCCTTCCCCTTCTCGCGCGTCTGGCGGGTGTGCTCGAGCACTCCGTCGGGGATGAAGAAGGGCTCGAGCGAGGGCCAGCCGAGGTTCTGCTTGGCAAGCTTCACCTCCTCGACGCCTAACGGCTCGCCGTGCGCCTTCGCGGTGTCGACGCGGTTCGGGCTGCCGTAGCCGATGTGCGTGCGCGTGACGACGAGCGTCGGCCGATCGGTGACCGCCTTCGCCTCGGCGATCACGGTGTCGATCGCCTCGAGGTCGTTGACGTCGTCGAGGTGCAGCACGTGCCAGCCGTAGGCCTCGAAGCGCTTGCCGGTGTCGTCGGTGAAGGTGAGGTCGGTCGAGCCGTCGATGGTGATGCGGTTGTCGTCGTAGAAGCCGATGAGCTTCCCGAGGCGGAAGTGACCGGCGAAGGACGCGGCCTCGTGCGACACGCCCTCCATCAGGTCGCCGTCGCTGCAGATGAAGTACGTGTAGTGGTCGACGACGTCGTGTCCCTCGCGGTTGAAGCGCGCCGCGAGGTGCGCCTCGGCGACCGCCATCCCGATCGCGTTGCCGACGCCCTGGCCGAGTGGGCCGGTCGTGGTCTCGACGCCGGGGGTGTAGCCGTACTCCGGATGACCAGGCGTGCGGCTCTCCCACTGCCGGAACTGCTTCAGGTCGTCGAGGGTGAGATCGTAGCCGGTGAGAAAGAGGCTGCTGTAAAGCAGCATCGACGCATGGCCGCAGGACAGCACGAAGCGGTCGCGGTTCGCCCAGTGCGGATCGGCCGGGTTATGGCGCATGTGTTTCGTGAAGAGCGCGTACGCCAGCGGGGCGAGGGCCATCGGAGTGCCCGGATGGCCGGAGTCGGCCTTCTGCACCGCGTCCATCGACAGGGTGCGAATCGTGTCGATGCAGAGCTGATCGATGGAGGACGTCGAGGACGTCATCCGGATGCGAGGCGAAGCGGGGGCGGAGGAGGGCACTGAGAGGAGCTCCGGCGTGAGATGATGCGAGAGCCGGAAATCTAGCGGATGCGGGGGGGGATGCGGGAACACGAGAACCAGCGATGCGGGGGGGCGGCGCGCTTCGCGCGGCCGCGAGACCGCGATGCGGGATGCGGGATGCCGGATGCCGGATGCCGGATGCGGGGCACACCATGATGCGGGTTGGGCCGAGCGCAGCGCCGCAGGCGGCCCGCGCTCGGCCAGTCACGTATCATTGGGTGTTTCCCGTAGCCCGCATCTCGGATCGCAGTATCGCGGCGCTCCGCGCCGCCACCTCGCATCGCTCCTTCCCGAGTTCCCGCATCGGAGGTTCCCGACGCCCCGCATCAGATCCGCCGTGCGATCGGTCACTCGCCCACCCTTCGAGTCTCTACTAGAATCCGAGGGTCGCTCACGGAGCAGCCCATGAAGTGCCCGAAGTGCTCGTCGAACATGGAGAAAGTGCGGACGCCGGAGGCCACGGTGGACCGCTGCACGTTCTGCCGCGGGATGTGGTTCGATCTGCTCGAGCATCAGGACATCGCGCCGAAGTCGGCGAAGGCGCTCGACATCGGGAGCTCGGGGGTGGGACGGAAGTACGACAAGCACGAGCCGGTGCTCTGCCCGATCGACGGGCAGCGGATGACGCGCATGAGCGCGCTCGGCCAGCCGCACATCCACTACGACCAGTGCCCGACCTGCGGCGGCGCCTTCTTCGACGCGGGGGAGTTCCGCGACTACAAGACGACGACGATCGCCGACGTCTTCCGCGACCTGTTCGGACGCGGGAAGTGATGCCGTACCGCCGCCTCGCCGCCGTCGCCGTCGTGCTGTTCCTGCTGCTCGGCGCGACGATGATCGCGGTGCGGCGGCAGACGGACGCGCTGAAGGCGCAGCTCGGCCCGCACGAGCGGACGACGATCACGCAGTCGGTGGTGATCGAGCGGATGCGCGCGGTGGCGCGGCTGGTGACGAGCGAGACGATGGTGCGCGACGTCGTCACCTACGAGAACACCTGGTACGGCTCGACGAAGCGGTCGCTCGTCGTCGTCACGGGACGGATCGACGCCGGGGTCAACCTCGAGCGCGGCTCGCAGGTCGACATCGACGAGACGACGAAGACGATCGCGCTGACGCTGCCGAAGGCGGAGATTCTCTCGGTGGACGTCACCGACATGAAGACCTACGACGAGCGCGGCGGGCTCTGGAACCCCTTCACCCCCGCCGACCGCGACGCGATCATCCGCCTCGCCCGCAACCAGCTCGGCCGCGCCGC
>DASVXU010000111.1:0-3491 GCA_036392515.1 Gemmatimonadaceae bacterium | reverse complement strand
TCGGTCACCGACAGGAGCGTGTTGGCGTCGGGGGGCAGGTAGACGCGGATGACCTCGGCCTTCTTGTTGACGACGTGATCGAGGAAGCCGGGATCCTGATGGCTCGCGCCGTTGTGGTCCTGCCGCCAGACGTGCGACGTGAGCAGGTAGTTCAGCGACGCGATCGGCGCGCGCCACGGGATGTGGCGCGTCGTCTTGAGCCACTTCGCGTGCTGGTTGAACATCGAGTCGACGATGTGGATGAACGCCTCGTAGCAGGAGAAGAGCCCGTGCCGCCCGGTGAGCAGATAGCCCTCCAGCCACCCCTGGCACGCATGCTCGCTCAGCATCTCCATCACGCGCCCGTCCGGTGAGACGTGGTCGTCGCCCGGCAGAATCTCGGCGACCGACTCGCGCGCGGTGACCTCGAAGACCGCGTCGAGCCGGTTGGAGCTCGTCTCGTCGGGACCCATGATGCGGAAGTTCCGCGGCTTCTCGTTGAGCGCGAGGACGTCGCGCAGCATGCGACCCATCACCCGTGTGGACTCGGCGTCGCCGCCGCCGGGCCGCTCGACCTTCACCGCGTAGTCACGAAAGTCCGGAAGCTCGAGATCCTTCAGGAGCAGCCCGCCGTTCGCGTGCGGGTTCGCTCCCATCCGCCGCGTCCCCTCCGGCGCGAGTTCCGCCAGCTCCGCGACGAGCCGGCCCTCGGCGTCGAAGAGCTCGTCGGGCCGGTAGCTGCGGAGCCATTCCTCGAGCATCCGCAGATGCGCCGGGTTGCTCGCGAGCCCGGCTAGGGGAACCTGATGCGAGCGGAAGGTGCCCTCGACCTGCTGCCCATCGACGGTGCGCGGGCCCGTCCAACCCTTTGGCGAGTCGAGGACGAGCATCGGCCACGTGGGGCGCGCGGTGAAGCCATGCGCGCGCGCGTCGCGCTGGATGCCGCGGATCTTCTCGAGGACGATGTCGAGCGTTCCCGCCATGAGCTGGTGCATCGCCATCGGCTCGTCGCCCTGCACGAAATGCGGCTCGTAGCCGTACCCGCGCAGCAGCTCCGCGAGCTCGGACCGGGGGATGCGCGCGAGCACCGTCGGACCGGCGATCTTGTAGCCGTTGAGGTGCAGGATCGGCAGCACGGCGCCGTCGTGAACCGGATTCAGGAACTTGTTCGAGTGCCAGCTCGTCGCGAGCGCGCCCGTCTCCGCCTCGCCGTCGACGATGACGCAGCAGACGAGCAGCTCCGGGTTGTCGAACGCCGCGCCGTACGCATGAAGCAGCGAGTAGCCGAGCTCCCCGCCCTCGTTGATCGAGCCCGGCGTCTCCGGCGAGGCGTGGCTCGGGATCCCGCCCGGAAAGGAGAATTGCCTGCAGAGCTTCCGCAGCCCGTCGATGTCGCGCGTGACGTCGGGATAGAGCTCGCTGTAGGTGCCCTCGAGATACGTGTTGGCGACGATCCCCGGGCCTCCGTGCCCCGGCCCCGTGACGAAGATCGCGTCGATGTCATCGCGTTTGATGACGCGATTCATGTGCGCGTAGACGAAGTTCAGTCCCGGCGTCGTGCCCCAGTGGCCGAGGAGACGCGGCTTGACGTCGGCGAGGGTGAGCGGCCGGCGCAGGAGCGGATTGTCGAGGAGGTAGATCTGCCCCACCGAGAGGTAGTTCGCGGCGCGCCAGTACGCGTCGATGCGCGTCGCCTCGAGCTCGGACAGCGGCGCGACGGCGCGTACCTCGCTCGCGCGCTGGCGTTCGGTGGATTCGGGAATCGTCGTCATCGAAGCTCCTTCGAGCACGTCGGGTGTCGCGCGTCAGACCGCTGTGTAGCCGCCGTCGATGAGATAGTACCCCCCGGTCATGAACGACGCCTCGTCGGAGAGAAGGAAGCACACGAGCGGCGCGACTTCGTCCGGCTTGCCGAGCCGGCCGAGCGGGTGCTTCGCGACGAGCGCCGACTTGTGCTCGGGTGGAAGGCCCGCGAGCAGCGGCGTCTCGATGTACGCGGGCCCGATGCAGTTGACGCGAAGCCCCTGCGGTCCGTATTCGGCGGCCGCGTTCTTCGTCAGCCCGACGACGCCGTGCTTCGCCGCCGTATAGGCGCCGTTGCCGATCGCCGCGACCATCCCGTGGATGGACGCCATGTTGACGATCGCGCAGCCGCGCGCGCCGGGCTTCAGCATTGCCGGGATCTGGTAGCGCATCCCGTACAACACGCCGTTGAGGTTGATGTCGATGACGCGTCGCCAGTCCTCGATGTCCACGTCGCCCGCCGGCGCCTGCCGGCCGCCGATGCCGGCATTGTTGACGGCGTAGTGCAGCGCGCCGTAGATGTCGACCGCGTCGGCGACGACGCGCTCGCTGTCCTCTGGGCGCGCGGTGTCCTGCTGCACGGCGGTCGCGATCCCGCCCGCGTTCGTGATCTCGCGCGCCACGCGCTCGGCCCCCTCGAGCTTGATGTCGGAGAGGATGACCTTCACGCCCTCGGCGGCGAGCCGCTTCCCGATCGCTTCGCCGAGCCCCGAGCCGCCACCGGTGACGATGGCGACTTTGCCGGTGAGGCCTTTCATGGCTGCTCCTCCGCGTTGCGAGTGTGCCGTGACGCGACCGCATATCGTGGGCCCGGCACCCAGGGTACGGGATTCCTGGCGTAGCGTACGCGAACCTCCCGACGGCGCCTTCGCCGGCGGCGGTCGATGGTGAAGTCGCTGAGGCATCGACCGCCCATCGGAGGGATCCATGGCAGACGACCGCGAATACGAGCGCGCGAAGGCGCGAGTTCGCGCCCGGCGCGAGCTGTACATCCACGCGTCGATCTATCTCGTCGTGAACGCGATGCTGTTCCTGCTGAACGTCTTCGCGACGCCGGGGCACTGGTGGTTCTACTGGCCGCTCTTCGGCTGGGGGATGGGGCTCGCGTCGCACGCGGTGGCGTACTCGTTCGCGTCGCGCGAGGGCGGCGAGGCGGAAGAGGCGGCCATCAGGCGGGAGATGGAGCGGCACGCGCACGTGTGAGCAACCGCGCGGTGTCCGCGCGCGAGTCGCCTAACGCTCGAGCAGCCCGAGGAACGTCATCAGCTCGGTTGCCGCCGCGTTGCCCGCGCGGTTCGCTCCGATCGTGGACGCCGAGGGCCCGTACCCGACGAGGTGGATGCGCGGATCCTTCGCCACCTGCGTGGCGAGCCGGCCCGTCATGACGATGCCGCCGTCGGGCCCGCGCAGATCGAGCGGCGCGAGATGGTCGAGCGCGCTGCGAAATCCGGTGCACCAGAGGATGACGTCGGCGCGCACGACGGTGCCGTCGGGCCAGCGCACTCCGTCGGGGACGATGTCGCTGAACATCGGCAGGCGCTTCAGCACGCCGCGCTCGCGCATCGCCTCGACGCGCGGCGTTACGGGAAGCCCGGTGACCGACACGACCGACCGCGGCGGCAGGCCGGCGCGCACGCGCTCTTCGACGAGCCTCACGGCGGCGCGTCCAGCCTCCTCGTCGAAAGGGCCCGTGCGGAACTCCGGCGGCC
>DASVXU010000110.1:0-10217 GCA_036392515.1 Gemmatimonadaceae bacterium | reverse complement strand
CACTTCCCGGCGAGGGAGGAGATCACCTCGTGGTCGCCGTGCAGGGGAACGGGACTGCTCCGGAAGTGCCCGCAGCCCGCGGCCAGCGCCAGTGCGCCCGCGGCGACGAATCTGCGATCCATGCGAACCGTCCTGTGGTTTCCCGAAGGGTGAAGGTCCACGTCCCCTGCGTCTGTAGGGGAACATTCCCGCCGCACGTTGGGGATCGCCGACAGACCCGCTCGCCGAAGGTCAGCAACTTGTGAAAACCGCGTGCGAAGCGCGGGCGATCACGCACACCGCGAGGGGCACATGAAGCGCGTCCTGCTCGGCACACTCGTCATCCTGCACGCGCTGGCGCACGCCGCGTCCGGCGTCTGGCTCGCCGCCGAGGGCCCCGTCTGGCTCGTCACCGTGATGTGGGGGGTCGCGATGCTCGGCTACCTCGCCGCCGGCTTCGGGACCCTTCGCGTGCCCCTCCTCCGGCGCTGGTGGAAGCAGACGATGGTCGTCGCGACGATCGCGTCGATCGTCCTCTTCCTCACCTATCTGCACCCGCTCGGGCTCCTCGGCAGCGTCTTCGATCTGGTCCTGCTGCTCGTCGTCTTCGAGGGGGCGCAGGCGTTCATCGACGAGGACATTGCCGTGGTCGAGGCGGTGGGCGTGCGCGGGCTGCCGCATCCGTGGGCGCATCGCGCGGGTTGGGCGATCGCGACGCTCTTTCTGGTCTACGCGGCCGCGGTCGTCGTCGTCCGCCCGCTGTACCTGCGCTGGGGGACGACGCGCGACGAGCGCCTGATGACGCTCCCGGGCGACGATCCGTCGATCACCGCGCGCTACCGGGTGGACCATGCGATCACGATCCGCGCGCCCGCGGACTCGGTCTGGCCCTGGCTCGTCCAGCTCGGCCAGGACCGCGGCGGCTTCTACAGCTACTCGTGGCTCGAGCGGATGATCGGCGACAAGGTGACGAACGCCGATCGCATCCATCCGGAATGGCAGCAGCTTCAGGCGGGCGACACGATCTACGCGACGCAGCCGGGCTATCTCGGCGCCGACCGCTTCGGCTGGCGCGTGACGAGCGTCGTCCCGAACCGCGCGCTCGTTCTCGAGAACTGGGGCGCGTTCGTGCTGCAGCCCGTCGACTCGGGGACGACGCGGCTGATCATCCGCACGAGAGGTGAGGGGAAACCGAGCGTGATGGGACTGGTGCTCGGCCCGGTGAGCGTGTTCGTCTTCGAGCCCGCGCACTTCATCATGCAGGCGGAGATGCTGCGGGGGATCAAGGAGCGGGCGGAGCGGACGAGCTACCGCGTGGCGAGGGGCTGAGGGCAGGCGTGCCGCCGGTCACACCCGGCTCGTCGATAGGGAGCCGCCGGGGGATGATGTAAGGAATCCCGCGCGGCCGGCATATCATCGACATGAGCCTCCCGCGCGGGACCCCCCGCCTCCAGCCAGCGCGTCCCTACTCCGGCACGGCCCGCGACGAGACGGTGCTCGTCAGCCGCGTCATGAGCGGCGAGCGCGAGGCGTTAGGCGAGCTGTACTCGGCGTTCGCGTCGACCGTCCATGCCGCCGCACAGCGACTGCTCGGCGAGCGTTCCGACGCGGAAGACGTGACGCACGAGCTGTTCGCCGGGCTGCCGCGCATCCTCGCCGGGTGGGACGCGGCGCGCGGATCGCTCGGTCCATGGCTGCGCCGCGTCGCGGTGCGGCTCGCGCTCATGCGGCTCCGGTCGGGACGCCGCCGACGCGAGGTGGACGTCGGCGCCGTCGCGAGCCTCGTCGCCCGCTCGGACGAGCCGCACGAGCGCCTGACGATGGCCGATGCCCTCGAGCGCCTGAACGACGAGCAGCGCGTGGTCTTCCTCCTCAAGGAAGTCGAGGGCTACTCGCACGCCGAGATCGCGACGCTGCTCGAGATCTCCGTGCGCAACTCCGAAGTGCGCCTCTTTCGCGCGCGGCAGGCGCTGCGCGCCTTTCTCGGGAGCCGCCTATGATCACCACGCTGATGTCGCTCCACCCGAGCGACGAGACTCTTTCGCGGATCGCGGACCAGAGCGAGACGGAGCGGATGCGGTCGCGCGCCGGGCGGCATGTGATGACCTGCGCGCGCTGCCGCGCCGAGCTGGCCGAGCTCGCGGCGTTGGGCGACGCGGCGCGCGCGATGCCGGAGGCCCCGCTTCCCCCGGCGCTCTGGGCGCGCATCGAGGCGACCGATGTCGCGAGCGACACGTCCTCCTCACGCGATGGTCTGCGACGGCTCGACGGTGACAAGACGGTCGCGCGCGGCAGCGTGCGCCGTCGCGCGCTGGTCGCCGTCGCGGTGGCCGCGACGATCATGGCCGTCTTCCTTCTCTGGCCGAGCGTTCACCGCAGCGAGCTCGCGGCGGCCGACGCGGACCGGCTCACCATCTCACCACGCTATCCGCGTGCGGGGACGACTGCGCGCATCCGCTTCGTGCCGCCCGCGGGTGCGCGGCCCGCGGACACGCTCTGGCTCGAGGGCGAGCTGCGCATCGCAGACGGCGATGGTTGGGAGTGGTTCCCGGTGGGCGTGCCGGTCGTGCGCGACCACGGCGAATACGGGGGCCTGCTCACGCTGCCGCGCAGCGCGCTCGGCGGATCGCTCCGCCTGGTGGAGATGCATTCGTCCGTCGCGAACGAGCGCACTCTCGGCGGCCTGGTCGTGCTGGCATCGGACAGCGCGAATGGCCAGCGCCCGTCACTCGATGCCCTCGAGGCGGCGGCTTCACGCGGCGTGGGACCCTGGCAGAGTCGTGATCGCATCGCCGCCGAGTTCGCGCGCTGGGCGCCGGACCACCCGATGCGGTGGACGCTCGACCGTGCGAGCTCGTCCGGGGGCATGCTCGACTGGCTCGGCTACTTCACGAGCAAGGAGCGGCGGTTCGCCCGGCTGACGGAAACGTTAGGCAGGCGGAAGTCGGTTCGCCCCGGTGAGCTCGCGGGGATGGTCGCGCTGGCGTATCAGATCGAGGAGCCGGGGCTCGCCGCCGAGTGGAGCGAGCGGTTGCTTCGCGAGTACCCGCGCAGCCCCTGGTCGGCCGCAGTGCGCGTCTCGGAGATTCACGCGATGGAGCTCCGCAGCGCGCCCCGCGATTCGATCCTCGCGCTGATCCCGTCGCTCGACAGCCTGCTGCGACGGGGGCGCACCATCCCGGACGACCACTGGACGGCTCAGGATCTGATCGCGCGTTACGAGGACTCGACGGCCATGCGTCGCTGGAAGCTGCGCATGGCGGCCGCGGGTCGGGGCGTCCAGGGGTTCGAGTTCACCGGGCGGCAGACGGAGCTCGCCGACCGCGAGATGCGCGATTCGGCCGAGGCGGGAGCGCGTCACTCGCTGGCGCGGCTCGCTGGTGCGGGCGGGCCCGAGGCACGCCGGACGCGGGCTGTCATGTACGGGCAGCTCGCCTCGATCGCGCTCGCTCGCGGCGAGCCGCAACGGGCGATCGCGCTGACAGACAGCAGTCGCGTCGACTCCTGCCGCTGGGTCGGTCGCGATACGCGCGGGCTCGCGTTCCTGGCGCTGCGAGATTCGTCGAGCGCGAGGCAGCTGCTGCTGCCGTTCGCGGCTGGAGAATGGTCGGGGGCCACGGCGGCGCAGCGGGCACTTGGCCTCGACATGCGCGATCCACGCGTGAGGCAGTCAGCCGACTCCGCCGCCCGCGCCGCGATGAAGTGCGGCCGGTGAGCCGCCCGCGCGCGCGCCGACTCGCCATGCGATGAGCGCGAGCGCCAGCGCGCCCAACGCGACCGCGCAGACGCCCGTCCACCGCGCCGCACCCCAGGCGATCGTGGCCGCGGCGGAGCCGAGGGACCCGCCGACGAAGTAGCAGACCATGTAGATCGTGTTGTAGCGGCCGTGCGCCTCGGCGGGGAGAGAGTACACCCGCGCCTGGTTCGACACCTGCGCCGCCTGCGTCCCGGCGTCGAGCAGTACCACGCCGACGGCGAGGCCGGCGAGAGTGTGGCCGCCGAAGAGCATGACGAGCCACGCCACGACGTTGACGAGGAGCGCGATCCCGATCGTCTGCCGCGGGCTGCGCTTGTCGGCGACGCGGCCGGCGAGCGGCGCGGCCGCCGCGCCGACGAGACCGATCAGGCCGAAGCCGCCCGCCACCGCGGGACCGTAGTCGAGCGGCGGCTCGCGCAGGCGGAAGGCGAGCGTCGTCCAGAAGGCGCTGAACGAGGCGAAGCTCAGCGCGCCGATGAGCGCCGCGTCGCGGATCACCGGCTCGCCGCGGAAGAGCGTGCCCAGCGAGCGGAGGAGGGCGCCGTAGCCGAGCCGCTCTGCCGCGGGTGGCGCGAGTGGAAGCAGCATGCGCAGCGCCACGGCGAGCACGAGCATCGCCACCGCGCCGGCGCCGAACACGGTGCGCCAGCTCGTCGCGTGGGCGAGCGCGCCCGCGACGACGCGTCCCGCGAGGATGCCGACGAGGAGTCCCGAGACCACCGTCCCGACGACGCGCCCGCGCACGCGCGGCGCCGTCATCCCCGCGGCGAAAGGGATGATGAGCTGCGGCACCACCGTCGTCGTGCCGATCGCGAAGCTCATCGCGGCGAGTATCGGCAACGTGGGACTCACCGCCGCTCCCGCGAGCGCCGCGGCGACCGCCACGAGCAGGAGGACGATGAGTCTTCTCCTCTCCACGATGTCGCCTAACGGCACGAAGAGGAGCAGGCCGAGCGCGTAGCCGGCCTGCGTCAGCATGGCGACCGCGCCCGCGGCCCGCTCCGTGGTGTGGAGCTCGGCGGCGATGTCGGAGAGAAGCGGCTGGTTGTAGTAGAGGTTCGCGACGCTGACCCCGGCCGCGACGGTCAGCAGCCAGATCAGCCGTCGCGGCGGATAGCCGGAGCGTGGCTCGCTCAAGACGTCGCGCTCAGCTCCCGAACCTCCGCGTCGCTCAGCTCGAGCAGCGCACCCGCCGTGTTCTCCTCGAGGTGGGCGACGCTGGACGTTCCCGGGATCGGCAGCATCACTCGCGACCTCGCGAGCAGCCAGGCCAGCGCGACCTGAGCCGGCGCCGCGCCGAGGCGCTGCGCGGCGCGCGCGAGCGGGCCGCCGGGGCCGGCGAGCTTCCCCGTCGCGAGCGGGAACCAGGGAATGAAGCCGATCCCCATCTTCTCGCAGTGGTCGAGCACCTTTTCCGACTCCCGGTCCACGAGGTTGTAGCGGTTCTGCACCGTCACGATCGGCACGATGCTCCGCGCGTGCTCGATCTCGGCGACGCTCACCTCGGAGAGCCCGACGTGGCGGATCTTTCCCTCCTGGAGGAGGTCGCGCATCGTGCCGAGCTGGTCCTCCGCCGGAACCTTCGGATCGATGCGATGCAGCTGATAGAGGTCGATTCGGTCGAGCTTGAGCCGCTTGAGGCTCCCGTCGCAGCACTTGCGGAGGTATTCCGGGCGACCGTTCGGTGTCCACTGGTCGGGCCCCGGCCGCTCGAGCCCTGCCTTCGTCGCGATGACGAGGCCGGCGGGGTAGGGATGCAGCGCCTCGGCGATGAGCTCTTCGCTGACGCGCGGACCGTACGAGTCGGCGGTGTCGATGAGGTCGATGCCGAGCTCGATCGCGCGGCGAAGGACCGCGATCGCCTCTCCTCTGTCGCGGGGAGGACCCCAGATCCCCTTGCCGGTGATACGCATCGCGCCGAAGCCGAGCCGGTGGACGGTGAGGTCGCCGCCGATGGTGAAGGTGCCGCTCGCCAGAGCCGGCTTGCCGGTGTCGCGTGTGGACGTCGTGGTCATCGCTGTGCCCGTGAGAGTGATCATCGGAGGGGGCAAGGGGCACGCCAGCGGGGAATTCGTCGCTGGCGCTCCTAACTCGTGGCGCGTATGTTCGGACAGCCCGACCCGGGGTGTGCGTGTGATCGACGTGCACGACGAGCTGGCCTCGGCGCTCGCAGGACGCTACGAGCTGGAGCGAGAGCTGGGGCACGGCGGGATGGCGATCGTGTACCTCGCGCGCGACGTGAAGCATGGCCGTCGCGTCGCGGTGAAGGTGCTGCGCCCCGACCTCGCGTCGTCGGTGGGCGCCGACCGCTTCCTGCGCGAGATCGACGTCGCCGCGCGGCTCACGCACCCGAACATCCTGACGCTGCACGACTCGGGCGCCGGCGAGGGCGGGCTGCTCTACTACGTCATGCCGTACGTCGAGGGGGAGACGCTGCGCGATCGCCTCGCTCGCGAGCATCAGCTCCCGATCGAGGAAGCGCTCGCGATCACGCGGCAGGTCGCCGACGCGCTCGACTATGCGCATGCGCACGGCGTCGTGCATCGCGATATCAAGCCGGAGAACATCCTGCTGATGGGCGAGCACGTGCTCGTCGCCGACTTCGGGCTGGCGCGCGCGCTGTTCACCGCGTCGTCGACGCGAATCACGGAGTCGACCGTCACGGTTGGAACGCCGGCGTACATGAGCCCCGAGCAGGCGGCGGCCGATCCCGACGTCGATGGCCGCGCGGACGTGTACAGCCTCGCGTGCGTGCTCTACGAGATGGTCGCCGGCGTGCCGCCCTTCAGGGGCGCGACCGCGCAGGCGGTGCTCGCGCAGCATCTGACGGCGACACCGCCTTCGCTCTGTGCGCAGCGGCCGCACTGCCCGAAGTCGGTGGATGCGGCAGTGCAGCGGGCGATGGAGAAGGTGCCGGCGGACCGGTTCCGGACGGCGCGGGAGTTCGTGACCGCTCTGACGACAGCGCCCCCCGATGACGCGGTGACCGTGCCGCGCGCGCCCGCTCGCCCGTGGCGGCTGCGCGTGTCACGCCGTTCGGTGCTCCTTGGCCTCGCCGGCGTGCTCGCCGTCACGGGGGTGATCCTGGCGAAGGGGATCATGGGCCCGCCGGCCGAGCTGGATCCCTCGAAGTACCTCGTGCTCCCGATCAGCGGCGCGCCCGACGACGCCGGAGCGCTCGACCATCGGATCGCCGAATCGCTCGGCGAATGGCGCGGGATCGACGTCGTCGATGCGCGAACGAGTGGTGCGATCGGGCGCGGCGACGGCGACGCGCTCACGTTGACCGAGGCGCGCGCCATCGCGCGCAAGGTCGGAGCCGGCCGTCTGATCTGGGGTGACGTCGTACGACTGGACGACTCGCTTCGCCTGCGAATCAGCGCGTACGACACGCGCGAGGGGACGCAGCTCGCGACCGCTCCGATGTCGCTGGCGAAGGATCGCCCGCCGAAGACTTCGGAGCTGCGCGAGCTCACGAACAAGCTCCTTCGCGCGCGCGCCGAGCTTCCGTGGAAGTCCGACTCGGATACCGTCAGGCCGTCGCTACCGGCCTGGCGTGCCTATGACAGTGCGCGCGTCGCGCTCGAAGAGTGGGACCTGGGAGCCGCCACGGCCGAGCTTCGTTCGGCGATCGCGATCGATCCCGATTTCGCGCAGGGACAGCTCTGGATGGCGCGCGTCCAGCTGTGGAGCGGGCTGTCGTCGGATACCTGGAAGCTGGCGGCGCGGCGGAGCTATGACCTGCGTGCGCATCTCGCCCCCGCCGATTCCATCGCGGCCGAAGCGCAGCGCGCGCTCGCGACCGGTCACTACCCGGATGCGTGCAGGCTGTATGCGAGTCTCGTCGCGCTCGACAGCGCGAGCGTCCCCGGCTGGTACGGGCTCGGGGAGTGTCGCGCGCTCGATCGGACGATCGTCCCCGACGTGCGCAGTCCCTCCGGCTTCTCGTTCCGGGCCAGCATGCACTCCGCGGTGAACGCGTATCTGCACATCGTCGACGAGGGAGCGCCGCCGCGCCCCCCTTTCGTCTACCGGCGCCTCGCCAACTTCCTGTTCACCGCCGGAAATCGGCTCCGTACCGGAGAGGTCGAGGGCAGCGGCGCGAGCTACGGTGCGTATCCGACCCTGATCGCGGATACGCTCGCATACGTCCCCTATCCGATGCCGCAGCCCGACGCGTCCGCCCGGTTCGGCCGCGGAAAAGCTGCAGCGCTCGATCGAAATCGGGCGATCCTCAGGCGGCTGTACCAGAGCTGGGCCAAGGACCCGCCGTTGACCGCGGACGCGCACGCCGCTCTCGCCGGGCTCCTCGAGGGCGCGGAGCAGCTCACGGGTGACGAGGGCGAAGCACTGTCGGCGCTCGCGGAGATCCGCCGCGCGCGCGCGCTCGCCCACGAAAGGACCTCCCAGCTCGAGCTCGCGCGCACGGAAGTGCGACTGCTGGTGAAGAGCGCCCGCTGGACAGAGGCGTCGCGGCTCGTCGATTCGCTCTTCGCGGCGACCGATGGAGGCGCGCGCGACACGAGCGGCGCGCTCGTCGGAGCAGCCGCGCTCTCGGGGCGCGTGCACGCGCTCGCGGCAATGCTGGAAGTTCCGGAAGGGTCGCCGGTGCTCCGCGCGATCCCGATGAGCGGCGCGCAGGTCGAGGTACCATCGGCGGTGCAGCACGCCGTGGCGGTCCTCAGCGCGTTCATGTACACCGGTGCCTGCCCCGACAGCGTACCGGCGCTGAGAGCGCGCGCCGAGCGCACGATGGAGAACTACATCGCCGACGTGCAGACGCGTACTGCGGTGCGCGACGCCATGCTCCGTATCCCGCTGCTCCTCGGCTCACCATGCCTGGGCGGGGAGCCGTTCCTCACCATCGATGCCGGGACCAATCACCCATATCTCATGGCGCGGGCGCTCTTCCAGCACGACCTGGCGCGGGTGCGTGCGGAGTATGCGAGCATCCGCCAGGATCGGGTGCACGACCGTCCGGGGGACGTTCCGATCGACGCCACCTTCATCGAGAGCTGGATCCTCGCAGCCGCGGGGGACACCGCGGCGGCGATCTCACACCTCGACGGCTCGCTCGAGGCGCTGCCCACGCTGGGAACGTTTCTGCTCGATCAGCCGTCGCAGGGCGCGGGGCTGGTGCGCGCGATGGGATTGCGCGCCCGGCTGGCGTACGCGCGCCACGATTGCGCGACGGCCGAGCGATGGTCCGCTCCGGTGAAGACCCTCTGGCGGAACGCCGACCCCGAGCTGCGAGCGGATCTGTCGCAGATCGCATCGCTGCGCTGCCCGGTGAGCTGAGCGACATCCGGGCGCGTTCGTTCATCTCATCTCGAGACAGGAGGAAGCATGACGAGGCGACTGGCGGCGGCACCTCTCCCGGCGAGGCTGTTTCCACTCGTCCTTCTCACCCTGGCGGCGAGCCTCACGGGGTGCCCGAAGACGAAAGTGGTTCCGAACGTCCCGAACCTTCCCGGGGATAGCATCGTCTACCCGATCACCGTCGATTCCGTCGAGACGGAGAACGAGCAGGTCGGGCTCGCGCCCTCTTCGCCGCACCTCGGCGGCCGGGAGCAGCGAGGACCGCTCACCCGAGTGATGACGCGTCCCGTTCCGGGGCTCCCGGCCCCGCTCGACAGCATGCGGGACAGCGCGCTGGTGGCCTACCTCGACAACCTGAAATACGACGCCAGCAACCACAACACCGATCTGAAGTACGTGTCGTGCGTGCGAGACATCGGCGGATGCTCGACCGGCGGCGATTCCGACGCCGTCATGTTCATCCAGCCCGAGATCGGCATGCGCCACATGAAAGCCGACAGTGTGCCGCCGAACGGGATGGTGGTCGCGCGGATCATCAACTACGGACTCGACACCCAGGGGCGCGACATCCGCTTCGGCGTGCCCGGTCAGCGTCGAGCATGGTGGGTCGTCGAGCATGTGCCATGGGGACTGCGCTCGCGGTTCTTCGTGCGCACCTACAACCCGTTTCCCGCAGTGAAGATCCTTTCGGGGGTGCCAGGGCCGGTCCACCCCTTCGAGAAATGCGCTCATCCACCCGCGCCCGCCAGCCGGCCTTCCCAGGCGAAGTGGGCTACATGCCTGAATGATCCGGGGTCGCTCATCGTGCCGTTCATGTACAAGAAGAGCGGCCGGTCGGCGCTCGCCGACTACCTCCACGCGGTCTCCTTCCGGCTCGACGACTCGCCTGCCCGCGCGGCCGTCGCGCTCGACGGCGGCTGGGCGAGCTGCTCGCAGATGTGCTGCGCGACCTGAGCGGCGGACGGCGGCGACGTGCCGGAAGGCGCCTGCCTAACGGCGCGCCGCCGCCTCCACGATCTCGCGCGACACCCGCAGCCCCGCCAGCGACTCGCTCGACCGCCGCGTGTCCCCGCCCGGCGCCAGCGTGAAGTAGAACGTCGTCCCCTCGCCGAGCCGGCTCTCGCACCAGATCCGCCCGCCGTGCGCCTCGACGATCCCCTTC
>DASVXU010000109.1:0-14605 GCA_036392515.1 Gemmatimonadaceae bacterium | reverse complement strand
GGCCGGCTATCCCCCAGGAAACGGAAAGTCGCTCACGTGTTACGCACCCGTTCGCCGGTTGCCCTTGCGGGCCCCCTTGACTTGCATGTGTTAAGCACGCCGCCAGCGTTCGTCCTGAGCCAGGATCAAACTCTCCAATGGAGTAGTTCAATTAGCTCCCCGAACACTGCTTCGAACACTGCTGTTCGTCGCAGTGTCCGGAATCAATGAAATCGTGTTAGTGTCTCTCCCCGCTGCCCACGAAAGACAGCGGATCAACGAGAGCCCTCACGATGCATCACTCGATTTTCAATCAGCTCGTCCAACAACCCCCGCTCGGCGGGGGACAGGAATAATAGCGGAAAAAAACCCGAATTCAAGGGGGCACTTCGCGCTTTCCTAACGCTGCCGATCCCTCCCGGCGCCGGCCCCGCGCATCACTTCCCCCACGCCCGAGCTCCCCGTCACACGAGGCCGACCCGACCTCCCGCGTCAGTCCTCCTCGCCGTCCTCGTCGAGATCGTCCAGCTCCTCGTCGTCGAGGTCGTCTTCATCATCGAAGTCGTCCTCGTCGTCGTCGAACTCGTCGTCGTCGTCGAGGTCGTCCTCGTCCTCTTCATCGTCGAGGTCGTCCTCGTCGTCGAGATCATCCTCGTCGTCGAAGTCGTCGTCCTCGTCGTCGAACTCGTCGTCCAGCTCGTCGTCGAGCTCCTCGTCTTCCTCGTCGTCGGAGCCGTCCACCGGACGACGCGGAGCCGCGAACACCCCACCCAGCGCGAGCTCCTCAGTCGCGTCGATCGATTCCGACGCGCCGAACTCTCCCCACATGTTTCGTGCTCTCCGTGAAGTAGTACTCGAGTGCCCGCTTCGACTGCACATCACCGCGCGACGGCGACCACTTCCACCACGCCTCAGACCGACGCGCGCTCCCGCTCCTTCTTCGCGTCGCGCGACATCTTCTTCCGATCGCTCGCGCTGAGCATCTGCTTGCGCAGGCGGATCGCCTTCGGCGTGATCTCGATCAACTCGTCGTCCTCGATATACTCCAGCGCACCTTCCAACGTCAACTCCCGCGGCGGCTCGAGCTGGATGTTCTCGTCGCTCGCCTTCGACCGCATGTTCGTCAGCTTCTTTTCCTTCGTCGGGTTGACGTCCATGTCGCCCGGCCGCGAATTCTCGCCGACGATCATCCCTTCATAGACGGGGTCGCCCGGCGTCACGAACAGCGTCGCCCGCTCCGCGAGGTTCGCCAGCGCGAACGCGACGATCGTGCCGGACTCCATCGAGACGAGCGTCCCGCGCGAGCGGCCCGCGAGCGGACCCGCCCACGGCCCGTACTCGAGGAAGCGGTGATGCATGATCCCGGTGCCGCGCGTGTCGGTGAGGAACTCGGAGCGATACCCGAAGAGCCCGCGCGCGGGGATGCGATACAGCAGCCGCACCAGCCCCTGCCCCGGGTTCTTCATCTCGATCATCTCGGCGCGCCGCGGACCGAGCTTCTCGATCACCGCGCCGAGATGCTCCTCCGGCACGTCGATCGCCAGCTCCTCGTACGGCTCGAGCCGCTCCCCGTTCTCCCCCACGCGCGTGATCACGCGCGGCCGCGAGACCTGGAACTCGTAGCCCTCGCGACGCATCGTCTCCATCAGGATCGTGAGGTGCAGCTCGCCGCGCCCCGACACGCTCCACGTGTCCGTGCTCTCGGTGTCCTCGACGCGCAGCGCCACGTTGCGCTCGAGCTCCTTCATCAGCCGCTCGCGGATCTGCCGCGACGTGACGAACTTCCCTTCCTTCCCCGCGAAGGGCGAGTTGTTCACGACGAAGTCGACGCTGATCGTCGGCTCCTCGACGGCGATCCCCTCGAGCCGCTCCTGCCGGTCGACATCGGTGATCGTCAGACCGATCTCCACGTTCTCCAGACCGGCCATCGACACGATCTCGCCCGCGGAGGCCTGCTGCACCTCGGTGCGCTCGAGCCCCTCGAAGGCGATGAGCTTCGTCACGCGCGCCCGCTCCGCGGGACGGTCGGTGTCCATCGACAGCAGCGCGACCTGCTCGCCCACCTTCACCGTCCCGCGCTCGATGCGCCCGACGGCGAGCCGGCCGACGTACGGCGAATAGTCGATCGTCGAGACGAGCATCTGGAAGGGACCCTCGTCGTCGTGCGGCGGCGCGGGCACCTTCTCGACGATCGTGTCGAACAGGGGCGACAGATCCTTCGGCGCGACGTCCATGTCCATCGTCGCCACGCCCTCGCGAGCCGAGGCATAGACGACGGGCGCCTCGAGCTGCTCCTCGTTCGCCTCGAGCTCGATGAAGAGATCGAGCACCTCGTCGTGCACGCGCATCGGATCCGCGCCCGGCCGGTCGATCTTGTTGATGACGACGATCGGCGTCCGGCCGAGGGCGAGCGCCTTGCGGAGCACGAACCGCGTCTGCGGCATCGGGCCGTCGAAGGCATCGACGAGCAGGAGCACGCCGTCCACCATGCGAAGGATGCGCTCGACCTCGCCGCCGAAGTCCGCGTGCCCCGGGGTGTCGACGATGTTGATCTTCGTCCCCTTCCAGCGCACGGAGGTGTTCTTGGCGAGGATCGTGATGCCGCGCTCGCGCTCGAGCGGGTTCGAGTCCATCACGCGCTCGTCGACGACCTGGTTCTCGCGAAAGGCTCCAGCCTGCCGGAGCATCTTGTCGACGAGGGTCGTCTTCCCGTGATCGACGTGGGCGATGATGGCGATATTGCGAATCTGCATAGCCTTCAAGTATAGCCGAATCGGGCCCGAAATGACATCCGGAACAGTTCACCTTGCCTCGGGCCGGGCGCTGTTGCATCGTGCCGTCGTCTAGCTAGAACCCCGTTCAACTCCGGAGGTGTCCCATGGAGGAGCGCGACGAAGCATCCCGCAACGATTATCCCCTCGGCCGCGGCTACGGCCACGATTACATGCGTGGCGGTGAGGTGCTCGGCGGCTACGGGTACAGCGAGCGAGAAGAGTACTCGCGCCCTCGAGGGGAATTGCTGGAGCGACGAAGCGAACCTCAGGACGAGGAAGACCGGCCGGAGACGGATTAGCTGGAGGCAGGAGGCCGCGGGCAGGAAGCGAAAGCGGCTCGAGGGGAATGATCCCTCGAGCCGCTTTCGCTTCCTGCCTCCTGGCTTCAGTCTACGGCCGCCTACCGCTTCCCCGCCGCCGCGACCGGGCGACCGGCCGGCGCCGCGCCCTTGGCCGGCTGCTTGGCGCTGGAGTCCTCCGCCCCGAGGTCGAGGAAGGACACGTCGTGGTTCCGCTGGCGCAGCATGTTCGCGAAGTTCGGCTTGTCGATCGCCTTCATGTACGCCTCCTTCGGCTCGACGAGGTTGCCGTCGACGAGATCGATGAGGGCGTCGTTGAGGGTGATCATCCCGAGCTTGCGCGACGTCTGGAGCACGGAGTTGATCTGGAAGACCTTGGACTCGCGGATCAGGTTCGAGATCGCCGGAATGGTGAGCAGGATCTCGCGCGCCGCGACGCGGCCGCCGCCGATCTTCTTGCAGAGCGTCTGCGAGATGACGCCCTTCAGCGACTCGGCGAGCATGACGCGGATCTGTTCCTGACGGTCCGCCGGGAACTGGTCGATGATGCGGTCTACCGTACCGGCCGCGGTCGTCGTGTGCAGCGTGCCGAAGACGAGGTGGCCCGTCTCGGCGGTCTCGATCGCGATGGCGACGGTCTCGAGGTCACGGAGCTCGCCGACGAGGATGATGTCCGGATCCTCGCGCAGCGCGGCGCGCAGGGCGCTCTTGAAGCTCTTCGTGTGCACCCCGACCTGTCGCTGCGTGATGATGCAGTTCTTGTTCGGGTGCACGAACTCGATCGGGTCCTCGATCGTGATGACGTGGTCGTTGCGCGACCGGTTCACGAGGTCGATGAGCGAGCAGAGGGTCGTCGACTTGCCCGATCCCGTGGGGCCGGTGACGAGGACGAGACCCTTGGTCAGGTAGCAGAGCTGCTGCACTTCGGGCGTCACTCCCATCTGCTCGACGGTCACGACCTGCGCGGGAATCGTGCGGAAGACCGCCGCGGCCCCCTTGCGCTCGCGCGCCGCGTTGGCGCGGAAGCGGGCGACGCCCTCGATCTCGTAGGCGTAGTCCGTGTCCCAGAGCTCCCCGTACTCGTCGCGGTTCCGCTCGGGCATGATCGAGGTGAGCATCGCGTGGAGCGCCTCGTTCGTGAGCGGGGCCTTTCCCTCGACGCGGTGCATCTCGCCGTGGAGGCGGAGCACGGGCGGCTCGCCGACGCGGAGATGGAGGTCGGAGCCGCCCTTCTGCACCATGAGCGTCAGGAGCGCGTCGATCTCCTGCTTCGCGCGCGGATCGGCGACGTGAACGTTAGGCACGGCGCTCGGGGCTCCGTTGCCGTTCCCGTTGCCGGCGACGATCGACGCGGCGTTCGGCGTCGGGCGGTGTGCGCCGGGCATGGCCGGCACCGGCGTCGTGCGCGCGGGGGTGCCCCGCGCGATCGCCGCCTCCGGGGCCGCGGCGAGCATCCCGCTCTCCCGCGACGAGGTGCCCTCGCCGTCGAGGCGGACGCTCGCTTCCCACTTGCCGCCGACCTGCGTCGCGCGCGCGACGAAGACGCCGTCGTCGGAGCTGTACTGGAAGATCGCCGGCTTCCCGGCCTCGAGCTTCGCGCCGGCGTCCGCCGGGGCGATCTCGCGCAGCAGCATGACGACCTGCTGCGGGGTCAGGGGCTGCTTCGTCACCGGGCGGTTGCCGCCGGCCACGTCGAGCTGCGCGACCTCGCCCTCGTTGAGGAGGAGCGCGTTCGCGCGGTTGCTCACCATGACGGACAGCAGGCGGTCGAGTTGTGCCATGTGATCAGTCGAGCGGCCGGACGTGCTCGATCGCCTGACGATTGATCAGGAACCGGCGCTCCGTGCCGTGCAGCGTGAGGAACCGCTCACCATCGCGGTTCAGGAAGTCGAGCAAGCGGGGTCGTTCGGTCGGCATGTCGAGGAAGATCGCCCCCGCATGCTTGTCGCCATTGATGAGCCGGACCTCGACCACCATCGGTCGCGAGAGTCCCTCGATCTCCTCGTCGGCGGCATCGCCACCGGCGCCCTGCTCCGTCGCGACGGCGAGCACCTGCTCCTTCGCGACGAGCAGCGTGTCCCCATCCGGAAGCGCCAGCGGGAAGAACGGCTCGCGCGAGTTCAGGATGTCCAGCGGACGCTCATCGCCACCGCCGGGCCGAACGAAGGGCTGGAGAAAGATCTCTCCGGTGACCGAGTCGCCGCTGTGCAGTCGTACGACGACCGGACAGCGGAGCTTCTCGATACGGTAGTCGCTCATGAGGAAGCGGGAGGCATCGGGGAGAGACGCGTTTCCGAGCCTAACGTCACCACTCCTGACCGGTCCGCCCCTCCCTGTCGAGGTAATGGACAGGGGGCGGTCAGAGTGACCGCCCCCTCGGCGCGCCCCATGAAAGAACCGTAATCTTCGCCGAACCGCCGCTCAGGGGTGAAGGTGGTGCTCGCGCTCGTACATCTCGCGCCGCTCGAGCTGCACGGTGACGTGCTGGATCCCGAAGAGCGACATCGCGTCGTGCACGTGCTCGAGCACGTGCTGGTGACGCGCCGGGTCGCGCACGATCGCGTGCACGCTCATCGCGATGACCCCCGACGTCACCGTCCAGACGTGCAGGTCGTGCACCGACTCGATGCCGGGGATCGTCTCGAGCTGCTGGCGCACGCTCCCCAGCGGCACGCTCGCCGGCGTCGACTCGAGCAGGATGTCGATGCTCTCGCGGATCAGCCGCCAGCTCCCGCGCGCGATGAGCAGCGTCATCGCGATCGACGCGATGGGGTCGGCGAGGAGCCAGCCGGTCGTGTGGATGATCAGCGCCGCCACCACCGCCGCGACGGAGCCGAGCAGGTCGGAGAGCACGTGGAGATAGGCGCCGCGCACGTTGAGCGACCCCTCGCTCGTCGGGTGCAGCACCCACGCGGCGACGAGGTTCACGACGAGGCCCGCCGAGGCGACGACGAGCATCGTCTGCTCGCCGACGCGCTCCGGCGTGCGCAGGCGCGTGATCGCTTCCCACACGATCCACGCCGACACGAGGAGCAGCCCCGCTCCGTTGAGGAACGCGGCGAGGATCTCCCAGCGCCAGTAGCCGTACGTCTTCTCCGGCGTCGCGGGACGGCGGCTGATCCAGGCGACGAAGAGCGAGAGCGAGAGCGCGGCGACGTCGGTCACCATGTGTCCCGCGTCTGCCAGCAGCGTGAGCGAGTTCGAGAGGATCGCGCCCACGACTTCCGCGACGAGGAAGCCGGCGGTGAGCGCGAGCGCGATGCGCAGCCCGCGGAGCGAGTGCGCGGGCACGTCGAGCCCCGCGCCGTGCCCGTGCGCGCCCGGCCCGTGCGAGTGGCCGTGATGGCCGTGCGCGTGCGAGTGCCCGTGATGGGCGTGCGTCACGACTGGCCTCCGGCCCCCGTCGAGAGGTAGCTTTCCGTCGTGATAGTCAGGCTGCTCATCGTCTTCGTGCTCGTGCTGCTGAACGGTTTCTTCGTCGGCGCCGAGTTCGCCCTCGTCCGCTCGCGGCGCACCCGCCTCGAAGCGATGACGCGCGGCGGCGACACCAAGGCACGGCTGGCGCTGCGGGCGCTCAACAACCTGCCGCGTCTGCTTTCGGCGACGCAGGTGGGGGTGACGCTCGCCAGCCTCGGTCTCGGGTGGGTCGCCGAATCCGCGTTCGGCGAGCTGTTCGAGCACCTGCTCGCGCACCTCCCCATCGCGCTTGAAGTCTCGCTCCGCGTCACCATCGGCGCCACCATCGCGCTGATCGTCGTGACGTACTTCCACGTCGTGTTCGGCGAGCTGACTCCGAAGGCCGCGGCGCTCAACCATCCGGAAAGCCTCGCGCGCTGGCTCGCTCCCCCGCTCATCGCCTTCGCCTGGCTGGTGAGTCCCTTCACCTGGATCCTCAGCCGGTCGGCCGTGATGGTCCTCCGCGGGCTCGGCCAGCGCCCGATCGACGCGGAGGAGCAGGTCCACTCGGCGGAGGAGCTCCGGCTGCTCGTCGAGCAGAGCCAGGAGGGGGGCGTGCTCGAGCAGCGCGACGCGGCGCTGATCGAAGGGGTCTTCGAATTCTCCGAGAAGAACGCGCGCGAGGTGATGACGCCGCGCACGGACATGGTCGCGCTCGAGATCGATTCGACGCTCGACGAGGCGGTGGAGATCGCCGAGGAGAGCGGGTTCTCCCGCTTCCCCGTGTTCGAGGAGACGATCGATCACATCGTCGGGCTCGTGCTCGCGAAGGATCTCTTCCGCGTGCTCGTGCACCGTCCGGAGAAGTTCTCGCTGCGCGACATCATGCGCCCGGTGCACGTCGTCCCGGGCACGCGCGAGGTCGAGGAGGTGCTCGCCGACTTCAAGCGGCTGAAGGAGCACATGGCGGTAGTGCTCGACGAGTACGGGGGCACCGCGGGACTCGTCACGATGGAGGACCTGCTCGAGGAGATCGTCGGCGAGATCCTCGACGAGTACGACGAGCCGGCGGAGCCGTTCGCTCGACCGACGGCGGGCGAGGTGCTCGTCCCCGGGAGCACGAACATCGATGAGCTGAACGAGCGCTACTCGCTGGACGTCTCCTCCGAGGACTACACCACGATCGGCGGCTGGGTCTTCGGGGTGCTCGGCCGGCTACCGGTGGTCGGCGACCGCGTGACCGGCGGCGGCGCGGTGTTCACCGTGCGCGAGATGGACGGGCGGCGGATCGAGACGCTCGCGGTGGATCTGCACAGCGCGGGGGATCGGCGGGCGGTGGCGCGGGAGGAGGAGCAGTGACTGCGGGGGTCGGGGGTCAGGGGTCGGGGGTCAGGGGTCGGGGGTCAGCGCTGACCCCCGACCCCTGACCCCCGACCGCTTCCAAGCCTAACGCGTCGCCGTCGCTGGCGTGTTCCGCGGCAGGAGCTCGTCGAGGTTCGCGAGCTGATAGGCCGTCGCCGCCATCACCGTCGCCGCCTGCACGACGTCGGGGATCACGGCGTGATCGTAGGTGTCGACCTGTGAGTGGTGCGTGTGGTCGTAGCCCCGCGACTCCTGGTCGTAGTTGAAGCCCGGCACGCCGTACTGCAGGAACGAGAGGTGGTCGGTGCCGCCCTTGTTCCCGGCGCGGACGTGGAAGGGGCCGAGCGCGCCGACCGGGGCGAAGAGCGACTGCCACATGTCGCGCAGCTCGTTGCGGCCCTGGAGCGCCATCCCGGTGATGCGGCCGGTGCCGTTGTCGAGCACGAGCACCGCCTGATAGCCGGCGAGCTCGGACGCGTGATCCCTCGCGTACATGCGCGAGCCGTAGAGCCCCTCCTCTTCCCCGCTGAAGAGCGCGAAGCGGATCGTCCGCTTCGGCTTCACGCCGCTCGCGCGCAGGATGCGCGCCGCCTCGAGCACGGCGATCGAGCCGGTGCCGTTGTCGGTCGTGCCGGTGCCGAGATCCCACGAGTCGAGGTGGGCGCCGAGGAGGACGACCTCGTCGGGGTGCTCGCTGCCGCGGATCTCGGCGATGGTATTGTAGACCGTCACCGAGTCGCTGCCTAACGTGTTGGCGATGTTCGCCTCGAGAGCGACGCGCTCGCCGCGGGCGAGCAGCCGCTGGATCTGCGCGTAGCTCTCGTTGTCGACGACGAAGAAGGGGAACGGGTAGATGCGCGCCGGGGAGCCGCTCATGTTGAGCAGCCCGTACTCCTTCGAGCCGGAGCCGACGTAGCCCGCGATTCCCTCCGCCGAGAGGACGGTGAGCAGCGAGTCGCGGAACGGGCTGGCCGGCCTGCGGAAGAAGGCGCGGCGCACGCTGTCCGCGCGCACGCTGTCGTCGTGAGTCATCGGCGGGCCGTCGGGGTTGCGAATCGGCAGCGCGGCGCTCGTGAGCACCCACTTGCCGCGCAGCCGGCCCGCGAAGCGCGCGTCGAAGTCCTGGCGGGTGGTGGCGTCCATGTAGACGACGTCGCCCGCGACCGGACCGCGCGTGCCCGGCGCCCACGCCCACGACGCGGCGACGAGCCAGCGCTCATGGGGCGCCGTCATCCGCACCGTGATCGGGCCACGCGTCCACGACTGCCCGAACTTCCAGGGCTCGAGCCGGACGTTCTCCATCCCGTACTCCCGGAACTTCTCCGCCGTCCAGTCGTTGGCGCGCTTCATCGCGGCGCTCGCCGTCAGGCGCGGACCGATGATGTCGGTGAGATACTCGAGGTCGGCGCCGGCGTGCGAGCGCTGCATCCCCTCGGCGACTATGGCGTCGATCGCGGCCCTGTCACCGGCCACGCGCACGGCGCGCTGCGGGACGGTGACCGCGGTGTCGCCGCGCGCCGCGCCCGGAGTCGCCGCGGGAGCGACCGGCGCGGGACGCGTCGCGCAGGCAACGGTGACGAGAAGGGCGGCAGCGAGCGAGCGTCTCATCGTGGCTGGGCGATGGGTGAGGACGGCGCGCGCGGTCGCGAAGCGATGCGCGCGCAGAGGAGCATGGCGTGGATGAAGCTCGACGGGTCTGCCTTGCCGGTGCCGGCGATGTCGAGCGCAGTGCCGTGGTCGGGCGAGGTGCGCGGGAACGGCAGGCCGAGGGTGACGTTCACCGCGCTCCCGAACGACGCGACCTTGATCGCCGTCATCCCGACGTCGTGATAGGGAGCGATGACCGCGTCGAACGCGCCGCGCATCGCGCGCACGAAGACGGTGTCCGCGGGGAACGGGCCGGCGATGCCGGCTTCGCGCGCCGCGGGAGCGAGCAGCTCGTCGTCCTCGCGGCCGAAGCGCCCGCCGTCGCCGGCGTGCGGGTTGAGCGCGCAGAGCGCGATGCGCGGCTCGGCGATGCCGAACCAGTCGCGGAGGCCGGCGCGCGTCACCTCCGCCGCGTCGAGGATCGCGCGGCGATCGAGCGCGCGCGGCACCTCGCGGAGCGCGATGTGAGTGGTCGCCAGCACGACGCGCAGCGTCTCCGAGGCCAGCATCATCGCGACGCGCACCCCCGCGATCCGGGCGAGCATCTCGGTGTGGCCGGGGAAGTCGAACCCTCCCTCGAGCAGCGCGTGCTTGTCGAGCGGCGCCGTGACGATGCCCTGCACCTCGCCCGCGAGCGCCATCCGCGCCGCGCGCTCGACGGCGCGCCCCGCGAAGGAGCCGGCTTCGGCCGACGAGCCGCCGCGCGTCCAGTGGCCGAGCGACTCGTCCACCCGCGCGCCCGTGCCCGTCGGCCCGATGACGCAGGTGTCGCACGCCGCGCGCACACGCTCGTCCGCGAGCGCGCGGATGACGATCTCGGGGCCTATGCCGCGCGGATCGCCGAGAGTGACCGCCAGCCGCGGCCGCGACACGCTAGATGCGGATGGACACGTAGGTGGCCTGACGCAGCTGGTCGAGGAGACGTCGCATCGCCTTCTCCTGCGAGAGCTGATCGCGGATCCGGCCGCGGAGGTCGTTGATCGTGTAGTCGCCACCCTCCACGGAGGTGAGGAGCGAGACGATCACGAACTTCGCGCCGCGGCGCGGGTCCTCGATGCGGAACGGGTCGGTGATGTCGCCCGCCTTCTTCCCGTCGAGCGCCGCCGCGTACTCCGGCGGGAGCTGCGCGCGCTCCCACGGATCGAAGGCGCCGCGAAGCTCCATCGGATCGTGGTGGCGACGCGACAGCGTATCGAAGGGGATCCCCTTCCGCAGCGAGTCGGCGACGGCGTTCGCCTCGGCCCGCGCAGCCGCGATGGCGCCGGAGTCGATGGTCGGACGGATGAGGATGTGGCGCACCTTCACCTCCGCCGGCTGCACGCGGTCCACCTTGATGATGTGGAAGCCGAAGGGCGTCTCGACGACGGGGCTCACCTGTCCCGGCTGCAGCGCGAACATCCAGCGCTCGAACTCGGGGACCATGCTGCCGCGGCGGTTCCAGCCGAGGTCACCACCCTGATCCTTGCTCGGATCCATCGACTCGCGCTTGGCGATGAGCGCGAAGTCGCCGCCGCGCCTGATCTCGGCGAGGAGCGACTCCGCCTTCACGCGCGCGACCTCGCGCGCCGCCGCCGACGGCTTCGTCGCGACGACGATCTGGCGGAAGGTGACGGTCGCGGGGCGCTTCGGCAGATCGGCCTTCCGCTCGTCGTAGGTCTTCGTGACCTCCGCCTCGGACACGCCGACCTGCACCAGCTTCCCGTCGGTCTTCAGCTTCTGGATCAACTGCTGCTGCATTGCCGAGCGGCGCGCCTCGTCGGTGAGGCTGCGGCGGTACTCCTCCGGATTTCCGAAGCCCGCCTTCTTCAGCTCGGCGCGATACTGCTCCTCGGTCTCGAACTGGCCGCGGACGCGCTTGATCTGGCTCTCGACCGTCGCCGCCAGGTCGTTGTCGGCAACGGTGACGTGCTCCGCCTTCGCCGCCTGAACCAGCACCTCCTCGTCCACGAGCTCGTCGACGATCTGCCGGAGCAGCTTCGCCTGTCCCGCGGAGTCCGTCGGGAGCTGGAGCCCCTGCGAGCGGCGGACGTTCACCGCCTCGATGACGTTCGAGTAGAGAATGGCCTTGTTGCCGACGACGGCGACGACGCGGTCGATGGGGATGTCGCGGCCGACGGGCGTGACCGTCGCGCTCGAGTCCTGGGCGCCGAGCGGGCGCGCGACGAGCGCGGGCGTCGCGAGAGCGACGAGAGCAGCGAAGAGGATGCGTGACATGGTCTCAAGATACCCGCGGCGTCGCGTCGGGGTCCGGCGCGACGAAAAGCGCGTGGCGGGCCGGATCCGGCCCGCCACGCGATGAATCCGACTACGGACGCTGCGGCTGCTGCTGCGTCCCACCGGCCGGCGGCGCCGACGGGATCGGCACGCCCGACTGCGGCTGCGTCGCCCGCGCGCTGGAGTCCGCGCTCGACCGCGCCTTCTGCGCGCGCTCGAAGGCCCGATCGATCCCCTGCGGGATGATCTTCGCCTCGTACTTGCCGCGCATGATCTGTGTCAGCTCGGCCGGCACCGCCGCGTACTGCTTGCGGCCGGCAACGAGATCGTCGAGGTACTGGTTGACGCGCTCGCCCGCGATCTTCTCGCGCTCGGCCTGCGTCTTCCCAGCCTGCGCGAGCGACGTCGGATCGACGCCGAGCTCCTGCCAGAGCTGGAGGACGAGGTTCTTCACCTGGCCATACATCTGAGCCTTGAGCGTCGTGTCGACGTCGATGTGCATGCTGTCGGCGCGGCGGAGCATGAGATCGTTCCGCACCATCGCCTTCACGAGATCGGGGAGGAGCGAGTCCGGCGCGTTCTCGATCTGCGGGACGAGCTGCGGCGGGAGCGTCGCCGACCAGCGCACGAACCGCGCGGCGGTGAAGTCACCGGCGGTCGAGGTGGCGAGCACGCTGTTGTCCTTCCGGAAGGCATCGGGGTCGCGGATGATCGCCTTCACCTTGCCCGGCGCGTCCTTCTTCACCTGGATCTTGCCGCTCTGCTCGAGCTGCGCGACGTAGGTGCTCTCCGCGCCGCGCGTGGAGTTCTTCGCGAACTCGGCGCTGTACGCGGCTTTCGCCTGCGACCAGGGAAGCCGCTGGATGATGTGGAAGCCGAACTGCGACTGGACCACCGGCGAGATCTCACCCGGCTTCAGGTCGCGTGTCGCGGTCTCGAACTCGGGGACCATCTGGCCGGGCTGGAAGGGGGGCAGGAGCCCGCCCTGGCGCGCCGAGCCGGGATCCTGGCTGCGGCTCTTCGCGAGCGCCTCGAAGTTCGCCGGCGTCACCTGCGCGCGGAGGGCCTCGGCCGCCTTGCGCACCGAGTCGATCTGCTGCTGGGAGAACTGCGCGCCGCCCGGAGTGGAGGGACGCGTGAGGAGAAGGATGTGCCGGGCGACGAGGATGTTCCCCGTGTTGTAGCTCGCCTCGCTGGCCGAGTCGTGCGGCAGCGTCGCGGAGACCTGCTGGTAGAACTTCTGGAGCTTCTGCTGGGTGATCGCCGGCCACATCGCGTCGTCGATCGCCGCCTTGTCGGCCAGCGTGTCGTTGTGCGCGGCGGCGGTGCCGATGAGCTGGTAGGAGACCCAGACCTTGGTGAAGTCCTCGAAGATCGGCTTCTGGAGGGGAAGCTTCGTCCCGCCGATGATCTGCGCGAGGCGCTCGGAGGAGAGCTCCTGCGTCCCGGCGCGCGCGGCGACGTCGACGTGAGCGGTCATCGCTTCCTTGAAACCCTCGCACGCGGCGATAGACGCGGCCGCGGCGAGCACGAGCAATCCTTTCCGGCGAATCATGCGGGGGGAGGCGGACGTTGAATGTCGGGTGAGGCTCGTGCGGGCCGCGCGCCTGCGATGCAGCGTCAGGCGAGCAGCGACCGCAGCGCGCGCACCAGGCCCTCGAGCATCGGCGCGCCGCCGAGCCGGGTGAGCTTGAGCGAAAGCGGATGCGCTCGTCGCACCTCGGCCTGGAACTGAACCTCGTGAAACGCGGCGGACAGCCCCTTCATCCGGGGCACCGCGTCCGGCCTAAAGGTAATACGGGCCTCCGTACCGCGCACAAGGATTCCCTCGATGCGGAGGAGGCCGCCGATGATGCGGAGCATCGCCTGCTGGAGGAGCGCGTCGGCCTGGGCCGGGAGGGGCCCGAAGCGGTCGCGGAGCTCCGCGCGCAATGCCTCGATCTCCGCGGGCTGCGTGGCCCTCGTGAGGCGGCGGTAGACGTCGAGCTTCGCTTCCTGCGAGGCGATGTAGTCGTCGGGCAGGTAGGTCGGCACATCCATCGAGACGTCCGCCGGCACGAGCGCGGGCGCCCCCTCGGCGCGCGTCACCCGGTTCACCTGCTCCTCGAGCAGGCGCAGGTAGAGGTCGAAGCCGACGGCGTGGACGAACCCCGACTGCTCGGGTCCGAGGAGGTTCCCCGCTCCGCGCAGCTCCATGTCCTTGAGCGCGACGCGATACCCCGAGCCGAGCTCGGTGTGGTGCTCGAGCACCTGCAAGCGGCGCTCGGCGTCGGGATCGACCTGGTCGGGGACGAGCAGGTAGCAGTAGGCGCGGCGGTGCGACCGGCCGACGCGCCCGCGCAGCTGGTAGAGCTGCGCGAGGCCGAAGTGGTCGGCGCGGTTCACGAACATCGTGTTCGCGTTAGGCACGTCGAGCCCGCTCTCGACGATGAGCGTCGACACGAGGACGTCCACCTCGCCGTTGACGAAGCGGCGCATCACCTGCTCGAGCTGATGCTCCTTCATCTGGCCGTGCCCGACCTCGACGCGCGCGCGCGGGACGATGCGCCGGATGTGGTCGGCCACTCCCTCGATCGTCTCGATGCGGTTGTGGACGAAGAACACCTGTCCGCCGCGGTCCAGCTCGCGCGAGATCCCCTCGTCGATCAGCCCGTCGTCCCACGGCTCGACGTAGGTGAGCACGGGCGAGCGGTCGCGCGGCGGGGTCTGCATCAGCGTCATGTCGCGCAGCCCGGCGAGCGACTGGTGCAGCGTGCGCGGGATCGGCGTCGCCGTCAGGGTGAGCACGTCGGTCTCGAGGCGAAGCTGCTTCAGCCGCTCCTTGTGCTTCACGCCGAAGCGGTGCTCCTCGTCCACGACGATGAGGCCGAGCGCGGCGAACTTCACGTCCTCGCTGAGCAGGCGGTGCGTCCCGATGACGATGTCGATCTTGTG
>DASVXU010000108.1:0-38547 GCA_036392515.1 Gemmatimonadaceae bacterium | reverse complement strand
TCGCTCGCCGCGCCGGTGGTGACCCGGTCGCGCCCGAACACCAGCTCCTCGGCCACGCGGCCGCCGTACGCCATCACCAGCCGCGCCTCGAGCTGCTCGCGCGTCAGCGTCTCCCGCTCGAGGAGCGAGTTGGCCAGCGCGTCGAGCAGAGGACGATTCCCGATCAGCGTCTGCTTCGCGCGGTTGTAGGTCTCCTGGATGAGCCGCGAGACCTCGGCGTCCACGAGCTGCGCGGTCTTCTCGCTGACCTCGCGCCGGTGCTGCAGCTCGCGGCCGAGGAAGAGCTCCTGCTCGTTGTCGCCGACGAGGATCGGGCCGATCGCGTCGGAGAGCCCCCACTGCGAGACGTACCGCCGCGCGAGGGAGGTCGCCATCTGGATGTCGCTCGCCGCGCCGGTGGTGACGCGCTCGCGCCCGAACACCAGCTCCTCCGCGGTGCGGCCGCCGTACGCCATCACCAGCCGCGCCTCGAGCTGCTGGCGCGTGATGCTGACGCGGTCGTCCTCGGGAAGCGTGAACGCCAGGCCTAACGCGCGGCCGCGCGGGACGATGGTGACCTTGTGCAGCGGGTCCGTCCCCGGCGTCTTGATCGCGCACACCGCGTGGCCCGCCTCGTGGAACGCCGTGAGGCGGCGCTCCTCGTCCTTCATCACCATCGACTTGCGCTCGGTGCCGAGCATGACCTTGTCCTTCGCGTCCTCGAGGTCGGCCATGTAGACCTTGTCGTGGTTGCGACGGGCGGCGAGCAGCGCGCCCTCGTTGACGAGGTTGGCCAGGTCGGCGCCGCTCATCCCCGGGGTGCCGCGGGCGAGCGTCGTCACGTTCACGTCGTCGGCGACCGGCACCTTGCGCAGGTGCACGCGGAGGATGCCCTCGCGTCCCTTGAGATCCGGCGCGTCGACGACGATCTGCCGGTCGAAGCGGCCCGGGCGCAGGAGCGCCGGGTCGAGGACGTCGGGACGGTTCGTCGCCGCGATGAGGATGACGCCCTCGTTGCTCTCGAAGCCGTCCATCTCGACGAGCAGCTGGTTCAGCGTCTGCTCGCGCTCGTCGTGCCCGCCGCCGAGTCCCGCGCCGCGATGACGCCCGACGGCGTCGATCTCGTCGATGAAGATGATGCAGGGCGCGTGCGCCTTCCCCTGCTCGAAGAGGTCGCGGACGCGGCTCGCGCCGACGCCGACGAACATCTCGACGAAGTCGGAGCCCGACATCGAGAAGAAGGGACGTCCCGCCTCGCCGGCGACCGCCTTCGCGAGCAGCGTCTTGCCGGTGCCCGGGGGGCCGACGAGGAGCGCGCCCTTCGGCAGGCGTCCGCCGAGCTTCGTGAACTTCTGCGGGTCCTTCAGGAACTCGATGATCTCCTGCAGCTCGACCTTGGCCTCGTCCGCGCCCGCGACGGCCGCGAAGGTGAGCTTCGGGGTGTCACCCGTCAGCAGCTTCGCGCGCGACTTCCCGAACGAGAACGCCTTCGCCCCGCCCTGCTGCATCTGCTTCAGGAGGAAGATCCAGAGGCCGATGAGGAGCAGATACGGAAGGAAGGTGATCACCGACTCGAGGACGGGCTTCGGCGCGTCCTCGGCCTCGATCTGCACGTCCTTCTGGCTCAGCCGCTCGATCTCGGGTGCGGTGATCTGCCCCGGAAGCACGGCGATGAAGCGCTTGACCGGCTTGCCGTCGATGGTGACGCGCTGCTTCAGGTCACCGACGACCTGCTTCCCCGCCTGCACCGTCACCTTCGAGACGTTGCCCGCGGAGAGCTGCGACTGGTACTCGGAATAGCCGATCTTCACCGGCGACTCGCCCCCGCCCGCGCGCATCTGGAGCACGAGGAGGACGACGACGATGCACAGCACCCAGAAGGACGCCGCGCGCGCGCGCCGTGCCCAGGGTGACTCTTTCTTCGGGGGAGTTGGAACTCGGTCTGCCATTGTCCGCTACTGCAGGCTCACGATATAGGGTATGTGCCGGAAGTTCTCGGCGTGATCGAGACCATACCCGACGACGAACTCGTTGGGGCAATCGAAGCCGGTGAACTTCACCGGGTATTTCAGCTCGTTCTTCAGCTTCTTGTCGAGGAGCGCGCAGATCTCGAGGGAACGCGGATTCCGTGCCGCCAGAAGTGCCATCAGGCGGTTCAGCGTACGCCCCGTGTCGACGATGTCCTCGACGAGGAGAATGTGTTTACCCTCGAGCTTCGTTTCCGGATCGTACACGAGCCGGACCGTTCCGCTCGAGGTGGTCGCGTCGCCGTAGCTCGAGGCGACGATGAAATCTACCTGCAGCGGACGCGTGATCTGCCGCACCAGATCGCTCAGGAAGATGAAGCTGCCCTTGAGCAATCCAAGGACGAGCAACTCGCCCTCGGGATAGGCGCGGGTGATCTCGGCGCCGAGCTCGGCGACCCGCGCCGCGATGCGCTTCTCGTCGAAGAGGATGCGATTGACGGCACGCCCGTCGAGGCGCGGATCAGCCTTCCGGTCGTTCGATGCGTTCACACAGGTACACGGCTTCCGGCCTTCCGGACCGGACGGTTGCCGCGTCGCTGCGGCGCACTCCCGGAATCCACATCACCCGCTCGCCGGCCACCACCACCGGCCATCCGGCCCGCTCCGGTCCGACGACGCGCGCGTCGCGCAGGAATCGCTTGACCCGCCGCGGCGCCGCGTCCCCGGCGCCGTGCATCCGGTCGCCCGGCCGCCACGCCCGCACCCGCAGCGTCGCGTCGAGGGGCAGCGTCGCGCGCCAGGGACTGCCCCGCGCTTCACCCGCGTCCGCGGGCTCCGCCACCCGGAATCGCCAGCGTCCCCACTCCAGCGTCCCGCTGACGGGAAGCTCGCGCGGAGCGCACTGCTCGTTCTCGCCGAGCGTGGCGCCGAGCACGATCGCGTCGCGCCGCCTCACCACCTCGACGGCGCCCGAGAGCTGCATCCGGTCGCCCGCGTCCGCTTCCTTCGTAAACCGCGCGAGCCCCGCGGTTCCGCGCGCATCGAGCACGACGCCGACGCGCGACGCGAGCTCGCTCCAGAGGAGACGGAGGCTTTCCGGATCATAGTCGGCGAGCCCCCTCGCGGCAACGACGAGCGCGCTTCCCTCGCGCGTCACCGGCAGCGCATCGACGACGCGCGCCAGCTCCCGGCGCACCGCCGCGGCGCGGCGCGCGATGTCGAGCAGCTCCTCGTCGAGACCCGGGCGCACCGCGAGCAGCGCGGGGAGGATCTCGTGCCTGACGCGATTGCGGAAGTACGCGAGCGACTCGTTCGACGGGTCGTCGATCCAGCGCAGCCCGGCCGCTTCGGCGTAGCGTGCGACGTCGGCGCGGGCCACGTCGAGGAGGGGGCGAATCACGTCGCTCGGCGCATAGAGCGCGGCGAGCCCGCGCGCGCCCGCACCGCGCATCGCGCGCATCAGGATCGTCTCGACGTTGTCGTCGCGCGTGTGGGCGGTGGCGACGAGCGCGTCGTGCGCGCGCGCGACTTCGCGCAGGAAGCGCCAGCGCGCGGCGCGCCACTCCGCCTCGCTCGCGTCCGGGTGCTCACCGCGCCCCGAGACGACGGACACGCCGAGCCGGGCGCCTTCGCGCTCGACGTGGCGCACCGCGTCGCGCGCCGCGGGGCCGGTCCCGTGGTCGAAGGTCGCGACGGCGGCGACTCGCTCCGGCGCGACACGCATCACGGCGGCGAGCAGGGCGATCGAGTCGCGCCCGCCGGACACGGCGAGGACGAGTCGCGCACCGCGCGGCAGCTCGCGGAGGCGAGCGCCGACCGCCGCGTCCACGGGCGCGCCGCCGGCGTCCGGAGAGGCCGGCGCGCCACCGATGAGGCGCTCGCCCGCCGTCATGCGCGTGATCATGGGTGAAATGTAGGGATCGCGATGGGCTGGCGCGCCTCTGGCGTGGGTGACAGCGGGCATTGTATGATTCGCTCTGTCGAACTCCACCCCGAGGACACTCGCTTGGAAACGCACGGACCGCTCGGCACGATCTGGGTCGGCATCGGACTGATCTGCTTCTACATCGCTCTGACGTGGGTGAACCTTTTGCTCGGCCACTTCCTGACGCCGCTGTTCATCATCCCGCTGACGTGGGTGATGGACGCGTTCAAGCGCCGGAAGGACGAGCGCGATGCGGACGCGCGGGTCGCGACACCGACCAGGACCACCGTCGGCGCCTGAGCGTCGAGCTGGCCGGTCCGTCCTCGGGCGGGACAGGGGTTGCCGCCCCTCGTCCCGCTCGTCGTTTTTCTGCGCTGGCCGCTTCCGGCTGACCCCGACCCCCGACCCCTGACCCCCCGACCCCGATGTTCATCGTCCTCCTGATCCTCATCGCCGTCATCGTCGGCTGGCTGATCGTCGCTCGCAACGGGCTGGTGGCGCAGAAGTATCAGGTCGGGAACGCGTGGCGGCAGATCGACGTGCAGCTCAAGCGGCGGCACGACCTGATCCCGAACCTCGTCGCGAGCGTCAAGGGCGCGATGCAGCACGAGCGCGACACGCTCGAGCGGGTGATCGCGGCGCGCAACCAGGCGATCACGGCGCAGCAGAGCGGAAACGTCGCCTCGACGGCGGCCGCCGAGGCGCAGCTCGGCGGCGCGCTGAACAAGCTGCTCGCGGTGGTCGAGGCGTATCCCGACCTCAAGGCGAACGCGAACGTCGCGGCGCTGCAGGAGGAGCTCGCGTCCACCGAGAACAAGATCGGCTTCGCGCGGCAGCTCTACAACGACACGGCGACGCAGTACAACATCCGCCAGCAGCAGTTCCCGACGAACCTCGTCGCCGGTCTCGCCGGCGCCTCTCCCGTGGACCTCTGGGAGATCGAGGACGGGAGCGAGCGCGCCAGCCCGACGGTCGACCTGACGCTCGGGCCGCCGTCGCGTTAGGCGGGGAGGCCGGCCCGTGTCCGAAGCGGTCGACATCTTCTCGCAGCAGGCGTCGAACCGGCGCCGCTCGCGGCTGCTCGTCGTCGTCTTCATCGCCTTCTTCGCCTGGCTGGGCTTCGGTGGCGACTACATCGCGTACGAGTACACGCGATACGCGTCGGCGCGCGCGTACCATCACGTGTTCCCCTGGATCGGCATCCTGCTCACCCTCGTCGGGATCGCGATCGCCTGGTGGGGATGGACGACGGGGCCGCAGCGCGTGCTCGCCGCCGCGGGGGCGCGCGAGGTGCGAGAGCCGGCCACCGACCGCGAGCGTGTCCTCGTCAACGTGGTCGAGGAGATGTCGATCGCGAGCGGGCTGCCGCGGCCGCGCATCTGGATCGTCCCCGACGGCGACCCCAACGCGTTCGCGACGGGCCACGACGAGCGCGACGCGAACATCGCGGTGACCGAGGGGCTGCTGGCGACGCTCTCGCGCGACGAGCTGCAGGCGGTGGTGGGCCACGAGATGGGGCACGTGAAGAACCACGACGTGCAGCTCATGACCCTGCTCGCGGGACTCGTCGGCGCGATCGCCCTCGTCGCCGATGGGATGGCGCGCAGTCGGTTCAGCGTCGGGGGCGGGGACAGGCGCAGCGGCGGGCGGGATCGCGACCGTGGCGGCGGCGGGGGCGGTCCGCTGCTCGTCATCCTCCTCGTCGTCTACGTCATCAGCTGGATCCTGGCGCCGATTCTCAGCCGGGTGCTCGCCGCGTGGGTCAGCCGCGGGCGCGAGTATCTCGCCGACAGCATGAGCGCGCAGTTCACGCGCAACCCGATGGCGCTCGCCAGCGCGCTCGAGAAGATCGGCGCGGCGACGGCGCCGACGAAGACGGTGCAGCAGTCCTTCGCGCACCTCTGCATCGCCGACCCGACGGGTCGCGCGGTGAACTCGCGCGAAGGGACGGTCGCCGATCTTCTCGCCACCCACCCACCCCTCGTGCTGCGCGTCTCGCGACTGCGCGCGATGGGCTACCAGGAGCAGAAGCGCAGCGGAACGTTCGCCGCGCCCGCCACCACGTGATCGTCGTCGTCTCCCGCTTCCGCGTCGCCAACGGGATGGAGGACTCCGTCCGCCAGGCTTTCATCGACCGCCCGCATCGCGTGGACCACGCGCCGGGCTTTCTCTCCGTCGAGGCGCTGACCGACCGCGACGATCCCACGATCTTCTACCTCGTCACCCGCTGGACCGACCACGCCGCGTTCGAGGAGTGGTACGGCAGCGACGAGCACGACCGCTCGCACGCGCTCATCCCGCAGGGGCTGAAGCTCGACGCCGGCTGGACCGAGGTGCGATACCTGCTCCCGATCGAGTGAGGTCACCGCCATGGGGCAGGAGGCTGGTGTCATGGCTGGCGAGTCATGAGCCGGCTGGCAGAAGTGCCACATGGCAGTCGTGTCACCTGACTCATGCCACGGCCGTGATGACCCCAGCCTCGTGCCGAATGATGGTATCCCGTCTCCGCAGCATCCTCGCGCTCGCGACGGTCGCGATTCTTCCGAGCGCGGCGCGCGCCCAGCTCGCCTGGCGTCCCGACGCCGACTGGCGGACGCTGCGCACCGCGCACTTCACCGTCGACTATCCGCGCGAGTACGAGGACTGGGCGCGCGCGATGGCCGAGCGTCTCGAGTCGGTGCGGAGCGCCGTCGGACGCGAGGTGGGAAGCCTCCCGCGCGAGCGCGTCACCGTCCTCGTCACCGATCCCTTCGCCGTCTCCAACGGATCGGCGTGGCCCTTCCTCGGCTCGCCGTCCATCGTCGTCTGGCCGACGCCACCCGATCCACGCAGCTCGATCGGCGACGCGCGGAGCTGGCCCGAGATCCTCTCGGTGCACGAGTTCGCGCACGTCGCGCACCTCACGCGGCCGACGCGCAATCCGACGCAGGCCTTCCTGACGCGGCTGTCGCCGTTAGGCCTCGGCCCGCTGACGCTCAAGTCGCCGCGCTGGGTGATCGAGGGATATGCGACGTACGTCGAGGGACGCCTCACCGGGAGCGGCCGCCCGCACGGCGTCTGGCGCCCCGCGGTGCTGCGGCAGTGGGCGCTCGAGGGCCGGCTTCCGAGCTACGGTGAGCTGAGCGGCGCGAACGGCTACCAGGGCGGAAGCTTCGCCTATCTCGGCGGCTCCGCTTTTCTCGAGTGGCTCGCGGCGCGCCGCGGCGACTCGACGATCGTGCAGCTCTGGCGAAGGCTGAGCGCGCGCACCGACCGCTCCTTCGACGCCGCCTTCGCCGGGTTGTACGGCGATTCTCCCCGCGCGCTCTACGGCCGCTTCAGCGCCGAGCTGACGGGGAAGGCGCTCGAGATCGAGCGCACCCTGCGCGACTCCGGTCTCGTCGAGGGGACGCTGGTCCAGCGCCTCGCCTGGACGACCGGCGATCCCGCCGTCTCGCCCGACGGGAAACGCGTCGCCGTGGTGCTGCGCGCGAAGGACCGGCCGGCGCGCGTCGTGGTCTGGCGGACCGCGGACGAGCCGCCCGACAGCTCCGCCGCACGACTGGCGCGCCGCGCCGCGCGACGCGACCCCGAGGACGTCCCCGACGTCGAGTTCTGGCCGCGCCCGAAGAAGCCGATCGCGACGCTCGTCGCGGCGAACGGGATCGCGTACGACCTGCCGCGCTTTCTCCCCGACGGCGATCGGCTGCTCGTCATCCGCTACGCGGTGCGGCCCGACGGCAGCCTGGCCCCCGATCTCTTCGAGTGGAGCGCGCGCACCGGCGCGGTGCGCCGCGTCACGCGCGACGCGAACGTGCACGCTGCCGACCCTTCCCCCGACGGACGGAGCGCGGCGGCGATCCGCTGCCGCGCCGGCAGCTGCGATCTGGTGCGCGTGGAGCTCGCGACGGGCGCCGTCACGGTGCTCGCCCCCGGCTCGCCGACGCGCGCATTCACGCATCCCCGCTGGTCGCCCGACGGCCGCTCGATCGTCGCGAGCGTGTCCGACTCCGGCACGTGGCGGCTCGTGCTCCGCGATTCGACGGGAGCGATCCGCTACCTCGACGCCGCGGACGGCGTGAACCGCTACGATCCCGAGATCACGCGCGACGGGCGGGTGCTCCACGTGTCCGAAGCGGGCGGGATTCCCAACGTCGCCCTGCTCGATCCGTCCACCGGTGCGACGCGCACGCTGACGCGCGTCGTCAGCGCGGCCGTCGCGCCATCGCTCGGCGGCGGGCGCGACGTCTGGTTCCTGACGCTTCACGCGACCGGCTACGACGTGCGGCGCATCCCCCTCGACAGCACCCGCGACGCAAATCCCATCGCGCTCGACGCGCGGCTCGCTCCCGCGGCCCCGACTCCCGTGGTTTCGGCGGACACCTTCCACGCCGCGCCGTTAGGCAGCGACCGGGCGTACCGGCTGGGCGTCCGCGAGTATCGCCTGCTCGGGGGCTACACCATCGCGGCCGACGGCAAGGACGCCACCGCCGTCCTCTCGAGCACCGACAAGGTCGGCCGGCTCGGCTGGACCGCGCAGGGGTCGTTCGGCTCGCGCTGGCGTCCGCGCGGCGGCGCGCTCGCCGCGTCGTGGCGCGGCTGGACGATCCCCGTCGAGGGCGAGCTGTTCGGGGTGTCGCGCCGCGGGTCCGCGCAGAAGCCGGCGGGATTCACCACGACGCTGGACGACGTCGATCTGCGGGGCGGAACGCTCACGATCGGCGGCACGCGCTACTTCTCCGGCGGCGAATACGACGCGCGGCTCGGCGGGTCGGTGCAGCGACTCGCGATCGCCGGCGCGGCGGCGACGCCGCGGTCGCTGCTCTTCACCCGCCTCGAGACGCAGCTCATGCAGCGCGGCGAGACACGCTTCGCCGGCGAGGCGCTCGCGGTGCGGGCGTCGATCGGACGGAGCGCGTTCGCGTCGGACGCGCGTTCATTCCGACGCGTCGTCGCCAGTGCCGCGCTCTCCGGCGGCTCACCGGACAGCTTCCTCCGCGCCGAGGGGACGCTGGGCGCGCTCGGCGGCGGGTCGCCCTTCGAGCGGTTCGCGATCGGCGGAGGCGAGCCGTCGTTCGTCGGCGGCGCGACCGCGGACCAGTGGATCGCGATGCCGGCGCTTCCCTTCGGGATGCTGCGCGGCTCGCGCTTCGCGACGCTGCGCGCGTCGGCGGGGGGCGACATACTCGCGCCGTACTACTGGGTGGGCGCGGCGAGCAGCGAGGGCGCGCGCTTCGGGCACTGGAAGCGCGTCGTCGGGATCGACGGAAGCGCCGAGCTCCCGCCCCTGCCCCTCGTGCGCATGCCGGCGACGGCGCTCACGCTCGGCGTCGGCTACTCGCTCGACGAGCCGTGGCGGAAGAAGACGCGCGGCTACCTCGCGCTGCGCTACCGCCCGTGAGCCGGGCGGCAGCGCGTCACCGCGCGATCAGCTCGCGACCGCGCGCGGCCTCTCCCGGGCGTCGTCGACGCTGAACGGGCCGGCGCCGTTGAAGGCGAGGAAGAGGAAGATGAAGCAGTAGAGCACCGCGGGCTCGCCGTGGTTGGCGACCGGGTTGATCCCGCCATTCGGGAAGTGCATGGTCCAGAACGCGTAGGCCATCTCGCCGGCGAGGATGAACGCCACCGGGCGAGTGAGCAGGCCGAGCACGATGAGCAGGCCCCCGAAGAACTCGAGCACCCCCGCCACGCCGAACAGCGAGGCGAGCGGCACGGAGCCGCCGTTAGGCCCGGCGCCGCCGAACATGCCGAACAGCTTCTGCGCGCCGTGCACCATGAACACGAGCCCCGTCACGATGCGCAGCAGGGCCCACGTGAGACGCGCCAGCGACGGATTCCGGAAGAAGCCCATCTCTCTCTCCAGTGTCTTGGGTTCGGCGACGCACGAAATGGCATCGCGCCGGACGCTGGTGCATCCGACGCGACCAAGACTACAGCGCCAGCGCTATTTCGCCAGAGCCCGCCGGAGAGCTCAGGGGCGCGGCGCGTCGAGCGGGCGCGAGGGAGTGGCGTAGCCGACCCGGCGCTCCGCGCTCGATTGCACCTGGAGGAAGCGCCTCGACTGGATCGCGCCGACGCGCGCGGTGATCACGACGTGCCCCTGGCTGACCGGGAGGAGCGTCCCGTCGGGCGCGATCCGCGCCACGCTGCGCGGCGCGGCCGACCACTCGATCTCGGCGTCGGGAACGACGATCCCGTCGCGCCAGACGCGGGCGCCGAGGGTGACCGGTGCACCGACGTACGCCGCGTACGGCGCGTCGGAGATGACGACGGTGTCGCGCGCGGGCATCGCCGGCCCCGCGGCGCGCGGAGGCGACGGGTGGCAGGCGATGGAGAGCGACGCGAGCGCGGCGACGAGCGCGAGACGCGCGATGGTACGCGTGGACATGGCGGCCGGTCCTGACTGCGGTTCCCTCTCAGTATCGGACGCTCGGCGCAAAAATGAAATGAGCGTCCGTCATCGACGGACGCTCATCCCGACCTGCCGGTTACCGCCGGGCTTACTTCGCGCTGCGGCCTCCGCGCCGGCCATGCTGCTCCTGACGCGCCTTCAGCTGCTGCAGGTTCGCGTCGAAGGTCTTCTGCTGGTCGGCGGTGAGGACGCCGCGGACCTCGTTCAGCTCCTGCTGGCGGAGCGACTCGAACTGCGTGCGCCCCTTCTCGAAGGCTGCGCGCGCCGCGGCGGTGTCACCACGCTGGCGAGCCGCACGGGCCTCCTCCATCGCCGGCTTGTTCGCCTCGCGGATGGACTTGAACTGGTCCTGGTACTTCTGGTGAATCGCCTTCACCTGGGCCTTCTGGGCGTCGGTGAGGTTGACGCCGCGCATCAGCGCGCCCGCGCCATGCATCCCGCGACCCTCGCCGCGGGGGCCGCGCCCTTCGCGCTTCCACGCGCGCGCCGAATCACGCTCGGTGCGCTCGATGCGCTGGCCCTGCGCCGGGGCGGTCGTCTGCTGAGCACCCGCGGTGGCAGCTGCGCCGGCGACGATGGCGAGCGCGAGCAGCGTCGAATTGATCCTGGTCATGCCGACTCCTCGAGTTTGGCGGCGCGCTCCATCGCGCGCTCACAAGAGGAGACGTCGGCCCCGGCGGGATGTTAAGGGACGCGCCCTGGCGCGCCGGGAAGCGGCCCCGGCGGACGGCGCGGGTCCGGGGCTACTTGTGGCGGTAGATGATCCGCCCGCGGGTGAGATCGTAGGGCGAGACCTCGATCTTCACCTGGTCGCCCGCGAGCACGCGGATGCGGAACTGCCGCATCTTCCCGCCCAGCGTCGTGAGCACCTCGTGCCCGCCGTTCACCGCGACGCGGAACGTCGCGTTGGGGAGCACTTCCGTCACCGTACCTTCCAGCTCGATCGAATCCTGCTTCGCCATTCAGCTCCTGCCGAGAGGGTCGGCGGCGCGCCGTCCAGCGCGCCGCGAGTGCGTCCAATGTAGGGTGCTTCGAGTCACCATCGCAAGCGTACAGCCGCTCCCCCGCCGGTCACCGCGCACCGACCCAGGCGATCGCCGAGACCTCGACCATCACCCCGCGCAGGCTCGCGCCGACCACGGTCCGCGTCGGATACGGGGCCGAGAAGACGGTCCTGTACACCTCGTTGAACCGCCCCCAGTCGTTCTCGTCCACGAGGTACACGGTGCACGCGACGACCTGCTCCAGCGACGCCCCCGCCGCCTCGAGCACGCGCTTCAGGTTGGCGAGCGTCCCACGCGCCTGCTCCTCGATCGTCTCGCCGAGCAGCGCGCCGCTCTTCGGGTCGCGCGGAACCTGACCCGAGACGAACACGAGATCGCCGGCACGCACCGCGGGCGAATACGGGCCGACGGGCGGGGGAAAGTCGGGGCCGAGAGTGACGGGAGTCCAGTTGCGGTCGGGCATGGTGGACGTTGGGCTTGGCTACGGCTCAGGCTCGGTAATGGCGCTCGGCAACTACGCTCGGCAACTGCCGACACAGAGTTCCACAGAGCTTTGCAAAGATGAGTTCCACAGAGGACTACGCACTCGGCAATTCAGGCATGATCGAGATAGGTAACGCAGTCCTCTGTGGCCCTCATCCGTGCCGAGCTCTGTGGAACTCTGTGTTAGCTGTGGCCAAAGCCACGAACGGGGTCCGCCAATCGCAAACTCAGGAATTCACCCATCTCATGCGCGTGTCACCCGCGACAGCGCCGCGAACTGCTGCACCGTGAGTGTCTCCGGCCGCGCCTCGGGATCGATCCCGGCGGCGGCGAGTATCGCGTCGGCGCGCTCGGCGGTCGTCTCGCCTATGGTGCGCACCACGCGCCGCATCTGCTTGCGACGCAGGCCGAATGCCGCCTGCACCAGCTCGCGGAACTCGCGCTCCTCCTCGACGCCGATCGCCGGCTCCGCACGTGGGTCCACGCGCAGCACCGCGGACTCGACCTTCGGCGGCGGCGAGAACGCGCCCGCGGGGACGCGGAACATGATGCGCGGCGAGGCGAGTGCCTGCACGTTCACGGAGAGCGCGCCGTACTCGTCCGACCCCGCCGCGGCGACGACGCGCTCGGCGACCTCGCGCTGCACCAGATAGACCGCGCGGCGCGCCCGCGGCGGCACGAGCGCGTGGAAGAGGATCGGCGTCGTGATGTAGTACGGGACGTTGCCCGCGAGCACGAACTCCTCGCCCCCGGCGAGCGATGCGAGCGGCTGCGCGAGGACGTCGCCCTCGATCACCTCGAGCGGGCGTCCCGCGAACTTCTCGCGCAGGTACGGGACGAGATCGCGGTCGAGCTCCACGGCGATGACGCGCCGCGCGCGCTCGAGCAGGTGCTCGGTGAGCGCGCCGCGTCCGGGGCCGATCTCGACGACGGTCTCGCTGCCGGTGAGCTCGAGCGCGTCGGCGATGCGCGCGAGGATGCGCGGATCGGTGAGGAAGTGCTGGCCGAGCCGCTTGCGGGCGCGCGGAAGGTCGTCGCGCACCATGACGTCGCGCGTCAGCTGCGCAGCACGACGAGGGTGAGGTCGTCGCGCCGCGGGGTGTCGCCCATGTGCTGCCGCAGGATCTCGAACACGTGCTCCACGATCTCCGAGGGCTCTTCCGCGCGATGCTTCACGACCGTCTCGAGCACCGCCTGCTCGCCGAGCCGCTCGCCGTCGCGGCCGCGCGCGTCGCTGATCCCGTCGGTGAAGAGCAGCAGCAGGTCCTCGCCGGGCGCCCAGTCGCGCTCCTGCGCCGCCGGTGCGTCGGGCACCATGCCGAGGGGCGGGTCGAGCGCGGGGAGCCGCTCGCAGCTGCCGTCCGCGCCGATGACGAAGGCGTGCGGGTGCCCGGTGTTCGAGTAGCGGAGCCGCGAGCTCGCGGGATCGACGACGCCGTAGAAGACGGAGACGAACATCTCCGTCGTCTCGAGCTCGTCGCGCACCGAATGGAGCAGCGCGTCGAGCGTCTGCGCGGGATCGGCGGTGCGCTGGGCGTGGATCGCGCTCGCGCTCATCGTCAGGGCCATGATGAGCGCGGCGCGATAGCCGTGGCTCGACACGTCGCCGATCATCACGCCCGTCTTCCCGTCACCGAGCCGGAAGAGGTTGTAGAAGTCGCCGCCGACGCTCTCGGCGGGGACGACGCGCGCGCTCACCGTCGCCTCGGGGGCGACGACGTCGGCGCGCGGGAGGAGCTTCATCTGCAGGTCGTGCGCGAGCTGCATCTCCTGCACGAGCTTCTGCTGGTTGAGCGACGAGCGAACGAGGCGCGCGTTCTGGATCGCGGTGCCGATCTGCGTCGCGATCGCCGCCATGAGCTTCTGGTCGCCGGCGGTGAACGGCTGGTCGCCGTGCCGCCCCGAGAGGTTGACGACGCCTAACGGCTCGCTGCCGCCGGTCGGCGAGGTCCACATGATCGGCACCGACATCATCGCGCCCTTGCGATACGGCCGCTCGGCGTCGCAGAGCATCTCCCCTTCCTCGACGATGCGCAGGTGCTGCTCGCGGAAGACGCGCGCCGAGACCGACTTCGGGTCGTCCACCGCGATCGGCGGCGCTTCCGCGGCGACGACGCCGAGCGCGGCGACGACGTTGAGCGTGTCGGTGACGCGGTCGTGGACGAGGATCGACGCGCGCCGCGCGCCGACCGTGCCCGAGACCTCCTCGAGGATCGTGACCGCGGTCTCCTCGAGGGTGACGGCGCGGCCGAGGATCTCGCTGATCGTGTAGAGGAGGTTGATCTCCTCGTAGCGCTCGGCGAGCTCCGCGGCGGCGTGCTCCACCTCGAGCGCCGACTGCAGGTACTGGGTGACGACCGGCAGCAGGAAGCGGCGGTACGCGTCGAGCTCGGGGGTGCCGCCGGCGCCGCACGGCCCGATCGCGAGCCACGCGGCGCGCGGGCCGGGGATCGCGGTGACGAGCATCTCGCCGCGCGCGCCGATCACGCGCCGCGGCGGCTCGGTGTGCGACGGCGGGAATGGCGGCGGGGACGCGCCCGCGTTCGAGGAGGCGGTGGCGACGAGGCGGCCGTTCGGCCCCTCGAGCCATACCGCCGCCTCGCACCCGGTGGCTTCCCGGAACGCGGAGAGGACGACGTCCAGCTCCTTCATGCGATCGCCGGCACGGCGGGGTCAGGACCCCCGCTTGAGCGTCAGGCGGATCACGTTGCCGTGATCGTCGAAGCGCTCGACGCGGTCCATCAGCTGCTGCATCAGGAAGAGGCCGCGCCCGTCCTCGCGCTCGATGTTCTCGAGCTGGGTCGGGTCGTTCGTCTCCTCCTCGAGGTCGAAGCCGGTGCCTTCGTCGGCCACCTCGAGCACGAGCTGCTCGTCGTCCACCTGGGCGCGGACGCGGACGTGCTTTTCCGGATCCTCGCCGTTGCCGTAGAGGATCGCGTTGCTCAGCGCCTCGCTGAGCGCCACCGGGACGTTGAGGGCGCAGTGGCGCGGCGCGAAGAGCACCGCCATGCACTGCGAGCGGACGATCTCGACGACGCGCTCGATGTAGCGCACGTCGCTCGGGATCGATACCTCCAGTGCGATCCGGAGCTCACCGAGTGGCGCGGCGTCCTCGCCGCGGGAGCGGATGTCGGTCATGGACCCCGTTCACGGTTCGGGCGCAGCACGACGACACCGCCGCGCTGCGCCCGCTGGACCTGCCTCAATGCGAACCCTCAGAAGCTCTCGAGGGCACGCTCCCGAGTGTCGGCGATCTGGAAGAGCGTGTCGAGCTTCGTCAGCTCGAACAGCGTCTTCAGGTCGTCGTTGAGGTTGGCGAGCCGGAGCTCACCGCCCTGCTCGCGGATCTTCTTCGACAGCGAAACGAGCACTCCCAGGCCGGAGCTGTCGATGTAGCCGGTCTGGCTGAAGTCGATGAGGAACTTCTTCTCTCCCTTCTCCAGCTCGTCCAGCACCTTCTGCTTCAGCTCCTGTCTATTACCGACGATGAGCTGGCCTTCCACGTCAACCACGACGATGTCTCCCTGCTTCTTGATCGAGAAGCTCATGGCCCCGTTTCTCTCCGGCGGGTGTCCCCGCGTGGTCCTGAAAACCGGCGTCGTCCCCCGCGTAGCCGGCGCCTACCCGGCGCCCTGCAGCGCGGTGATTGCCGCCACGTTGATAATGTCATCCGGGACCGCGCCGCGCGAGAGATCGCTGCACGGCTTCGCCAGTCCCTGGATGATCGGCCCCACCGCGCTCGCGTGCGCGAGCCGCTGCACCAGCTTGTACGCGATGTTACCGGCGTCGAGGGATGGAAAGACGAGCACGTTCGCCCGTCCCGCCACCCCGCTCCCCGGCGCCTTCCGATCCCCGACCTCGCGGATCAGCGCCGCGTCTCCTTGCAATTCTCCGTCCACGACGAGGTCGCCGCGGCGCGACCGCACGAGCGCCGTCGCCTCCCGAACCAGATCGACGGAAGGCCCGGTCCCGCTGCCCCGGGTGCTGAAGGATAACATGGCGACGCTCGGCGCGTCGCCGACGATGCGCGACCGGTCGTCGGCCGCCGCGATCGCGATGTCCGCGAGCTGCTCCGCCGTCGGCTGCGGAACCACCGCGCAGTCCGTGAAGGTCAGCGTCTCCTCCTCGCCGCCGCGGAACGGCGGGACGACCATGTAGAACGCGCTCGATACCGTGCGCACCCCGCGCGCGGGGCCGATCAGCCAGAGCGCGGCGCGCAGCACGTCGGCGGTCGTGCGCACCGCGCCGGCGACGCTCCCCGCTGCTTCACCCGCGGCGACCAGCGCCGCGCCGGCGAACAACGGATCGCGTGCGATCCGGCGCGCGTCACCCTCGCCGAGTCCCTTCGCGCTCCGCCGCTCGAGGAGGCGCGCGACGACGCGCTCGTACAGCGCCGGCTCGGTCACGTCCACGATCTCGACACCGGTCTCGCGCGCCGCACGGTGCGATTCCGGACGCTCGGGATCGAGCAGCAGCAGCGGCTCGACGATGCCGTCGCGCGCCAGCGCCGTGACCGCGGCGATCGTGCGCGGATCGGCGCTCTCGGGGAAGACGATGCGCCGCCGCTCGGCCGCGGCGCGCCTCCGGACGTCGGCGAGGAACTGCACCGTCATCCCTCGGCGCGCCGCTCCGCGATCTTCGCCTTGAGCGCCGCGGCGACGGCGGGATGGAGCAGGTCGTCGACCTCTCCCCCGTAGCGCGCCACCTCGCGCACGATGCTCGAGCTGATGTACGTCGTGTCGAGCGAGGGGACCATGAAGATGGTCTCGATGGGCGCGAGATGCCGGTTCATGAGCGCCATCTGGAACTCGTACTCGAAGTCGCTCACCGCGCGCAGCCCCCGGATGAGCAGCCGCGCACCGACCTCGCGCGCGAAGTCGACGAGGAGCTGTCCCTGGAGCTTGCGCACCTCGATCCGCGAGTCGTCCCCGACCGCCGCCTTCACGAGCGCCACCCGCTCGTCGCTCGAGAAGAGCGGCGTCTTCGACGAGTTCGCCGCGACCGCGACGACGAGCCGATCGCAGAACGTGAGCGACCGCGCGATGAGATCCTGATGCCCGCGCGTGATGGGATCGAACGTCCCGGCGTAGATGGCGACCTTGCTCATATGCGGCGGGAAGTTAGTCGGCGCTGCGCGTGGCGCCAGACTGCCATGCGGGAACTCGGGAACGAGCGATGCGAGGGGGCCGGCGCTGCGCGCGGCGATACCGCGATACGAGATGCCTGATGCGCGAACCACCATGATGCGGGTTGGGCCGAGCGCGGCGCCGCAGGCGGCCCGCGCTCGGCCATCACGCATCGCTTGGGTGTTTCCCGTATCCCGCATCTCGGATCGCGGTCTCGCGGCCGCCGAAGGCGCCGCCACCCCGCATCGCTCGTTCCCGACGCCTCGGATCGCGGCTTCAATGCCCCCGCGTCACACGCGGTAGAACGTGATCGCGGTATCCCCATATCGGCGCGTATCGCCGGCTGGCATCTCGTCCCGCACCCAGTGCTCCACGCACAGCAGATCCGCGAACGGTACCTCCAGCCAACGCTCTGCGATCGCCTTTCCGAGCTCCATCTTGTACGGCGGGTCCGCGAACGCGATGTCGAACGCGCCGGGCTTCAGCCCCTGCACGAAGCGCAGCGCGTCGCCGCGATGGATGATCGCCGACGTGCCCGCGCCGAGTGTCTCGACGTTCTCGCGCAGTGCCTTCAGGGAGCGGGGGCTGACCTCGACGAACTCCGCGACCGCGGCGCCGCGCGAGAGGGCCTCGAGCCCCAGCGCGCCCGAGCCGGCGAAGAGGTCGAGCACCTTCGCGCCGACGACCTGCTGGCCGAGGATGCTCATCCACGCCTCGCGCACACGGTCGGCGGTGGGGCGGACGCGGTCGTCGTCGGGCGCCCTGATCCTCCGGCCGCGCCACTCGCCGGCGACGATCCGCACTGCCTAACGGCGCACGACGTCGGCGAGACGCGCCTGCAGCGTCTGCTCGCCCTTGTACTCGTCGCGCTCGAGCCGGTAGGCGACGTCCACGACCGCGCCCTCCGCGAGCATCGGAGCGAGCCCCGCGAGCCCCCAGCCGAGCGCCTCGAGCTGCACGCCGTCCTGCTCCAGGCAGAGGCGCAGTCCCTCACCTTTCAGGATTCGCGGCCGCGAGGCGACGCGCACGCCGCGCGAGACGAGCATCGGCGTCGCGTTGCCGATCCCGAAAGGCTCGAAGTGGCGCAGCATCGCCTCGAGCTCCTCCGTCGCCTCGGCGAGCGGGATCTCGACGTCGACGCGCAGCTCGGGCACCAGATCCGCCGCCGTCAGGCGCGCCATCGCCGCCTCGTTGAAGGCGCTCGTGAAGTCGGCGAGCCGCGCGCGCTCGATCGTGATCCCCGCCGCCGAACGGTGGCCGCCGAAGCGGACGAGGTGCTCGCGGCAGGCGGCGAGCGCCGCGTGCAGGTCGAAGGCGGGGATCGAGCGCCCGCTCCCCTTCCCGATCCCCTCGCCGTCCACCGCGACGAGCACCGCGGGTCGTCCCGTCTCCTCGACGATCCGCGACGCGACGATCCCGATCACTCCCGGATGCCAGTCGTCGCTCGCCAGCACGAGGCCGTAGGTGCGATCGAGGTCGATCCGGGCGACCTGCTCCCGCGCCTGCGCGAGCGTCGCGCGATCGATCTCCTGCCTCTCCCGGTTCAGCTCCTCGAGCTCGCGCGCGATCGCGTTCGCCTCGCTCTCGGTCGTAGCGAGGAGGAGCTGCACCCCGCGCAGCGCGTGTCCGAGCCGGCCGACCGCGTTGAGGCGCGGCGCGAGGATGAATCCGACGCGTCCCGCCGTCAGCGCCTTCCCGTCGAGCCCCGCCGCGCGGACCAGCGCCCGCAGCCCGACGTTGCGCGTCTCGGCGAGCATCCGCAGCCCGTAGCGCACCATCACGCGGTTCTCGCCGCGCAGCGGGGCGATGTCGGCGATCGTCGCCAGCGCGACGAGGTCGAGCATCGCCATCACCGGCGCGTCGCTCCTGCCTGACGCGCGCGTCAGCGCGAGGGCGAGCTTGAACGCGATCCCCACCGCCGCGAGGTTCTTGTCCGGGTACTCGCACCCGTCGCGCTTCGGGTTGAGCACCGCCAGGCACTCGGGGAGCGCGCCGCCGGGCAGGTGGTGGTCGCTGACGATGACGTCGATCCCCGCGCGGCAGAGCGCACCCACCGGCTCGCGCGCGCTCGTTCCACAGTCACAGGTGACGACGACCTTCGCTCCCGCCTCGATCGCCGCGCGGACGCCGGCGCTCGACAGGTCGTAGCCGTCGGTGACGCGATGCGGGATGAAGGGGATCGCGACGCCCCCGAGATCGCGGATCGTGCGCGTGAGGATCGTCGTCGAGCAGATGCCGTCGACGTCGTAGTCGCCGTGCACCATCACCGTCTCGCCGTTCCGCACGGCGGTGGCGAGACGCTCCACCGCCTTGTCGAGGTCGAGCATCTCCGACGGCTCGTGGAGCTGCTCGAGGCGCGGACGCAGGTAGCGCTTCGCGTCCTCCGGCGCGATCTGCCCGCGCGCCACGAGCAGGCGGCAGACGATCGGCGGGAGCTTCAGCGCCTCGACGAGCGCGGCGACCGCGCTCTCATCCACTGGCGGGGGGAGGATCCAGCGCGGCCGCGGACGGACGCCGGCGGTGCGCGCGGCGAGCGGAGCGGCGGATACGGTCACGAACGAAAGCTACCGGCCGCCCCCGGGGGCTACAAGCATCATTCCGCCGCGTAGAGGAGCACGCCGCACGCCTCGCACATCTCGATCGCGCCGGTCCGCGCCATCTCGTGACGCCGCTGCAGGGGAAGCGCGGTGTCGCAGCTCGCGCACGCGCCGCCGCGCAGGGGGAACACCGACTGTCCGCGCCGCCGACGCCGCACCTTGTCGTACTTGGAGAGCAGCGAGCTGCTGACGCGCTTCGCGGATCCGTCGCGCTTCATCCGCGCGTGACGGAGGTCCTCCTCGATCGCGCGGCGCTCGCTGGCGATCGCGCTGCGCTCCGTCTCCTGCGAGCCCTCGATCTCGGCGACCGCGAGCTCCGCCTGCTGCACGCGCGCCCGAGCCTCCTCCACCCGCGACGCGATGCGCGTCGCTTCCGCCTCGGCGTCGCTCGCCATTCGCCGCGCGCTCTCGAGCTGCGCGCTCGCTGCGTTCGCCTCGCGGATGTTGGTGATCCCGTCCAGCTGCCGCTGGTTCCGCTCCTGGAGCGTGCGGTGCTGCGCCGCGCGCGCGCGTGCCTCGCGAAGCTTCTCCTCCTCCGCGGCCAGCGCGTGCTTCGCGCGCTGCAGCGCGGTCGCCGCCACCTCGCGGCCTCGCTCGAGCTCCTGGAGGCGTGGCTCCAGGCCACGCAGCCGCGACTCCAGCTCCTCGACCGCGGAGTCCTCCCCCTCGAGAGCAACGAGCGCCATCACGTCCGGATGCACACTTCCTCCATCGTCTCTGTAGTGCGGCTACGCGCGCCGCTTGCGAAATCCCTGCGTCTTCAGCCCCTTCATCCCCAGCTCCCGCATCTCCGCGCCGAGCTGCTGGATCCGTCGCAGCAGCTCGTCCTGCGCCTCGCCGCTCGCGGCCCGCCGCCGCTCCTCGATCGCGGCGAGCTCCTCCTCGATCTCGAACGCGCGCAGCTTGTTCAACGAATGTACGATGACGACGCCCGCGTCTCCAACTGCCTCCGGCTCGACGAGCAGCTGTTCCTGCATCGTCGCCACGTCCTCGGGGCCGAGCGCCGACGCGATCGCGTCGAGCGCGGCATCCTCCCCCGCCGCGAGCAGCGCCGCGAAGACACGCCGGTAGGCGGGCACCCGGAAGCCATCCGTTCCCAGCTTTTCCGCCACCAGCTCCGCCTGTCCGCGCTGGTGAAAGAGCGCGCGCAGCAGCTCCCGCTCGACGAGCGCGGTCTTCCCGGTCACCTTCCCCCACCCGCGGATCGCCGGGCGCTCGTCCACCCACTGCCCGCCACGGCGATCGCCGTGCCGCCGGTCGCTCCGCCGCTTGAGGAAGGGGCGCTGGGGAACGAACTCCTGATCGGGCGGAGGGCCGTCGTTCAGCCCCGGTGGCGGCCCGTCCATGTCCGGAGGGCCCTCCGGGGCGGCGTAGTCGTCGCGCCGCGGCCGCGGACGGTCGGGGGCGAGCTGGCTCGCGCGCGGCGTCGCGACCCGCCGCGCCTCCTCGGCGAGGAGCTCGCGTCCGACGCCCGACGCCTCGCTCGCCCGCGCGATGTAGATGTCGCGCATCAGCGGGTCGGCGGTCGCGCGGATCGTCGGCAGGAGCCGGTCGAGGGCGCGGCGCTTCCCCGCGAGGTCGCCGAACCATCCCGCGCGCTCGAGGATCTGCACCTTTCGCTCGAAGAGGTCCACCGCCTCGCCGAGCCGGGCGCGAAGCCCGTCGGCGCCGTGCTTCGCCACGTAGCTGTCCGGGTCCTCGCCGTCCGGGAGGGTGACGACGTGCACCGCCGCGCCCTGGCGCAGCAGCTCGTCCCCCGAGCGGAACGCCGCCTTCTGCCCGGGCGCGTCCGAGTCGTAGAGCAGGTAGACCTTCTTCGCGTAGCGCGTGACGAGCCGCGCCTGGTCCTCGGTGAGCGCCGTGCCTAACGGCCCGACGACCTCCTCGATCCCCGCCGCCATCAGCCGCACGACGTCGAAGTAGCCCTCGACGACGAGCAGCCGCTCCTCGCGGCGCGCGGCGAGCTTCGCGACGTTCAGCCCGTAGAGGAGCTTTCCCTTCGAGAAGACCGGCGTCTCCGGGGAGTTGAGGTACTTCGGCTCCCCCTCGCCGATCACCCGTCCGCCGAAGCCGACGTGGCGCCCGAGGGCGTCGAGGATCGGGAACATCAGCCGGCCGCGGAAGCGCGGGCGCGGCTCGGTGTTCTCCTCGCGCTTCACCATCAGCCCGCCCTCGAGCAGGGCCTCGTCGTCGTAGCCGAGCGCGTTGAGCGAGGCGCGCATCAGCCCGATCTCGCGCGGGGCGAAGCCGAGCCCGAAGCGGTTCGCGACCTCCTCGCTGATCCCCCGCTGCGCCAGGTAATCGCGCGCCGCGCCGGCGCCGAGCTCCTCCCAGAGATAGCGCGTGAAGTACTCCGCAGCCGCGGCGTTCATCTCCCAGAAGCGCGCGCGCGGATCGGGGCCCTCGCGCTTGTCGCGCTCCACCTCGCGCACCTCGATCCCCGACTTCTCGGCGACCATCTTCACCGCCGCCGGCCAGTCCACGCCGAGCCGCTTCTGCAGGAAGGTGAAGACGTCGCCGCCCTCGTGGCAGACGAAGCAGTAGTAGATCTTCTTCTTCGGCGAGACGGAGAAGTTGCGGTTCGTCCCCTGGTGGAAGGGACAGGGACCGCGGTAGTCGGCGCCGGTGCGCTTGAGCTCCACGTACTCGCCGATGACCTGGACGATGTCCGCGCTCTCGCGGATCCGCTCGATCGTCTCGTCGGGAATCATCGGCGTCGGTCGCTCACAGCTCCGCGATGGTGACGCCGGTGCCGCCCTCGTTCCAGGCGCCGGCGCGGAAGCCGCGGATCCGCGTGTCCTTGCGCAGCATCTCGCTGACGATCGCGCGCAGCGCGCCCGTCCCCTTCCCGTGGATGATGCGCAGCTCCTTGAGGTCGGCGCGGATCGCCGAGTCGAGCGCGTGCATCACCGCGACTTCCGCCTCGTCGGCGCGCATCCCGCGCAGGTCGATCTCGGTGTCGACGCGGACCTCCGGCGCGTCGCCGACGAGGGTCACCGCGCGCTCCTGCGGCTGCTGGTTCGCCGAGCGGCGCAGCGTGCCTAACGGCACGGCCAGCTTCATCACCCCCACGGCGACCACCGCCTCGTCCCCGCGGACGTCGATCACGCGCCCCGTGCGCCCGCCCAGCGTCCCCACTTCCACGAGGTCCCCTTCGGCGATCTCTCGTTCCTCGTCGCCCCGTCGGAACCCCTCACGTCCCTCGTCGCCGTTCTGCGACCCCTCGAGGCGCGCCAGTGCCGCGCGTTGATCTCCGGCCATCCGCTCCACGCGCTGCCGCGCCGAGCGCGCCGCCTCGTCCGCGCTCTCGCTCGCCGTCTTCTTCAGCTCCGCGATCGTGCGCTCGATCTCGGCGCGCGCGTCGAGCAGGTAGCGGCGCGCCTCCTGGCGCGACTGCCGCTCCATCTCCCGCTCACGCTCGCGCACCCGCTGCTCGCGCTCGGCCAGCCGGTGCGCGCGCGTCCGCGCCTCCTCCGCCATCGCCGCGGTCTCCCGCTCGCGCGCCGTGAGCTCGGTGTCGCGCCGCTCCAGCGACTCGATCAGCGCCGCCGCGTTCCGCTCGTCGATCGGCAGACGCTCCTCGGCGCGCGCGATCACGCGCTCGGGAAGGTCGAGCCGCCGCGCGATGCTGATGCCGTACGAGCGGCCCGGGATCCCCTTGATGAGGCGGTAGGTCGGCGCGAGGGCGACCGCGTCGAACTGCAGCGAGGCGTTGACGACGCCTTCCACCTCGCCGGCGAGCTGCTTCAGCGCGCCGAGGTGCGTCGTCGCCAGCGTCAGCACCCCGCGCGTCGTCAGCGCCTCGAGGATCGCGCCGCCTAACGCTGCGCCCTCCACCGGGTCCGTGCCCGACCCCAGCTCGTCCACCAGCGCGAGGGAGTTGTTCGTCGAGCGGCGGAGGATCTCGCCGAGGTTCTTCAGGTGCGCGCTGAAGGTCGAGAGCGACGCCTCGATCGACTGCTCGTCGCCGATGTCGGCGAAGACGTCGTCGAACACCGCGAGGCACGTCCCCGCCTCGACGGGCACCGGCGTTCCGCACTGCGCGAGCATCGACAGCAGTCCCACCGCCTTGAGGAGCACGGTCTTGCCGCCGGTGTTCGGGCCGGAGACGAGCAGCGTCCGCTCGCCGGGCGCCATCGCCAGGTCGAAGGGAACGACGTCCACTCCCTGCGCGAGCAGCAGCGGATGACGCCCGCCGACGATCGCGAAGCCGTCGCGCGGCGGGCCCAGCTCGGCGCTCGCGCAGCGGAACTCGATCGCGTAGCGTGCGCGCGCGTAGAGCGAGTCGAGCGCGACCAGCGCGTCGAGCGCCGCGCGCAGCTCCTCGCCGAGGGGACGCACGCGGTCGGTGAGCTCGAGGAGGATGCGGTCCACCTCGCGCTGCTCCTCCGCCTCGAGCTCGCGGATCCTGTTCCCGAACTCGATCGCCGCCGGCGGCTCGACGAAGAGCGTCGCCCCCGTCTGCGAGCTGTCGTGCACGATCCCGCCCACCGCGACGTGGCCGCCGCGGCGCACCGGCATCACGTAGCGCCCGTTGCGCACCGTGACCGAGGCGTCGGCGACGCGGTGATGCTCCTCGAGCCGGCTCATCTCGCGCTCGAGGATGCGGATCAGCTCACCGTGCGCGGCGGCCAGCTCGCGGCGGATCCGCCGCAGCGCGGGCGAGGCGTCGTCGCGCACCCGGCCGTCGTCGTCCACCATCCGCTCGATCGCGTCCTCCGACGCGCGGTTCTCGACGAGCAGCTCGCGCAGCCGCGCCAGCACCGCGCGCCCGGCCGCGGGCCGCTTCTCGTCGCCGAGCGCGTCGCGGGTGCGCCGCGAGGAGCGGAGCAGCACGAAGACGCCGAGCAGCTCCTGCCCGTTGAGCCCCGCTCCCACCACCCGGAGACGCCGCAGCGCCGCCGCGACGTCGGGGATCGGCTCCGGCGACCAGGGCTCGTCGGCGGCGACGAGGGCGCGCATCCCGGCGACGCGCGCGTGCTCCGACTCCAGCCACTCGCGATCGGGAGTCGGCTCCAGCGCCCGCACGTGCGCCGCGCCGAGCGACGACGACGCACGCTCCGCGACGACCGCGAGAGCGCGCGGCAGGTCGAGGAGAGCGAGGGCGTGGGGGTTCATCGCTCTGAAGTTACAACAGGGCGAGGAGAGAGGAGAGAGACTCCGATGGAGAGAGGAGGGATGAGAGACGAAAAAACGATGCGGTAGGGGCACACCCATCCGGCTTCGCCGCGCCATATGACGCCGTCCCCGCCCGACCGCCGTTCAACTGCGTTGAACTGGGGGGCGGCCGCCGCGCAGCGGCCGCCCCCCCGGCAGGTTCTCTCCTCTCTCTATCTCTCCCTCGGAGCCTCTCTCCTCTCTCCTCGCCGTGTCGACGCCAGACCCGGCGCTACCTACCCCCGAGCTCTTCCCGCGCGATCGCGTTGATCGCGCTCCCGTCGGCGCGGCCCTTGAACTGGGGCATGACCTTCCCCATCACGGCGCCGATGTTCGCGGCGCCGCCGGCGATCGCGGCCCGGACGGCGGCGCGCAGCTCGTCGGCGCTCACCTGCGCCGGGAGGAACTGCTCGAGCGCGGCCGCCTCGGCGCGCTCCTTCGCGGCCAGCTCCTCGCGGCCGCCCTTCTCGTACATCTCGATCGATTCCTTCCGCCGCTTGATCCCCTTGCGGATCACGTCGATGACGTCGTCGTCGGTGAGATCGCGCATCAGCTCGATCCTCCGGTTCTTCGCGTCGGAGATGATCGTCGAGAGCAGCAGGGTGCGCGGCTTGTCCTGCGCCTTGCGCGAGGACGCCAGCTCGGACTGGAGGCGTGTGAAGAGTGCGGACATGGAACTGATTCTAACTACCACTTGGCACAAGGCTAGTGTCATGACTTCCGGGTCATGAGTCACTCGTCAGAACGGCCATGAGGCAGAACGGCCATGAGGCCGGGCGAGCAGTTGCCATATGGCCTCTCTGCCCTGTGCCTCATGCCACAGCCGTTATGACACTAGACTCCTGTCCCGTGGCATCAGCGCTAGCCTCCTGCCCCACGGCACTCACTCCTTCCCCGTGAACTCCCAGCGGATCGTCCGCGCGAGCCTGCACCCGCGGACCGTCGAGGGGGTGAAGCGCCAGCGCGGGAGCACGGCGAGCACCGCGGCCGCGTAGTCCTCGTCGGTCGAGGAGAGGATGACGACCGACGACGAATCCACCCGCCCCAGGGAGTCGACGGTGAAGGCGGCGATGACCTGCTGCCCCGCGCGCTTCTCCGGCGGGTAGTCGGGCTGCGGGTTGTCGCGCATCGGCTTCGGCGGCTTGACGACGCTGTACCACGTCTGGACGATCGCGTTCTGGATGTCCTGCGCGCCGAATCTCACCATCGCGTCGAGGGTGTCGTGCCTGTAGCGCGCGGGGAGCGGCCAGAGCGTGTCCTTCACCGCGGCGCGCACCGCGTCGAGCGCGCGCCGGTCGAAGTCGCGGACGTGTGACGGGTGGACGATCTTCGGCTCGAAGGCGCGGCCGTCGCGCAGGAGCTGCAGCGAGACGTCCACGCCGAGTCGCGGCAGGGGGAGCGACACGGGCCAGTTGCGCGCGACCTCGCCGAGGATCGGCCGCAGCCAGAGCGAGTCGCGGAAGCTCGTGTCGGGGACGACGATCGTGACCGCGTAGTCGTCCTGCGTCGGCACGAAGCACTCGAGCGACGTCTGCGCCGGGAACGCGGCCTGCGGCGGCGGCGGGGCGGCGTGCGAGCATGACACGACCAGCGCGGCGAGGGCGCCCGCGCTGACCAGCGCCGCCCGGCCCCGCGCCGCGTGCGTCATCCCGGCGGCCAGCCCAGCCTGCGTCCGCCGAGCAGGTGCAGGTGCAGATGGAAGACCGTCTGCCCCGCGTCCGCGTTCGTGTTGAAGACCGTGCGGTACCCACCGTCGGCGATCCCCTCGTCGCGCGCGATCCGCGCCGCGAAGAGCGCGAGGCGCCCGACCAGCGCCGGGTCCTTCGCCTCGTTCAGCGACGCGACGTGCTCGCGCGGGACGACGAGCACGTGCGTCGGCGCCTGCGGGTTGATGTCGCGGAACGCCACGCAGTGTTCGTCCTCGGCGACGAGCTTCGCCGGGATCTCGCCGCGCACGATGCGGCAGAAGAGACAGCCGTCAGCCAATCGTCGGCTCCGATGAGCGATCGAGCGCCGCACGGGCGATCGCCAGTGCGGCGATCCCGGCGGTCTCGAAGCGTAAGGTGGTGCGCCCGACGGCGACCGGCAACCACCCCGCCGTCAGCAGCAGGTCACGCTCGTCCGGCTCGATCCCGCCCTCCGGCCCGACCGCGACGCAGAGCGGGGCGATCATCTCGGTCGAGACCATCGAGTCGCCCGCGGCGTCGAGCAGGACGCGCGCGCCCCGCGGCGCCGAAGCGATCGCGCGCTCCACCGTCGCCTCCGGGTACATCGTCGGCAGCCAGGGGTTCCCGCTCTGCTCCAGCGCGCCGATCATCCGCGCCCGCACCTTCGCGTGGAAGGTCATCCCCTCGCCCCGCGGCGAGACGCTGCGCGACCGGCGCCAGAGCACGGGCCGCCAGCTCGCGGCGCCGAGCTCCGCGCACTTCTCGGCGAGGAGCAGCATCCGCTCGCGGTCAGCGACGGGCACCAGCATGTGCACCGCCGGCGGCGCCTCCACCTCCTCGGCGGTCGCGACCTCGACCTGCATGTGCGCCTTCGCGAGGCGCACGAGCGTGCCGTGGCCCACCGTGCCCGCGCCGTCGAGCAGCCGGATCCGGTGGCCGACGTCGAGCCGGCGCACGCGCGCGTGGTGCGCCGCGTCCTCGTCCAGCGAGACCGTCGCCCCCGGCGCGATCGGCTCGGCGGCGAAGAAGGTGGCGACGGGGACCCTGGCGTCGGCGGTCATGGGCTGCCTAACGGCGCGCGACGGCGACGCTCCACCACTGCCCTTCCCGCGCCTCGTCCTCCACGATCCAGTCCTCGTCGAGCACCGCGAGCATGTGGTCGCGCTCCTCGTACAGGATCCCGCTGAGGATCGCCTGTCCGTCGCGCGTCAGCGCCGCGCGCATCGCCGGGAGCAGCTCCACCAGCACCGACGAGATGATGTTCGCGAGCACCACCCGCACCGGCGCGACGAGCGGCAGCAGCACGCCCGCGTCCCCCTCGACGACGCTCACCCGGTCGGCGACCCCGTTGCGCTCGACGTTCTCCTCGGCGTTTTCGATCGCCTCGGGGTCCATCTCGATCGCGACGACCCGCCCCGCGCCAAGCTTCGCCGCGGCGATCGCCAGCACCGCGCTCCCCGCGCCGAGGTCCGCGACGACGTCGCCGCGCCGGATGATCGGCTGCATCAGGCGCACCACGCAGCGCGTCGTCTGATGCTCCCCGGTGCCGAACGCCATCCCGGGATCGATCACGATCGTCGTCGCCGGATCGCGCCCCTCGGCGAGCCATGGCGGCACGACGGCGAGGTCGCCCAGCTCGTGCGCGCCGACACCGTGCTTCCACGCCTCGCTCCAGTCGACGGCGGGCGTCTCCGTCACCTCGATCGTCGCGCCGGCGTCGGCGTTGCGCACCGCCACGCGCACCGCCTCGATGTCGGTATCGGGCGGAAAGTGCGTGACCAGCGAGTCGCCGTCCTCGTGCAGCCCCTGCGACCCCGCGGCGAAGAGCGCCGCCGCGACGACGTCGCGGTCGGTGGTCGGGCGGACGCGAATGGAATGCCAGGCGGTCATTGAGCGTTCAGCACGGCGATGAGAGATGAGAGAGGCTCCGAGAAAGAGAAGAGAGAGGAGCGACGAAACGACGATGTGGTAGGGGCACACCCTTCCAGCATCAGCCCGTCGTAGGCCGCAGTTCCCCCCCGAACCCGGTTCAACGGCGTCGAACTGACGTAACCGCCGCCGCGCAGCGGCCGGAGGCCCCGGTGGTTTCTCCCTTCCCTCATCTCTCCATCGGAGCCTCTCTCATCTCTCTTCGCAGTGTCGAGCTCAGGCGCCCAGGGCCTCTTTCATCTTCGCCCAGAAGCCCTTGTCGCGCGTCGCGGGGGGCTTCTTCTCGAACTCCGCCAGCCGCTCGATCAGCGCCTTCTCGTCGGCGCTCACCGAGTCCGGCGTCCAGAGCTGGACGCGGACGTGCAGGTCGCCGACGCCGCCCGAGTTCACGCGCGGGAGCCCGCGGCCGCGCAGGTGGAAGACCTGGCCGCTCTGCGTCCCCCCCGGGACGCGCAGCGTGATCGGACCGGTGACGTTGGGCACCTCGACGTCGGCGCCGAGCACGAGCTGCGGATACGACACCAGCACCTCGGTGTAGAGGTCTTCTCCGTCGCGCTCGAAGCGCGGATCCTCCTCGACGTCGAAGACGACGATGACGTCGCCGCGCTCGCCGTTCCGCGGGCCCGCGTTGCCAACGCCGCGCAGCGTCATGTACTGCCCCGTCGCCACCCCGGGCGGGATGCGGACGTTGATCGCCTTCTCGCCGCGGACGCGACCCTCGCCCCTGCACTTCCTGCACGGCGACGCGATCACCGTCCCCTGCCCGCTGCAGGTCGGGCAGGGCGACACGCTCACGAACTGCCCGAAGAACGAGCGCTGCGCGCGGCGCACCTCACCGGTGCCGTTGCACGTGGTGCAGCGCTGCGGCGTCGTCCCCGGCTCGGCGCCGGACGCGGCGCAGCGGTCGCACGGGTCGAGGAGCTTGAGCGGGATCTCGCGCTCGACGCCGGTCGCCGACTCGAGCAGGGTGAGCTCCACCGTGACCTTGACGTCGGCTCCGGTTCGCGACGCCGCGCCGCCACGGCGCCCGAGCATCTCGTCGAAGCCGCCGAAGCCCCCGAAGTCGCGCATGAAGATGCTGAGCGCCTCGGAGAGATCGACGTGGTGGAAGCCGCCCATCCCGCCGCCGCCGCCGCGCAGCCCCGCCTCGCCGTAGCGATCGTACACGGCGCGCTTGTTCGGGTCGCGCAGGACGTCGTACGCCTCGCTCACCAGCTTGAAGCGCTCCTCCGCCTCCTTCGATCCGTTGTTGCGATCGGGGTGGTACTGCATGGCCATCTTGCGATAGGCCTTCTTGATCTCGTCGTCGCTCGCGCCGCGCGCGATGCCGAGCACTTCGTAGAAATCAGCCATGTTGCCTGACGGTCAATCGAGGAGGTCGGTGAGAAGCTGCGAGGTGTGACGGACGAGCGAGACGACCTTCTCGTACGGCATCCGCGTGGGGCCGATCACGCCGATCACCCCCGCCAGCGAGCCGGCACGATACTCCGAGGTGACGACGGTGAAGCGCTCGAGCCGCGGGTCCGCGTGCTCGTTACCAATGGTGACCGAGATCCCCTGTGTTCCCTGTCGCCGGCGCAGCACCTCGGCGAGGCGATCGGGGGTCTCCGTCAGCTCGATCAGCCGCCGCATCTGCGGCGCCTGCGCGAACTCGGGCTGCTCGGCGAGCACGCTCGCCTGGCCGAGCACCACCGACTGCTCGCGCGCCGGGGCGGGGGTGTCGAAGAGCTGCTCCCCTTCCTGCACGAAGATGTTGAGCAGCTCGCGCGCGCCGTTCTCGCCGGAGGCGTCGCGCAGCCGGCTGCCCAGCGACGCGCGGATCTCCTGGAGCGACAGCCCGCCCAGCCGCTCGTTGAGCACGAGCGCGACGTGGGCGAGCGCCGCGTCCGCGATCTCCCCCGGCACCTCGACGAAGACGGTGCGAACGACGCCCGCCTCGAGCGTCAGCACCATCAGCAGCCGCTCGGTCGAGAGCCTGATCAGCTCTATCCGCGCCAGGATCGCCTGGTCGAGCCGCGGCCCGAGCGCGACGCCCAGCTCCTGCGTCAGCACGCCGAGCGACTGCGCGGCGCGGGCGATGATCGTCTCGATCGTCGAGCCGCCGCTCTTGATCTCCTCGTGCAGCCGCGCGCGCTGGCCTTCCTCGACGGGCGGCGTCGGCAGGCGCATCAGCGAATCGACGTAGACGCGGTACGCCATGTCGGTGGGGACGCGCCCCGCCGACGTATGCGGATGGAAGAGGAATCCCTTCTCTTCCAGGTCGCTCATCGTGTTCCGGATCGTGGCGGGCGACACGCCGAGGCCGAACCGCCGGGACAGGGTGCGCGACCCCGCGGGCTCCGCGGTCTGCACGTATGTCCGGATGACGGCCTCGAGAACTCGTCGCTCGCGATCGTTGAGCTCCGGAATAGGCATAAGTACAAGTATGCTAACGACTTCTGAACGCTGTCAAGTCGGCCGCGAGGGCGTCGAGCCGGAGCCACCCGGCAGGTGTCGGACGGAGGATCGATTCGCCGCCCGGGCCTCGCACGAGATCACCCCAGCCGGCCTCGACCCAGGGCGCGACATGCTCGATCTCGCCGTCGCGAAGCACGAGCCCTTCGCGCGTGCGCATACCGAGATACACCTCCTCCGCGACGCGGTTCGTCGCGTCGAGGCTCTCCTCTCCCGCGACCGGGTCGCGTCCCGCGGCGAGCCTCCGCACCCATCCGGCATACGCCGAGTCGTTCCACCGACGCCGCTGCTCTCCCGCCGAGACGCGCAGCTCGTGCGCGCCGGGGCCGAGCCCGGCGTAGGGCACGAGCCGCCAGTACGCGGAGTTGTGGCGCGAGCGGAGTCCCGGCCGGCCGAAGTTCGAGACCTCGTAATGCTCGAGCCCCGCCGCGGTCATCGCCGCGTGCGCGTGCAGGAAGTCCGACTCGTAGCGCTCCTCCTCCGCCTCGGTCACCGCTCCGCGCGCGCGCGCCCTGCCTAACGGCGTACGCTCCTCGATCGTCAGCCCGTAGAGGGAGACGTGCGCCGGCTCGAGCGCGAGCGCGAGCTCGACGTCGCGCTCCCACGAGCGCGTGCCGGACTCGCCGGGGAGCGCGAAGATCAGGTCGAGCGACAGGTTCTCGATCCCCGCCCCTCGCAGCTCCTCCACCGCGCGCTCGGCGCGCGCCGCGTCGTGCACGCGGTGCATCCACGCCAGCGTCGGGTCGTCGAAGGACTGCACGCCGAGCGAGACGCGGTTGACTCCCGCCGCGCCCAGCCCGCGCGCCTCCTCCGCGCTGATGTCCTCCGGATTCGCCTCGATCGTGATCTCGGCGCCCGGCGCGAGCTCGGCGTGCCGGCGCACGAGGTCGATCGCGCGCGCGATCCCCTCAGCGCCCAGCCGCGACGGCGTGCCTCCGCCGAAGTACAGGGTGTCGAGGGTCCACGGCCCGCCGCCCACCTGCTCACGGGCCTCGCTCCCCCACCTCAGCTCCAGCTCGCGGCCGAGCGCGGCGAGATACTCGTCCACCGGCACGACGCGCCGCACCGCGATCGCGAAATCGCAGTACGTGCAGCGGCGGGCGCAGAAGGGAACGTGAACGTAGACGTGGCGGGGGAGCACTCGTGAAAGCTAGCCGTGACTGGTGACTCGTGAAACGATCCTGCGGGCGGTGAAACTGCCCTGCGGGCGGTGAGGTGTGAGGACGAGTGTGTCGTGACTTGTATCGGGCGTTGACGGCAGGTAACGCCCGTCACGAGTCACGAGTCACTCACCCACACACCTCACCCATCGCAGGGTAGCTTCACTCGTCGCGCTGGAGTTTCACGAGTCACTCACCGCCGTCTGATCTCGCCCGTGAGCGCGCATTCGACTGCCCCGCTCAGCTCAAGCCGCGTCACCGCGGCGAGCACCTCGCGCGCGGGGAGCGCCGTCGTGCTCGCGAGAGTATCCAGATCGAGCGCGCCCCTGCCTAACGCGTCCCAGACGACGCGGTCGGGGCCGTCCACCTCGCGCGACGGCGCGCGCGGGGGCGCGGTCAGGCCGACGAGTGCCAGCGCGTCGGCCGCCGACGCGATGCACTGCGCGCCGTCGCGCAGCAGCTCGTTCGAGCCGGCGCTCTGCGGCGAATCGATCGGACCGGGAACCGCGGCCACCATCCGCCCCAGCTCGAGCGCGCGCGAGGCGGTGATCAGAGCCCCGCTCTTCACCGGCGCCTCGACGACGATCACGAGATCCGCGAGGGCGGCGATGATGCGGTTTCGCTCAGGAAACGAGCCGCCGCTCGCCTTCTCGCCGGGAGGTTGCTCGGTGAGCAGCAGCCCGCGCGCGCCTATCTCCGCGTGCAGGCTCCGGTGCGCGGCGGGATACGCGATGTCGATGCCGGTGCCGAGCACCGCCGCCGTGCGACCTCCGCTCTCCAGCGCCCCACGGTGCGCTGCCGCGTCGATCCCCCGCGCCAGCCCGCTGATCACGAGCGCCCCCGCGCGCGCGAGCTGCCCGGCGATCTCGCGCGTCACGCGCTCGCCGTACCCCGTCGCCGCGCGCGTCCCGACGATCGCGACCGCCGGCCCCGTCTCCATCCACTCGCGCGCACCGCGCACGAAGAGGAGCGGGGGCGGATCCGAGAGCTCGCGCAGGCGCGACGGATAATCAGGGGAGCCGTACGCGACCGCGCTCGCGCCGACCGCGCGGGCGCTGTCGAGCAGCGCCCGCGCGGCGTCGAGCAGCAGTCCGCGCTCCCACTCGGCGACCGCTTCCGCGAACGCGGCCTCGTGGCGGAGGTGCCGGTCGAGCAGCTCCCGGTAGCGCACGCGGCCCACCCCCGGCGCGAGGGCGAGCGCCGCGCCGAAGAGGGCGGCGTCCACTCAGGGGAGGCTCGCGGTGTCGATCCTGACCTCGGCCTTCTTCAGATCGAGCAGCCGCGCCCACCACGCCGAGAGCAGCTCGTCGAGCCCGGTGCGTCCCGCGGCGCTGATCGAGAAGACCCCGAACGCGTCCGGCGCCTCGATCTCCGGAACGTACGGCTCGCCGAGGAGATCCAGCTTGGTGAAGACGACGCAGTGCGGCTTCGACGCGAGCTCCGCCGAGTACGACGTCACCTCCGCGCGCAGACCATCGTATTCCGCCTGCCAGTCCATCGCGTCGATCGGAATCAGGAAGGCGAGGATGCGCGTGCGCTCGATGTGGCGGAGGAACTGGAGGCCGAGTCCCTTCCCTTCGTGCGCGCCTTCGATGATCCCCGGGATATCGGCGACCACGAAGGTCCGGTGGTCGGTGAGCTGGACGACACCGAGGTTGGGCGCGAGGGTCGTGAAGGGGTAGTCGGCGATCTTCGGGCGCGCGGCGGAGATGACGGAGAGGAGCGTGGACTTCCCCGCGTTAGGCTGCCCCACGAGGCCGACGTCGGCGATGAGCTTGAGCTCGAGCTCGAGCGTCCGCGCCTCCCCCTCCTCCCCCGGCTGCCATTCCCGCGGCGCCTGGTGGGTGGAGGTGACGAAGAAGGCGTTCCCCTTCCCGCCGCGTCCTCCGCGCGCGACGACGATCTCGTCGCCGTGCTCGAGGACCTCGCCGAGCTGCTCGCCGGTGTCGGCGTCGCGGATCACCGTCCCCGGGGGAACGGGGAGGACGATGCTCTCGCCCGAGGCGCCCGTCTTGTTCGCCCCCTTTCCGTGCTCGCCGCGCTCCGCCTGCCAGCGGTCGCGGTACGTGTAGTCGAGCAGGGTGGCGAGGTTGGAGTCGGCGCGGACGACGATGTCACCGCCCCGCCCGCCGTCGCCGCCATCGGGTCCGCCCATCGGGACGCGATGCTCGCGGCGGAACGACGTGCAGCCGGAGCCGCCCGTCCCCGCCTCGACCTTCACCACCGCGCGATCGATGAACATGTCTCTCTACCCCTGTTTGCCTGACACCTTGTTGAACATCGCGAGGGCGCGCCGGAGCGAAACGTCGCCGAGCATGTCGGCGAGGGCGACGAGCGTGCCGACGACCTGACCCGGCGTCGCGCCGACGTTCAGCGCTCCGTGGAGATGTGACTGCAGCTGCCGGTCCTGCTTCGCCGCCGCGCACGCGGCAACGATGCACAGCTCACGCCGGACGAGGTCCAGCCCCGGGCGCGAGAGCACCTTGCCGTACCCGTCCACGACCATCCATGCATCGAGCGCCGGGTGCAGCGCGGCGATGTTGTCGCGCAGCCGGTCGTACATCCCATCATACACTTTCGCGCAGGTGCGCTCCCCGTCGGCGCGCCATTGCGCCGCGTTGAGCTCCGCGCCCGCGCGGTCGTCGCTCGCCGGAGCGGGACGTCCGCTCACCCTTCGCCACTCGCGCATCGCGTTGAGCGTGCGCGGGAAGCCGGCGAAGAGATACGACTGGAGGATCAGCTCCTCCACCCACACCGGGTCGATGCGCACCGCGACCGCCATCGCGTCGCGCATCTGGCGCTCGGTGCCCGCCGCGACCGCGGCCGCGAGGCGCACGAGCGTCACCGTCTGCTCGTCGAGCGCGGGTACGATGCCGAGTGGGAGGACGGTCTGTGTCATCGAAAGAGAGCCGTCGTCATCGGACGACGGCACGCGCTCAGATGGCCGGGCGGACTTCGCCGACCGTCTCGCCGCGCGTGTTGCGCAGCGGCCGGTGGGCGAACTCCTCGAGGCGCGGCGGCAGCGCGTCGGGGAGCGCGCCCAGTCGCTGCAGCAGGCGGAGCACCGCGGTGAACTGCGCGCGCTGCGCGCCGTCCTCCACCTTGAGCGCGAAGGCGATTCCCTCGTCCACCAAGGCGACCGTGTGGACGCCTTCGGCGCCGACCTTGGAGATGACGCGCCCGTCGGTCTCCTCGATGAGGGCCGAGTCGAAGCGGTCGGACCCGCCGATGAGGAAGGGGCGCGTGCTCATCGCGTGGACGATGCGCGAGGGGATGTCCTCACCCCGCGCCGCGGCGGCGGCGAGGCGCGCGTAGGCGAGCGCCATGTTCTGGAGCGGGAGGCCGAAGACGACCGCGCCGCACCCGTCCACCGCCTGCAGCAGCTCGTCGGCGGGGACGTCGCACCACGTCTCGAGCTGGGCGACGATATCGCGCTGCACCGGGTGGCCTTCGCGCTCGTAGCCGACGGTGGTCCATCCTTCGGTGTGGGCGCGCGCGAGCATCGCAGCGTGCTTGCCGGAGCAGTTGTTGTGGAGGCGCGTCGGGCGAGCGCCCGTCTCACGCATGACCTTCGCGCCTCGCGTCGACATCGGCTCGTGGGGGCCGCAGGCGAGATCGCCCTCCTCGAGGCCGATCGAGTCGAGCATTCCCGCGGCGATCGCGACGTGCTCCGGCTCTCCGCCATGCGAGGCGCAGGCGAGGGCGAGCTGGTCATCGCCCCACTTCAGCCGGTCGAAGCCGCCCGACGCGAGGAGGGGCATGACCTGGAAGGGCTTCGCGCAGGATCGCCAGTAGGTGACGAGCCGCGGATCGCGCGCCGAGCCGACGAGCCGCCCCTCCGCGTCCACGACCGCCGCGTGGACGCGATGTCTCGACTCCACCGCCGGACCGCGCGTGGCGACGACGTCGAGCTCGAAGGTTGTGGGTGTGGCGGTCTCGGACACGGCGGCTGCTCGGGCGAAGATGACGGGAAAGATAACCGGTCGCCCTGGAAGACAGGGAGTTGCCGGGTGCCGTGTGCCCGGTGCCGGCGATCAGCCGCCCATTGCCGTTAGTCGCGCGCTGCTCGTTGCAGTTGGTCGCTCGCTGCTCGTTGCAGCTGGTCGCTCGTTGCTCGTTGTAGTTGGTAGCTCGTTGCTCGTTGTAGTCGACTCACTCGTCCCTCGTCGCCGTTCAGAACCCGACGTGGATCGCGCCCTTCATGTACCGCTTCGGATCCTTGCGAATGTCCGCGAGGATCGCGTTCAGGTCGGTGAGCGTCTTGTTCAGCTGATCGTAGAGCTGCTGGTCGGTGAGCATCTTGCTCGCGGTGCCCTTCCCGCTCGTCAGCATCTTCATCAGCGAGTCGCCGCCCTGCGCGATGTGCACGAACGACGTGTAGAGCGAGTCGTCGCGCAGCAGGCGGCCGAGCGTGCCGTTCCTGTTGTTCAGCGCGATGAGCAGCGAGTCGGTGGACGCCATCACCGCGACGAGATGATCGTACAGCGCCGGGTCGTCGATCATGCGGCCGAAGGTGCCGTTCGGGCGCTGGAGCCTCGCGAGGAGGCTGTTCATCTGCGTCACCGTGCCCGTGAGCTGGTCGTACAGGGTGCGGTCGGTGACGAGCTGCCCCATCGTCCCCTCGCCGCGCACGATCCCGCCGGTGATCTGCTTGAGGTCGGACGTGAGCTGCACGAGGTCGCCCACCGCCCCCGACGCCTGCGCGATCACCTGCTCGTAGTCGAGCGACTGCGCGATCGTCAGCGTGTCGCCCTGGACGAGCTTCGCCGTGCGCGGCGTGCCGGGGGTGATGTCGAGGACCTTGTCGCCGAGGAGCCCGAGGGTGCGCACGCGCGCCTTCGAGTCCTCGCGGATCTGCTCCTGGAGATCCTCCTCGACCTCGACGACGACCTTCAGGTTGCGCGTCGTGTCCGCGTCCACCGGGAGGAAGTCGATCGACTGGATCGTCCCCGCGAGCTGGCCGGCGACGAGCACCGAGCCGCCGGCGCGCAGCCCGTTCGCGTTAGGCAGGAACGCCACCAGCTTGTAGCGGCTGCTGAAGAGGTGCGCGGCCTTGCCGAGGTTGTAGATCGCGAGACCGAGCACGACGAGCCCGATCAGGATCAGGCTCCCCACCTTCAGCTGGTCCCACGTGATGAACGTCGAACGTTTCATGGCGCCGCCCTGTCTCTAGAATCCGCCGAGGAAATCCCTGATGTACTCGTTCTCGCTCGCCGCCATCTCTTCCGGCGTGCCGAAGAACACGATGTGCTTGTCGGCGAGCAGCGCGATGCGCGTCGCCATGCGAAACGCCGAGCGAATGTCGTGCGAGACGACGATGCTCGTCACGCCGAGCTCCCGCTGCAGCTTCATGATCAGCCGCGTGATCGTGCCGGTCGTCAGCGGGTCGAGTCCCGACGTCGGCTCGTCGTAGAGCATGATCCGCGGGTTGTTCGCCATCCCGCGCGCGATGCCGACGCGCTTCTTCATTCCCCCCGACAGCTCCGCCGGAAGCTGGTCCATCACGCGGTCGGGGTCGAGGTCCACGAACTCGAGCTTCTCCCGCACCCGCGCCAGGATCTCCTCCTCCGACAGGTCGGTGTGCTCGCGCAGCGGATAGGCGACGTTCTCGAACACCGTCATCGAGTCGAAGAGGGCGGCGCCCTGGAAGACCATCCCCATCCGCTGCCGCACCTCGAGCGCCTCCTCGAAGGAGAGGTGCGCGATGTCCTGCCCGTCGATCAGCACCTGCCCGCTGTCCGGTACGAGCAGCCGCAGGATCAGCTTGAGCGTCGTGCTCTTTCCCGTCCCCGACTCGCCGACGATCACGATGGTCTCGCCCTCGTGCGCGGCGAGCGACACGTCGACGAGGATCGGCTCGTCGAAGGCGAGCGAAACGTGATCGAGCTCGATCACCGCGGGGCCGCGGAACTCGCCGGTGTGCCCGCGGTCGCTCGACAGCTCCTGGCGCACCGCGGCCCGCACTTCCTCGTAGCGCTGCTTCGGCGCCTGATCCTCGGCGCGGCGGAAGGGCGCCTGCCCCGCGCCGCGCCCGGGCGCCGGCTCGACGCCGTGGTCGGCGACGCGACGCCCCCCGCTGCTCTCCGTCCGACGACCGCGCGCCGGACCGAACGACTGCTCGTCGCTCTTCGCCGGCCCGACGCCCGTCCCCTCGCTCACGCGGTCCTGCGGCGCGCTCCCGCGCTCGCCGCTCGACGCGTCGGCGGTCGAGTCGTCGAGCGGCGCCGCACCCTCGGGGCGCGCGTCGTCGGGACGGTCGCGGTCCGTCATGCGCCCACCACCGAGAGCAGGAGCTGCGTCAGGAAGTAGTCCATCACGAGGATCGTGATGCTCGTCGCGACGACGGTGCGCGTGGTCGACTGGCCGACCCCTTCGGTGCCGCCCGTGGTGCCGAGCCCGTAGTAGCACGAGGTGATCGAGATGATCCCCCCGAAGACGAAGGGCTTCAGCAGCCCCTGGATGAAATCGTTCGGGACGTAGGTCAGCGTGAAGCCGTCCGCCGCGATCTGCTCCCACACCGTCCGCCAATAGAACCCCATCGGGAGCCCGAACATCACGCTCGCGATGAGCATCCCCCCGAGGATGCCGACGAGGTTGTTGATGATCGTCAGCACCGGGAGCATGATCAGCGACGCCAGCACCCGGGGCGTGACCAGCTTCTTGATCGGGTCGGTGCCAAGGGTGTTCAGCGCGTCGATCTGCTCGGTGA
>DASVXU010000107.1:0-11889 GCA_036392515.1 Gemmatimonadaceae bacterium | reverse complement strand
TCGCCTTCGAGGAGCTGCTGGCGCGGGTGGAGGCGCTGGCGCGCCGCCCACGCACGCTCGCCTCCACCGAACTGCGCGTCGGCGACCTGGTGGTGAACCGCGACACGCGCGAGGTGCGCCGCGCCGACGAGGTGATCGAGCTGACGCCCAAGGAGTACGCCGTCCTCGAGTATCTCGTGCGGCACGCCGGGCGCGTCATGAGCCGCACCCTGATCACCGAGTACGCGTGGGGATATCACTTCGACCCCGGCACCAACATCGTGGACGTGGTGATCAACCACCTGCGCAAGAAGATCGACGCGCGCCACGACCGGAAGCTGCTCACCACCGTCCGCGGCGTCGGCTACGTCATCAAGGCCTGACCTCCAGCACCGATTCAGCGAGCGCTGATCCGTGGCCACCGTCCGCGCGCGGCTCACCACCGCCTACGTCTTCGCCCTCGCGGGCACGCTGATCGCGTTCTCGCTCGTGCTCATCGTCGCGAGACGGGCGAGCGCGTACCGCGAGCTCGCCGAACAGGTGGAGAGCCAGGTGAACGCCGCGCTCCGCGTCGTGATGAGCGCGGAGGAGGAGGGCGTGCCCGTCACGGTGCGCACCGATTCGACCACGGGGCCGGTCGTCGCGCCGCAGCTCTACAAGAAGCTCGAGGGGATCGGCGACTACGTCCTCATCCTCGACGCGAGCGGACGCGCGCTCTACGCGTCCTTCCTCGCGCGGCAGCTCGGCCTCGACGACCTCGCCCGTCTCCAGCAGGCGGCGCTTCAGGCGCGCACCGAGGGTCCCGCGCAGTTCGTGAAGCTCGACTCGGCGCGTCTCCTCCTCGTGGCGCGGCCGGACACGGTGCAGAGCTCGCAGGTGGCACGCGTGGTCACCGCGGTGGACACTCGCTCCGCGCAGGGCGCGCCGGGCGCGCTGGCGACCTCGATGCTCGGCCTCGTGCCACTCTTCATCCTCGTCGGCGGCTTCGCGGCGTACTTCATCTCGGGGATCGCCCTCAAGCCCGTCGAGCTGATCATCAACGAGGTGGAGGCGATCACCGACGGGCGCAGCCTGCACCGCCGGCTTCCCATGGAGGCAGGGGACGAGCTGGGGCGCCTCTCGGCGACGCTGAACGCGATGATCGCGCGCCTCGAGACGTCGTTCGGCGCGCTCCGCCGCTTCACCGCGGACGCGAGCCACGAGCTGAAGACGCCGCTCACCGTCCTCCGCGCGGACGTCGAGCGCGCGATGAACCCGAAGTCCACGCACACCGAGCAGCTCGTCGCGCTCGAGGAGGCGCTGCAGGAGACGGCGCGCATGGCCGACCTCGTGGACTCGCTGCTCACCCTCGCCCGTGCCGACGAGGGGCGCTTCGAGCTGGCGACGGAGCCGATCCACCTCGAGCCCCTCGTGCGGGAGGTGTACGAGACCGCGGTGATCCTCGGCGAGGATGCCGGGCTGGCGGTGAGCCTGCCGGTGATCGAGGACGCGGTAGTGATGGGAGACCGGCCGCGCCTGCGGCAGCTCTTCCTGAACCTCATCACGAACGCGATCAAGTACACGCCGCGCGGGGGGAAGGTGGAGGTCTCGATGAGCAAGCGGCTCGACGAGGCGACCTTCACGGTGCGCGACACCGGGATCGGGATCGCGGCGGCGGATCTGCCGTACGTCTTCGAGCGCTTCTGGCGCGCCGACCGGGCGCGATCGCGGAAAGCGGGGGACGGCTCGGAGCGCGGCGGGTTCGGGCTGGGGCTCTCGATCAGCCAGTACATCGCCCAGGCGCACGGGGGGACGCTCACCGTGCAGTCGAGGCTCGGGCGGGGGAGCGCGTTCACCGTCTCCCTCCCGCTCGCCCCCGAGCCGACGCCAGAAAGGGAGGACGAGGTCGTTCATCTTTCGTAACGGCTCGTTCACCGAGACTTAATGTTCGGGCCGTTCCTGCGCCGGGCCCAAAGTGTAACTTGACGCACAAGGCTTGCATGAAGCCGCCTGCATCAACTCACCAGGGCCGAGCGCATGTTCGACAACCTGATCGAGACCAAGAAGAAGAAGCAGCGCAGCGTCGGTGGGACGATCCTGAGCGTGGTCGTCCATGTGGCGCTGATCGCCGGTGCCGTCTATGCGACGGCGCAGGCGCGGGAAGCAGTCCTCGAGAAGCCGAAGGCCGAGAAGGTGGACTTCGTCGAGGTGAAGAAGGAGGAGCCGAAGCAGGAGCCCGAGAAGGCTCCGCCGCCGCCGGACGTCACGGTCGCGCCGCCTCCGCCGAAGGGGTTCCAGGTGCTCGCCGCACCAGTGAACATCCCGAACGTCATCCCCGACATCGACCTCTCCAAGAAGGTCACCGATGAAGCGGACTTCACCGGCAAGGGTGTCGCCGGTGGTTCGGGCCGCGGCGTCGAGGGCGGCACGGGCCCCGTGAACAACGAGGGCGCCTACTTCGAGTTCCAGGTCGAGAAGACCGTGCTCGGCTCGCCGGACAACCCGCGGCCGACGTACCCGTCGATGCTCCAGTCGGCTGGAGTCGAGGGCAAGGTGCTCGTCCAGTTCGTCGTGGACACCTCGGGCAGGGCCGACATGAGCACGTTCAAGATCCTCGAGAGCTCGCACGAGCTGTTCTCGCAGGCGGTGAAGCAGGCGCTCCCGCGCTACCGGTTCTTCCCCGCCGAGATCGGCGGCAAGAAGGTGCGCCAGGTCGTCCAGCTTCCCTTCGCGTTCGGCATCGGCAAGTAAGCAGCGCCAAGTCGCAAATCATCCCCCACGCAGTCAGGCCACTTTCCGAGGAGTCGCGTCCCCATGGGTGTTTCGCTGATCGATCTCTGGCACACGATGGGCTATTTCGCCAAGGGCATCGTCGCCGTGCTGTTCATCATGTCGCTGTGGTCGCTCACGATCATGGTGCAGAAGTGGTGGGCGCTCCGCGCCGCCCGTCGTGAGACGGTGAAGTTCACTCCCGAGTTCTCGCAGTTCCTCGAGGAGGACAACATCACCGAGGCGATCAAGCTCGCCGAAGGCTACAAGAAGTCGCACGTCGCCCGGGTGCTCGGTGGCGCGCTCGGCGAGGTGAAGCCCCTCATCCAGGACGGGTCGGTCACGGTCGCCGACATCAACTCGGCGGAGCGCGCGGTCGAGCGCAACATGCTCCTCGAGGTGACGGAGCTGAAGCGTGGCTCGGGCGTGCTCGCGACGGTCGGCTCGACGGCCCCGTTCGTCGGCCTGCTCGGCACCACGATGGGTATCGTCAACGCCTTCACGGCCATGGCCGCGACGGGCTCGGGCGGTCTCGCGTCGATCGGCTCCGGTATCGCCGAGGCGCTCATCACGACGGCGTTCGGCCTCATCGTCGCGATCCCGGCGGTGTGGATGTACAACTACTTCCAGACGAAGGTCGACAACCTGTCGGCCGAGATGACGTACGTCTCGAAGGAGTTCATCGACTACCTGATCAAGGGTGTGTCGGGCGAGTTCGGCCGCAGCCGCTTCACCCGCGAGTTCAATCCGCAGACCGCGGGCGGCAGCAACAACCCGATCAGCAAGTAATCGCCGCCATCAGAGGCAGGAGGTTTACCGATGGCCATGTCCGCAGGTGGTGGCGGCAGCGTGAAGGCGGAGCCGAACGTCACGCCGATGATCGACGTGATGCTCGTGCTGCTGATCATCTTCATGGTGGTCGCGCCCGCCCTTCTCGCCGGCTTCAACGCCACGCCGCCGCAGGGGCAGAATCTGAAGGCCCATCCCACCGATGAGAACAGCGATCAGACGCTGGGCATCGACAAGGACGGGAAGTACTACATCAACAAGCAGCCCATCCGCTACGAGGACATCCAGGCGCGTCTGACCCAGATCTATCAGAACCGCACCGAGGACAAGGTTCTCTACGTGAAGGCGGACAAGGGACTGGATTACGGGAAGGTGCTGGACGCACTCGACATCGCCGCGAAGGCGGGAGTGGCGGTCACCGGGATGATCACCGATCAGACCCCGGGTACGACCTCCACGGTCGAGGGCGACGTTCCCCCTCCGCCCACGCCGGGAGGCGCACACTAATGGCGATGAGTGCTGGCGGGGGCGGCGGTCTCACCAACGAGCCGAACGTCACCCCGATGATCGACGTGCTGCTCGTGCTGCTCATCATCTTCATGGCGGCGCTGCCGTCCATGCGGAAGGCGATCGACCTGAACCTGCCGGATCCGAATCCGCAGGCCGCGACGACCAACTCGCCGACCAATCAGATCGTGCTGGAGGTCGGACCGAACGGCTACTACGCGCTGAACAAGCACGTCGCGCCGAAGGAGTCGCTCGGGGACAGCATCAAGGCGATCTACACGGGCCGTCCCGAGAAGATCATTTTCGTGAAGGGCGATCCGTCGATCAAGTATCAGGACATCATCTGGGCGATGGACGTCGCGCGCGGCAACGGCGTGAAGGTCATCGGCGTTCCGCCGAAGGACGTGGGCGCGAACGCGGGCAAGCCAGCCGCCGCCACGAAGTAGCTCCGCGGCGAGCGGGGGCCAGGGGCCAGGTGTAAGGAACGGCGGTCAACGCGGTTCCTCACGCCTGGCCCCTGGCCCCTTTTCATGTGCCTGCGCACGAACCTTTCCCTCGAGTCGATCGTATAATTCCACGCATGCAGCGCGACGAGACGAGATGAGCGAGCACGAGTACCGCGGCGGACGGGACGGTGAGCGGGAGCCGTGGCAGGGCGAGCCGAGTGGGGAAGTGGCCGCCGTGCGTCGGCCCTGGCGGCTGCCGACCGGGATGCCGCGTCCCGCGGCGTCGCGCGAATCGCGCGTATTGGGGCGCGTGGTCTCGATCGCGGTGCACGTGCTGATCGTGATCGCGCTCCTGCTCCCCGCGCTGCTCTCGCCGAAGGTCCGCGCGGCGCTCGCGACGGGCGCGGGCGGTGCGGGCCCGGCGGGCGGCGGCGGTGGAAGTGGTGGGATGGGGCCGCGCGAGCGGGTGCGATACATCCGCGTCGCGCCGATGACGGAGGCGCCGCAGCCGACGCCGACGCAACTTCCGGTGCCCGTTCCGCCGAAGCCGCAGGTGGTGCAGCCGACGCCGGCGCAGGTGCAGCCGCAGGCGACTCCGCCGCCGCAGCAGGACGCGCCCGCGAACGGCATGGCGGCGGGGAGCGGGGACGCGAGCGGAACCGGCGGCGCGGGGCCGGGGAGCGGGGGCGGGATCGGTGCCGGAATCGGTACGGGCATGGGCAACGCCAATGGTCCTGGCACCGGCGGGGGACTCGGAGATACGCTAAACCTCCCATACTCGATGAGCATGCTCATCCCGCCTCAGCCGGTTCCGAAAGAGCTGAAGAGACGGACGATCGGTGTCGATTTCGAAATCGACTCGACTGGCGAAGTGCTCAGTGTGAACTTCGAGCCGACGAGCAACGGCGGTTACAACAAGCTCATTCGAGAGCGCGCGAAGCAGTTCAGATTCCGCCCCGCCACGCGCCGCGCGGATGGTCGCCCGGTACGGGCGATATTTCATATCGACTGGATTCTCTTCTAGTCGATTCGCGGCCTCGCTCGCAGCAGCGACCGCCCGTGCCTGAGTACTCCGCGCCGCGCTCGTCAGAGCGCAGTCCGAGCGGGAATCCGGCCTAGCCAACCCCTGCCGTGCCATGTAACTTGACGCGTCCGTAACCCGCGTCGTGGCACCGCCTTCCCGCCGCGACGCCGCACCCACATCGAGGGATCCGAATGAGCAGCGTCGCTGCCGCGCCCGCCGCGGTTGCCAGCTCGCAGCCCGAATTCGTGAAGGCGCTGACGTTGACCGATGCGACGATGCTCGTCGCCGGCTCGATGATCGGCTCCGGGATCTTCCTCGTGTCCGCGGACATCGCCCGCCAGGTCGGATCGCCCTTCTGGCTGATCATGGCCTGGGTGCTCTCCGGCATCATGACCGTCCTCGGCGCCCTCGCCTACGGCGAGCTCGCCGCGATGTACCCCCGAGCAGGCGGGCAGTACGTCTTCCTTCGCGAGTCCATGGGTCACCTCATGGGCTTTCTTTATGGCTGGACGCTGTTCGTCGTGATCCAGACGGGGACGATCGCCGCCGTCGCGGTCGCCTTCGGGCGCTTCCTCGGCGTGCTCTGGCCCACGGTCTCCCCGGAGCGCTTCGGGTGGTTTCCGCAGGCCGACTTCTGCGTCGGCGCGTTAGGCTGTCACGACGCCGCGACGCAGAGCATCCAGCTCGGGCTGACGCCGCAGCGCCTCGTCGCGCTGATCATGATCTGGGTGCTCACCTGGGTGAACCTGCGCGGCGTGCGGGAAGGGAAGCTCGTGCAGACGACGCTCACCTGGGTGAAGACGCTCGCGCTCGCGGCGCTGATCCTGCTCGGTCTGACCGTCGGCCGCAACGCGACCGCGCTCGCGGCGAACTTCGGCGCCGGCAACTTCGGCGGCTTCTCGGGAATCACCGGGGCTTTCGTCCTCGCCTTCGGCGCGGCGATGGTCGGCTCGCTCTTCTCGAGCGACGCCTGGAACAACGTCACCTTCGCCGCGGCGGAGGTGCAGCAGCCGCAGCGGAACCTTCCGCGCGCGCTGCTCTTCGGGACGGGGACGGTCTGCCTGCTCTACGTGATCGCGAACTTCGCGTATCTGAGCGTGCTCCCGCTTCACGGCGACCCGAACGGCACGAGCGTCCTCGCGCGCGGGATTCAGTTCGCCACGCAGGACCGTGTCGGGACGGCGGCGGCTGAGATGATCTTCGGCGGTGCCGCGGCGACGATCATGGCCGTCGCGATCCTCATCTCGACGTTCGGCTGCAACAACGGCCTGATCCTCGCCGGGGCCCGCGTCTACTTCGCGATGGCGCGCGACCGCCTGTTCTTCCGCCGCGCCGCGGTGCTCAACCGGAACCACGTGCCCGCGGCGGCGCTCGTCGCGCAGTCTATCTGGACGAGCATCCTCTGCCTCACGGGCACGTATGGCCAGCTGCTCGACTTCGTGATCTTCGCGGCGCTCCTCTTCTACGTCGCGACGACGGCGGGGCTGTTCATCCTTCGCCGGAAGCTCCCCGACGCGCCGCGCCCATACCGCGCGGTGGGCTATCCTGTGCTTCCCGCGCTCTACATCGTGCTCGCGATGGCTGTCGCGATCATCCTCCTCATCGCCGACAAGACGCGCACGCAGGCCTTCTCCGGCCTGGTGCTCGTGCTGATCGGGGTCCCGGTGTACTTCGCCTGGCGCGCCGTCGAGGGACGCGCGCCGGTCGCGGTGCCTGACGGGCGCGCCTGAGAGAGCGCGCCGCTCCTGCTCCACCTTCTTCACCAGTGACATGACTTCATCGCAGTCGAACCTGTTGTGGATCGTGCTCGGATGCAGCGTCTTCGCGCTGTTGTTCGCGACCTGGCTCGCCCGCTGGGTGCTCGCCCGCGGCCGCGGGACGCCGGAGATGCAGCGCATCTCGAACGCGATCCAGCAGGGCGCCGAGGCATATCTCGCGCGGCAGTACAAGACCATCGCCGCGCTCTCGATCGTCGTGGCGATCATCATCGGCGTCGGCTACGGCTTCTTCCGCACGACGACCTCGCACGACCCGGTCGAGAACGCGCGCACCCTCGCGCTCTACGTCACGGGCTCGTTCCTGCTCGGCGCGATCAGCTCGGGGATCGCGGGGTTCATGGGGATGTGGATCTCCATCCGCGCGAACATCCGCGTCGCTTCGGCGGCGATGACCTCGCTCAACGGCGCGCTGCAGACCGCGCTCCGCGGCGGAGCGGTGTCGGGGCTGTTCACCGTCGCGATGAGTCTCCTCGGTGTCGGCGGGCTCTTCGCGCTGCTCAAGGCGTTCACGCCGGCGGGGATGTCGGGTGACGAGTGGGCGCAGCGCATTCCCTTCCTGATCGTCGGCTACGGCTTCGGCGCGTCGTTCGTCGCGCTCTTCGCGCAGCTCGGCGGCGGCATCTACACCAAGGCCGCGGACGTCGGCGCGGATCTCGTCGGCAAGGTCGAGGCGGGGATCCCCGAGGACGACCCGCGCAACCCGGCGGTGATCGCGGACCTCGTCGGCGACAACGTCGGCGACTGCGCGGGACGCGGCGCGGACCTCTTCGAGTCCACCGCGGCCGAGAACATCGGCGCGATGATCCTCGGCGTGCTGCTCTACCGGCACTTCGGGATGAACGGCATCCTCTTCCCGCTCGTGATCATGGCGCTCGGCCTCGTCTGCTCGATCGTCGGCGTGATGGTCGTACGCACGCGCGAGGACGCCGACCCGATGAAGGCGCTGAACTTCGGCTACTACGTCACGGCGGCTCTGGTGACGGTGGTGTTCTTCTTCGCGAGCCGGATGCTGCTCCAGGCGCCCGACGCGCCCGACGCGTGGTGGCACTTCTTCATCGCGGGGCTCATCGGCATCGCGACCTCGATCGCGTTCGTGTTCATCACGCAGTACTACACGGAGTACCGCTACCGTCCGGTGCTCGGCATCGCCGAGGCGAGCCAGACGGGCCCGGCGACGAACATCATCGCGGGACTCGCGGTCGGGATGGAGAGCACGGTGATGCCGGTGATCACGATCGGCATCGCGATCATCGCGAGCTACATGCTCGGCCAGCACAGCGGGCTGCTCAACGACGCGGGGGAGCCGATCGGCGGACTGTTCGGCACCGCGGTCGCGACGATGGGGATGCTCGGAACGGCCGGCTACATCCTGGCCATGGACGTCTTCGGCCCGATCACCGACAACGCGGGCGGCATCGTCGAGATGTCGCGCGCGCCGGAGAGCGTGCGCGACAAGACGGACCGTCTCGACGCGGTGGGGAACACGACGAAGGCGCTGACGAAAGGCTACGCGATCGGCTCGGCGGCGCTCGCCGCGTTCCTGCTCTTCTCGGCGTACCTCGACGAGGTGCGCAACTACACCGGCGAGGTGCTGCGCGTCGATCTGTCGAAGCCGGTGGTATTCGTCGCCGCGCTGCTCGGCGCGATGCTGGTGTTCTGGTTCTCCTCGCTGGCGATGACGGCGGTGCGCAAGGCGGCGTCGAGCGTCATCACCGAGGTGCGGCGCCAGTTCCGCGAGAAGCCGGGAATCATGCAGGGGACGGACGAGCCGGACTACGGGACGTGCGTGGACATCGTGACCGTGGGCGCGCTGAAGGCGATGGTGCTCCCCGGCGCGCTGGTGGTGCTCTTCCCGGTCGTCGTCGGCATCGTCTTCAAGCACTTCGGCAACACGGGCGCGGAGCACGTCGGCGCGGAGGCGGTGGCGGCGCTGCTGATGGTGGGCACGATCGCCGGCATCCTGATGGCGGGCTTCCTGAACAACGGCGGCGGCGCCTGGGACAACGCGAAGAAGTACATCGAGACCGGTGTGTACGGCGGCAAGCGCTCGGACGCGCACAAGGCGGCGGTGGTGGGCGACACCGTCGGCGACCCGTTCAAGGACACGGCGGGCCCGTCGCTGCACGTGCTCGTGAAGCTGCTCAGCACGATCACGCTCGTGCTGGCGCCGCTGTTCATCTAATCTCGATCGGAAACGGGGGGCGGTGATGCCGCCCCCCGTTTCCTCGTTTTCGGGGCGGACAACCATGTCCGCCGGGGCTCCTTCCCCTCCACGAATGCCAGGACTCTTCTCCCGGAAGCCGATCGCCGCGCTGCTCGCCGAGGGCGAGAACCAGGGCGGGCTGCGTCGCGCGTTAGGCGTCAGCGACCTCGTCCTCCTCTCGATCGGCGCGGTGATCGGCGCCGGGATCTTCTCGACGCTCGGCACGGCGGCCGCGGGTGAGATCCTGCCGAACGGCACGATCGTCCGGTACGGCGCCGGACCGGCGCTCGTCGTCTCCTTCGCGCTGCTCGGCCTCGTCTGCGGCTTCGCGGCGCTCTGCTACGCGGAGCTCGCGTCGATGATCCCGCAGGCGGGAAGCGCGTACGCGTACTCCTACGCGACGCTGGGCGAGATCATCGCCTGGATCATCGGCTGGGACCTCATCCTCGAGTACGCGGTCGGCAACGTCGCGGTCGCGATCTCGTGGTCGGGGTACTTCGTCTCGTTCCTCACCGGCTTCGGCGTGCACATCCCCGACTGGCTGACCCACGGCTACTGGGACGTGCACTCGAGCTCGGACCCCGCGATACGTGCGCTGCTCGACACCGCGCCGCACATCGGAAGCATCCCGGTGCTGGTCAATCTCCCGGCGTTCGTGATCGTCATGGCGATCACCTGGCTGCTCGTGATCGGGGTGCGGGAGAGCACGCGCGTGAACAACGCGATGGTGATCGTGAAGCTGCTGGTGCTCGCGGTGTTCGTGATCGTCGGGGCGATGCACATCGACACCGCGAACTATCGTCCGTTCGCGCCGAACGGGTGGCGCGGGATTCACCAGGGCGCCGCGATCGTGTTCTTCGCCTTCATCGGCTTCGACGCGATCTCGACCGCGGCCGAGGAGACGAAGAACCCGCAGCGCGACATGCCGCGCGGGATCCTCCTCGGGCTGGCGATCTGCACGATCATCTACATGATCGTCGGCGCGGTGGCGACGGGGCTCATCCCGTACCTTCAGCTCAAGTCGGCCGACCCGCTGGCGCATGCCTTCGACGTCGCCGGGCTGAAGACCTTCGGCTGGTTCATCTCGCTCGGCGCGATGGTGTCGATGGCGGCCGTCCTCCTGGTCTTCCAGTACGGGCAGCCTCGCATCTTCTTCGCGATGGCGCGCGACGGGCTGCTTCCGCCCTGGGCGTCGAAGATCCACCCGAAGTATCGCACGCCGCACATCACCACGATCATCACCGGCGTGCTCGTCGCGACCGCGGCGCTCGTGGTGGACGACGACGCGACCTACGACCTGACGAACATCGGGACGCTGTCGGCGTTCGCGCTCGTCTGCATCGGCGTCCTGGTGCTGCGTTACACGGACTCCGAGCGCCCGCGGCCGTTCCGGGTGCCGCTCGTCTGGTTCACCACGCTCGCCGGCGCGGCGGCGTGCCTGTACGTCATGTACGGGTTGCCGAAGGCCGCCTGGGAGCGCTTCGGGATCTGGCTCGTGATCGGGCTCGTGTTGTACTTCGCATACGGCTTCAAGAACTCGACGCTGCGACGCGGGGCACCGCCCGTCGCGCTCGAGCCGCCGCCGCCGATCGACACGGAGTAGACCGCACCATGTGGAGCTTCCTCAAGCGGCGCACCCAGTCGCAGTGGATCGTGATCGCGGTGATCGTCGGGATCCTCATCGGCGCGCTCTGGCCGGGCGTCGGCATCGCGCTGAACCCGCTGTCGAACATCTTCCTGCGGATGATCAAGTCGCTGGTCGTCCCGCTGATCTTCGGCACGCTCGTCGTCGGGATCGCGGGGCACGGCGACGACATGAAGCAGGTGGGCAAGCTCGCGCTGCGCTCGATCATCTACTTCGAGATCGCGACGACGCTGGCGCTGGCGATCGGGCTGGTCGCGGTCAACGTCGCGAAGCCGGGCGTCGGCGTCTCGCTCGCCGCGGCGGACACCTCGGCTGCGTCGAGCCTCACCACGACGCACGTGACGGTGGCGGGGGTGCTCGAGCACACCGTGCCGGCGAGCTTCGCCGAGGCGTGGGTCCATAACGAGGTGCTGCAGATCGTCTTCTTCTCGATCATCTTCGCGGTCGCCCTCGCGCGCACGAAGGGGAAGGCGAAGGAGACGATGCTCGCCTTCTGCGAGTCCCTCTCCGAGGTGATGTTCAAGTTCGTCGCCGTGGTGATGGGCTTCGCGCCCATCGGCATCGGCGCGGCGATCGCGGTGACGGTGGGGAAGAGCGGCGTCGGCGTGCTGTTCAACCTCGCGAAGCTGGTCGGCACGCTGTACGTCGCTCTCATCGCCTTCGCGCTCTTCGTGCTGCTGCCGATCGCGCTGATCATGAAGGTGCCGCTGCGGCGCTTCTTCAACGCGGTGAAGGAGCCGTGGCTGATCGCCTTCACGACGGCGTCGTCG
>DASVXU010000106.1:0-3725 GCA_036392515.1 Gemmatimonadaceae bacterium | reverse complement strand
GTCGTCGCCGAGCGGAGCCCGCGGGCGATCGCCCGAGCCGTCGTGCGTGCGCTCGGCGACGACGCGCTGCGGCGGCGCTGCGCCGCCCTGGGCCCGCGCACGATCGAACAGACCTTCGCACCAGCGACGGTCGGCGCGCAGCTGCTCGAGCTGTACCGCCGGGTCCCCGTCGCCGGCGCGCCACCAGCTCTCACGAGGGGCCATGTACATCCTGGGCATCAACGCGTACCACGGTGACGTCTCCGCGGCGCTCCTGAAGGACGGCCGGCTCGTCGCCGCCGTGGAGGAGGAGCGCTTCCGGCGCATCAAGCACTGGGCGGGGTTCCCCACGGAATCGATCCGCACCGTGCTCGCGATGGCCGGCATCACCGGGCGCGAGGTCGGCCACGTCGCGATCAGCCGCGACCCCAAGGCCAACCTGCTCAGGAAGGGATGGTACGCGCTCTCCCGCCGCCCCGACCTCAAGCTCGTCTTCGACCGCGTGAAGAACGCGCAGAAGGTGCGCGACGTCCACGCGCCGCTCGCCCAGGCGCTGGGCGTCCCGCGCGACGACCTTCCGAAGGTCCACTTCGTCGAGCACCACCCGGCGCACCTCGCGAGCGCGTTCTTCGTCTCGCCCTTCCAGGACGCGTCCTGCTGCGCCATCGACGGCTTCGGCGACTTCGTCAGCACGTCCATGGCGCTGGGGCAGGGCAACCGGCTCGACGTGCTGGAGAAGGTGTACTTCCCGCACTCGCTCGGCCTGATGTACACCGCCGTGACCCAGTACCTCGGCTTCCACGGCTACGGCGACGAGTTCAAGGTGATGGGGCTCGCGCCCTACGGAAAGCCGAAGTACGTGGAGCCCATCTCGCAGCTCGTCCGCCTCACGGACGACGGGCTCTTCGAGCTGGAGCTCGACTACTTCCGCCACTGGAACGAAGGCGTGGAGATGGAGTGGGACGAGGGCTATCCCACGTTAGGCAGGGTCTTCACGCCGGAGCTCGAGAAGCTCCTCGGGCCGGCGCGCCAGCCGAGCGACAAGCTGGAGACGATGCACGAGGACATGGCGCACTCGCTGCAGGTCGTGTTCGAGAACTGCGCCTTCCACGTCCTCAACGGGCTCTACGAGCGGACGAAGAATCCGCGCCTCGCCATCGCCGGCGGGTGCGCGATGAACTCCGTCGCCAACGGGAAGATCCGCACGAACACGCCGTTCACGCACCTCTACGTGCAGCCCGCGTCGGCCGACAACGGCACCGCGCTCGGCGCCGCGTACTGGGTGTGGAACCAGGAGCTGAAGGGGAGCCGCGGCTTCGTGATGGAGCACGGCTACTGGGGCCCGTCGCACACCGAGGAGGAGGTGTTCCCGATCCTCGAGAAGCGCGACGACGAGCAGTGGGAGTACGAGGTCGAGCACTTCGACTCGCCCGACGAGACGGCCAGGGCGACGGCGAAGGCGATCGCCGACGGGAACGTCGTCGGCTGGTACCAGGGGCGGATGGAGTGGGGCGCCCGCGCGTTAGGCAACCGCAGCATCGTCGCCGATCCGCGCCGCGCCGACATGCGCGAGCTGATCAACACCAAGATCAAGTTCCGCGAGAAGTTCCGCCCCTTCGCCCCGTCGGTCGCGCTCGAGGCGCTCGACCAGTACTTCGAGGGGGCGGTGCACGACCCGTTCATGCTCCAGGTCTACCCGGTGCGCGAGGAGAAGCGCGCGGTCATCCCCGCGGTGACGCACGTCGACGGGAGCGGCCGCCTGCAGACCGTGAGCCCGACGACGAACCCGAAGTACTACCGGCTGATCAAGGAGTTCGAGAAGCTCACCGGCGTGCCGATCGTCCTCAACACGAGCTTCAACGAGAACGAGCCGATCGTCGAGACGCCGGCGCAGGCGCTGGACTGCTTCCTCCGCACGCGGATGGACGTGATCGTGCTGAACGACACGATGATCCGGCGGGTGCCGGCGGCGAAGGCGACCGCCGTCCGCTAGCGGCACGGATCGGCGGCTCGCCGATGGCTCGATGAGCAAGATCCCCGGTTGGCTGCGGTGGCTCCCCGTCACCCTCGGCCGCGGTGCAAAGAACGCCGTCTTCCGCGCCCTCGGACCGCTGGTCCGGGGGCGCGCGCCGCGCGGGCCGCTCGCCCCGCGCAGGATACTCGTCCTCCAGCTCCAGCAGCTCGGCGACAGCGTGATCTTCACGCCGACGCTGCGCGCGCTGCGCGAGCGATTTCCCGAGGCGACGATCGATCTGCTGGCCAGCCCCGTCGCCGCGCAGATCTACAGGAAGTCGCCGTACCTGAACCGCATCGTCGTCGCCCGGAGCTGGTCCACCGCGCCGGGGGGAACGCGCATCCGTCCGATGCTGCCGCTGCTCCGCGAGCTGCGGGAGGCGGGCTACGACATGACGGTCACCGACCTCGCGCAGCAGTCGTTCAAGTACACGCTCGTCGCGCGGCTGATCGGTGCGCCGGCGCGCGTCGGCTTCGACATCGGAGGGCGGGGATTCCTGCACAACGTGCGCGTCCCCTTCCGTGCCGACGCGCACTGGGTGGACGCGAACCTCGACATCGTGCGCACGCTCGGCGGCACGCCGCGATCGGACCGCGAGGAGGTGGCGTTCGACGCAACCGATCGCGCGCGGGTCGAGGCGCTGCTCGACGTGGAGCAAGGTCGCGCCGGCAAGCCCCTCGTGGTGATGCACACCGGCTCCAACTGGCAGTCGCGCACCTGGTACGTCGAGCGCTGGGTGTCGCTCGCCGACACGTTAGGCAGCCGGCACGGCGCGACCATCGTGTTCGTCGGGGGAGCGGCGGAGAAGGAGTACGTCGAGCGGATCCGCGCCGGGATGACGCGCCGCTCGATCTCGCTCGCGGGCGTGACCGACATTCCGCAGCTCGCGGCGCTCTGCACGATCGCCGACGTGTTCGTGGGAACCGACTCCGGACCGCGGCAGATCGCGCGCGCGTCGGGCTGCCCGCACGTGGTGGTGATGTCGGCGCAGGACGACACCGATCGCTGGGCGGGGTGGGGCAGGGGCGAGGTGGTGGTGCGGTCATTCCCGCCCTGCCACGGGTGCTACTATGCACACTGCGCCCACAAGATCTGCATGGACGCGATCGAGACCGATCGCATCCTCGCCTGGGTGGAAGCGCTGCTCGCCGACAAAAGCGCGAGGACGGCCGCGTCGAGACAGGAGCGGCTCGGCATCCCCCCGCGACTGGAGCCGATGGCCGCGAAGGGAAAGGCGGCGCTCCGGGTGCTGGCTCATGGCCCGGCGAGCCCAGATTGACCCCGGATCGTGGCCCGCAGTTTGCTACTGAAAAGATCACCGACAGGCCCCGGGTCGGGTAGCGACCAGTGGGCGGAAGGTGAAGGATCCGCGTGTGCGGCGGTGCTTCGTCGGGGGGCGAACACCGCACGCGCGCCGGAACGGTCGAAGCCCCTTCGCAAGAAGGGGCTTCATCGTTTTTGTCTCCGATAATACGGCTGAGCTGGCCCGGCGTGCCCTTTGCACGCGTCAGGGGTATCTCATCGTTCGCGCTTTCCTCGCGTCTCTTTCCGCGACCCTACGCATTCGACTCATGAGCGAGAACAAGCAGCAGACCCGCGTCCTCGTCACCGGCGCCGGTGGGTTCATCGGGCATCATCTGGTGAAGTACCTGAAGGAGAAGGGGTACTGGGTGCGGGGGGTGGACAAGAAGCGCCCCGAGTACGAGGCCAGTGCGGCCGACGAGTTCGAGGT
>DASVXU010000105.1:0-11497 GCA_036392515.1 Gemmatimonadaceae bacterium | reverse complement strand
TGGCGCTCTCCTTCACGGAGGGGAGCATCGGGGGCGACATCGAGAGCATCTCGCTGGCGCAGCTGGAGGCGTTCTACGGGCGCCGCGCGAACCCGAGCCAGGCGATGGCAGAGGACCCGGCCCGCTTCCGGGAGCCCTCGGGCTCGAACGGCTTCGCGATCGCGCCGAGCAACACCGCCGCCGGGCACGCTCTGCTGCTCATCAACCCGCACACCTCCTTCTTCTTCCGCTCCGAGCTGCAGGTGACGAGCGATGAGGGACTGAACGCCTACGGCGCGGCGACGTGGGGGCAGTTCTTCATCTACCAGGGCTTCAACGACCGGCTCGGCTGGATGCACACGTCGAGCGGGGTGGACGTCATCGACGAGTTCGCGGAGACGATCGTCGAGCGCGGCGGGAGGCTCTTCTACCGCTACGGCGGCGAGGAGCGGCCGGTGCGCGTCGACACGATCGCCGTGCCCTACCGCGACGCGAGCGGCGCGATGGCGACGCGGCGCTTCATCGTCTACCGCACGCACCACGGCCCCATCGTCCGCGAGGCGAACGGGAGGTGGATCGCCGTCGCGCTGATGAACAGGCCGGTCGAGGCGCTGGCGCAGTCGTACCTGCGGACGAAGGCGCGCGACTACCGCGCCTACCTCGAGGTCGCCGACCGCTACAAGGCGAACTCCTCGAACAACACGATCTTCGCCAGCGCGGACGGGGACATCGCGTACCTGCACCCGCAGTTCATCCCGCGCCGCGACGACCGCTTCGACTACACCCAGCCGGTGGACGGGAGCGATCCGGCCACCGACTGGCGCGGGCTCACCCCGCTCGACTCGGCCCCGCGGCTGCTGAACCCGCCTAACGGCTGGCTCTTCAACACGAACGACTGGCCGTACTCGGCGGCGGGGCCGTACAGCCCGAAGCGCGAGAGCTTCCCGCGGTACATGGACACCGCCGGCGAGAACCCGCGCGGCGTCCACGCGACGATGGTGCTGCAGGGGAAGAAGGACTTCAGCCTCGCCTCGCTCCGCGACGCCGCCTTCGACTCGTATCTCCCCGCCTTCGCGAAGCTGATCCCGACTCTCGTCGCCGCCTACGACTCGACGCCCGCCGGCGATCCGCTGAAGGCGCGCGTCGGCGAGCAGATCGCGGCGCTGCGCGGGTGGGACTACCGCTGGTCGGTGAGCTCGGTGCCGACCTCGCTCGCCGTCTTCTGGGGTGAGCGCGCGTGGGGCGCGGCGCGCGCCGAGGAGCGCGACGAGGTGATGTCCACGTACGACTTCATCGCGACGCGGATGAGCGCGCGCGCGAAGCTGCAGGCGCTCGCCGACGCCTCCGACCGCCTGACGGCCGATTTCGGGAGCTGGCGCACGCCGTGGGGGGAGATCAACCGCTTCCAGCGGCTCACGGGCGACATCGTCCAGCCCTTCACCGACGCGGGGCCGAGCATCCCCGTCGGATTCACGTCGTCGCAGTGGGGCTCGCTCGCGTCGTTCGGCGCGCGGCGCTATCCGGGCACGAAGCGCTATTACGGGACGAACGGCAACAGCTTCGTCGCGATGGTGGAGTTCGGGGACACGGTGCGCGCGATCGCGGTGACCGCGGGGGGCGAGAGCGGTCATCCGGATTCACGGCACTTCAACGATCAGGCGGAGCGCTACGCGACGGGAAACCTGCGCGAGGTCTACTTCTATCCGCGGCAGCTGATCGGGCACACGGAGCGGACGTACCGGCCGGGCCAGTGAACACGCGCGCGGGCAGCGGTCATCACCCCGAGAACTGGGTCCAGCCGCTGGCCGAGACTACGTCCCCGCCGACCACGACCTCCGCCGTCACGCGGTACACCTCGCCGTGAACCAGCGGCTTCGGTCCGACGGCCACCGTCGCCCCTCGCGGCGCCTGGCCGTAGACGATCTTCGGGCCAACCGGGGTGCGCTCCGGCACCGAGATCGTCCACATCCACGGGTCGGGCTCGACGGTAGCGCTCACGTGCTGCACCGTGAGGCGAGTGATGCCGCAGCCGGGCGTCCAGGAGAACTCCGGAGTCGAGCCGCTGGTGGCGGTCACCTGGATCGGAGCGCTGCAGGGCGCGGGCGAAACGATCCTCGGCTCGGTGCTGCCACCGCATGCGCCGAGGAGAATCGCGATCGCAACTGTCGTATACGGCTTCATGATGGATTTGAACCCGTCGTCCGGTGGTCGCGTCACACTTCCGCCTTCGCCTTCCCGCCCACGTTCGCCCAGAGCGCGCGCTCGACCATCACCGGCGTCCACTTGGCGCCGAGCTCCTTCGCTTTCTCGCGCAGCGCATCGGCGTACTTCGCGTAGTAGCCGAGGGTGAAGGTCACCGCGCCGAGCGAGGGCACCTGTCCCGCGACCAGCTCGTCGAAGAAGGGGTAGACGTCAGGCGCCGTCGCCGCCGCGACGGCGGAGGCAGTGGCCGGTCCCACGCCCGCCAGCTCGACGAGCTCGGAGATCGGCGCGGTCGGGTGTGGGATCAGCGCGAGCGCGGTCTTGCTCGTCGTCACGACGAGCGCCGGCTCGTTCCCCTTCACCAGCGCGAGGTTGCGCGCGCGCCAGACGCCGCGCGCCATCTTCCATTGCGTGAGCTTCGTCAGCTCCTCGAGGGTGACGTGCGGCGTCTTCCGTGCCGCGATGTTCTTCGGCAGGGTCTCGCGATACCAACGGTCTAGCTCCGGAAGCGCCGCGACCTTCTGCGCCGCGACGACGCGCTCGTAGGAGTCGAGCGCTGAGCGCCAGCGGTCGGTGGAGGAGCTTCCCCAGAGTTGATCAGGCATGTCGATCGGTGAATGCGCGGATCAGCTGAATCTCGTCGTCTTCCACAGCGCGACGCCGCACGCCGCCAGGACGCCCAGGGTCGCGGCGACGAGCGCGGCCGCCCAACCGCCGTGGATCGCGATGCTCGGACGCTCGGCGATCGTCGCGAAGCCGACGAGGATCGCCGTCGCGGCGATGACGATCACCCAGTCGAGCGCGGTGCGGCGGGTGACGACCGCCGCGGTCTCGCGACCCGCGCCGCGCGCGCTCGTGTACTCGGGGTCGATGCCGTAGCGGGCGCTCTCCCGCGCCGCCGCCTCGCGCCAGCGGCGATGCTCGCGCTCGCGCGCCGAGGAGAAGGCGATCACCGCCGTGCCCAGCGCCATGATCAGCGATCCCGCGACGACCTTCGTGAGCACGCCTCCCGGCGCGTCGCGCAGCTCGCCGAAGACGAGGATCCCCCAGAGCAGCCCCCAGAGCTGGTTGCTGTTCGAGAGCGGGATCCCGCGCGTGATCCCGGCGTACTTCACCGCGTACTGCTGGAAGAGATCGCCGACGACCCACACGACGCCCCCCGCCATCAGCCAGAAGAGCAGATGGCGCGCGCTCGACAGCTCGCTCCAGAGCGGCGCGACGCCACCGCTGTAGACGACGGCGAGCGTCCCCATCATCACCAGCTCACCGACGGTGAAGAAGGTGATGAAGGAGAGCGGGTTCATCCCGGTGAGGTACGCCTTGCGATAGGGGATGTACATCGTTCCCCAGAGCGCGCCCGCGGCGAGCGCGGCGGCGATGCCGCGCGTCGCGTGCGTGCCCGCGCCGCCGTGCGAGGTCGCGAGGGTGAGCACCACCGCGCCCGCGAACATCAGCAGGGCGCCGCCGAGCACTCCCGCCCACCGCTTCGCGTCCGCGTCGCGCAGCTCGGCGAAGAAGATCACTCCCCAGAGGATCCCGAGCAGGCTGTTGCTGTTCCAGAGCGGGAAGGCGACGCTGAGCCCGACGTCGCGCACCGCGAAGATCGTCAGCGTGTTCGCGACCGCCCACATGCACCCGGCGAGGATCGCCCAGACGATGAGGTGCGGCGCCTGACGGAGATCGGCGGCGACGTACGAGGTGCCGTGGATGAGCGTCGGCAGCGTCCAGCGCGCGAGGAAGACGCCGACGACCATCACGAGCGAGATCACGACCGGCGAGATCCCGGCTGTCACCAGCTTCGTCGGGGCCTCGGCGGCGCCGAGCCACGCACCGGCGGTGAGACCGCAGACGATGCCTAACGTCTGGAGGACGCGCAGCCGCCGCGCGTCGAGCGGCGGCTCGGGAGCGTCGGACGCGGGAACGCGCTCGGCGACGGCACTCAACTGATCCACCGCAGCACGAGGAGCCCGCCGACGAGCACCGCCACGGGCACCCAGAACTGCACGTCGCGCAGGATCGTCGCGACGACGCCGCGATCGCGCCCCGTGCGCCCTACCGTCCGCTGCTCCATGTCTGGTTCTCCCGGTTCACGTCGGGGAAGCGCTGCTCCGGATCGAGCTCAATCCTGGTGATCGCCGGCGCGGCCGGCAAGCGCACGACGTACTGCCGCGCCCCGCCGAGCCAGATGCCGACCGGCAGCGAGATCCGGTCGATGCGTCCGTTGGCGCGGGTCGCGACGAGACGCACCGGCATCGGCGCCAGCCCACGATCCTCGATCGTGATCGTCGTCGTGTCGCCGCGCGTCGCGACGGAGCCGATCGCCTGGTCGAGCGACCACGGCTCCTGGAACCACGTCGTCCAGAACCAGGAGAGATCCTGCGTCGCGACATCGTTCACCGTGTTGAAGAAGTCCCACGGGTATGGATGCTTCCCGTTCCACCGTCGGCCGTACTCGCGGTACGCGCGCCAGAAGAGCGAGTCGCCGAGGATGCCGCGCAGCGTGGAGAGATTCTGCGCGGTCTTGTCGTAGAACATGATGAAGTAGAGGCCCTGCGGGTACATGTCGCCGTGCCACATCAGCGTCATGTCGCGGCCGGCGCGCGCGGCGCGGAGGTACAGCTCGCGCTGACCGGGCTCCGAGTCGCCGGGACGTCCCCCGCTGCGCGGCTCGCCGTAGAGGTTGCGCATCCCCTGCGCGACGTCGAACTGCGTGAACCCCTCGTCCATCCACGGGTAGCGCGTCTCGTTCGACCCGACCTGCATCGGGTACCACATGTGCCCCGTCTCGTGCATCAGGTCCCCGGCGAGGGCGAGCGTGTCCGCCCACGGCTGCATCACCGTCGCCATCGGGTACTCCATCCCGCCGCTCTCGAGGACGCCCTCCATCGAGCTCATCGTCGGCCATGGATACGCCCAGAGGTTCCGCGAGTGCTGCTCGATCGCGTCGCGGGTGAAGCGCGCTCCGCCGAGCGGCCACGCCGCGGCCGCGTCGGTGAGGCGGAAGAAGCTGTTGATGTCCACCGTGTCGGGCGCCGCGCCCGGCGTCCGCTGCACGAGCGCGCGCGTCGCGTCCCATGCCTGACGGTCGCTCGCCCCCCAGAAGAAGTCGCGGACGTCGTTCGCGACGAAGTGCCAGGTGGCGCTGCGACCGCGCCCGGTGAAGACGGACTTCGCGTCCTTGCCCGGCGTCAGCACGCGCACCACCGCCCCGCTCCGCCGCGCTTCGGCGAGCTTCGCGATCGTCGCCGGCGCGAGAATCTCGCTCGCGTTGCGCAGCGTCCCCGTCGCGGCGACGGTCCAGCCGCGCGGCACCGTGAGGCGGACGTCGTAGTCGGCGTGGTCCATGTAGAACTCCGCCTCGAGCAGATACGGATCGGCGACCCACCCGCTCACGTCGTCGTAGACCGCGACCTGCGGATACCAGTAGCCCATCTCGTAGAGATGCTCGTCGCGTCCCTGCCGGCCGTCGGAGGGAGTGAGCGGGGGCTCGTACTCCCACGCGAAGTCGAGGGTGATGCTGTCGCGCGGCAGCAGCGGCGACGCGAGCGGGATCCACAACACCGTCCCATCCACCGTGTAGCCGTCCTCGGCGGGAGGACGCCGCTTGTCCACGGAGGTGATCGGGACGACGGTGACGCCCGTCGTCTTCGCGCGCATCTCGCCGCCGTTCACCACGACGCGCGAGAGCTTCACACCTTCGGTGATCGGCGCCGACTGGTTGCGCGGATTCCCCGCCGCGAACGCGTTCTGGCGCAGGTGCACCGCGATCCGCCGCAGCGTGTCCGGGGAGTTGTTGCGATAGACGACCTGCTCCCTCCCGCGCACGAGGTTCTTCCCGACGTCGAGGCTCGCGTCGATGGAGTAGCGCGCGCGATTCACCCAGTAGCCCGGCCCCGGCTCACCCGTTCGCGTCCGCGTCCCGCGCTGCACCGCGCGCGTGAACTCGGCCGACTCGTAGACGGGTCCCGGAATCGGGCGACCGCTCGTGGCGGACGGGGGGCTGACGGCTGGAGAGGACTGGGTCTGAGCGGTGAGAACGACCGGCAGAACGAGTAGAAGCAGCAGCGGCGAGCGATTCATTGGCGTGATGGAAGTCCGGTGCGCACGGCGAAGATGGACGGTGGAGGGGCGCACGCCGATTCGCAACGGGAGACGGGCGGGAGACTCTCTGCTCGGCACCTGCTGCGCCTGCAACCGCCAGGGCTTCAATCGGGTGACTGCAACCACTCTCTGGTACGCCGAGCCGCGGAGGGTTGGGACAACTACGCGGCTGGCAGTGAGAGCATCACTCCGGCGGTCGAGCCGTGATCGACCGAGGCTGGCGGCTCACCCACGCGAAAGCCTCCGCCTGCTCGCGAAAGACGGCGACGTCGATCCCGGAGCCCTCCGCCCACGCCGAGATCATGCGCATCACGCCGTATTGGAGGTCGCTGCCCGTGAGCAGGGCGACGCGCCGCCCGAACGACTGACTGAGCGCCGCGATGAGCAACGCGGTGCCGCGGAGCTCCGGCGTCGTCCGCTTGCCGACGACCTCCGACGCGCGCACGTCGAGCAGCGCCCCGCGCAGCTCGCGGGGCCGTTTCGGATCGGAGATCGCCGCGGTCAGTGCCGAGTCGACGTCGCTGAGGGGATATGTCCCGATCGCACGCCCGATGAGCAAGTCGCCGACGAACTCGTACACGATGGGCATGAGCCGAATCTGCGACGCCCTCCGCACCCGAGCAACGAACATCCGGTTACCGGCGGCTCCATCGCGAGACCGCTTCGGCGATGGCGACTGCTGCCCGGCAACAGCCAAGGCTCGACAACAGCCCGGGGCTTTAATTGGGCAGCCGCAACCACTCTCTGGTACGCCGAGGACACGGAGGACTCAGAAGACCACACAGTGGCTGTCGTCCTCCGTGTCCTCCGTGTCCTCGGGCACTCCTTGATGCGGTTGCTGTTACCCGATAGAGCCCCCAAATGGAGTTGCGGGAGCCGATGCAGTTGCAGAGCCCCGAACTCCCGCTCACACTTCGGAATGCATTTTCCCAGACTGCTTCTTCTCGCCACGCTCTTCCCCGCGGTAGCCTCCGCGCAGTCCTCGCTCACTCCCACCGAGCAGGCGATCGTCCGCTCGGTGGACGCGCGCAATGCCGACGCGCTCGCGCTGCTCGAGCGCGTCGTGAACATCAACAGCGGGACGCACAACTTCGGCGGTGTTCGCGCCGTCGGCGCGGTCTTCCGCGCGCGGCTCGACTCGCTCGGCTTCACGACGCGCTGGGTGGATGGCGCGCCGTTCGAGCGCGCGGGGCATCTCGTCGCCGCGCACGAGGCGAAGGGACCGAAGATCCTGCTCATCGGTCACCTCGACACCGTCTTCGAGCGGTCGAGTCCTTTCCGGAAGTTCCAGCGCATCGACGATTCCACCGCGCGCGGGCCGGGGATCATCGACATGAAGGGGGGTGACGTCATCATCGTGCAGGCGCTCGCCGCGCTCAAGGACGCCGGCGTCCTCGACTCGATGAATGTCGTCGTCGTGATGAACGGGGACGAGGAGGACGGCGGGCATCCGCTCGAGGAGGCGCGGCGCGCGCTCGTCGACGCCGCGCAGGGCGCCGCGGCGGCGATCGGCTTCGAGGATGGCGCGGGCGATCCGCGCAGCGCCGTGGTCTCGCGCCGCGGCGCGACGACGTGGACCCTGCGCGCGACGGGGAACGCGGGGCATGCGTCGCAGATCTTCGGGAAGGAGATCGGCGCCGGCGCGGTGTTCGAGGCGTCGCGCATCCTCCACCAGTTCTACACGACGCTCGCCGGTGAGCCGCTGCTCGCCTTCAGCCCCGGGCTCGTCGCCGCCGGCTCCGAGCTGACGCTCGACAGCACCGGCACGGAGGCAAGCGTTGCCGGGAAGACGAACGTCGTCGCGCGCGAGGTCGTCGTCACCGGCGACATGCGCACCGTCTCCCCCGAGCAGCTCGCGCGCACCGAGAAGGCGATGCGCGCCATCGTCGCGAAGCACCTCCCGGGGACGAGCGCCGAGATCACCTTCGATCGCGAGAGCTATCCGCCGATGGCGCCCAGCGCGGGGAATCGGAATCTGCTCGCGATGTACGACCGCGCCAGCCGCGACATCGGCGCCTTCCGCATGACGGCCGTCGATCCCGCGAAAGCGGGCGCGGCCGACATCGCCTTCGTCGCCTCGCTCGTCCCGATGAAGATCGACGGCGTCGGCCTCTCGGGGCACGACGACCACAGCGACAAGGAGACCGCCGATCTGCGGATGCTGCCTGTCCAGACGAAGCGGGCAGCGCTCGTGCTCTACCGGCTGCGCCGGTAAAGCGGGGGTCGGGGGTTGGGGGTCGGGGGTCGGCGCCCACGGCTGACCCCCGACCCCCGACCCCCGCAGTCTTGGCCCCGGTTCTGCACAATCCGACCTCGACCGGACTCAGGGGACAGGGATGGGACGTCACAGCGACGGGACGAGGGTGTTCTGCGCGCTGGTGCTCGCGTCGGCGACCGCCTGCGCGACGCAGCCAGTGACGCCGGCCGTCGTGCCGGCACCACAGCTCACGCAGACCGCGCCGCCACCCGTGCCTCCCGCGGAGCGAAGCAGGCCGCTCGAGGGACGCTGGAGCGTGGTGCTCATGCTCGATCCGCTGAGCATGCGCAACCTTCCCCCCGCCGAGGAGGTGAAGGGGGAGATCGCGTTCGGCAAGTCGAGCTGGTGGAGCAACTCCGATCGCTTCGGTCGCGAGCACGTCGACCTCAAGCCCTTCTTCGGTCGTCTCTACGCTCCACCCGATGGCGTGGACGCGTTCAGCGCCGCGGACACGTCGATGTTCAGCGAGGCGAGCGGTGGACTGATCGGCGACTCGGTCTCGATCGACTTCCTTCCGCGCATCGACCACGGCGGTCTCTCGCTCTGGGGACGCTTCTGGGGCGACTCGGCGCGCGGCACCTGGCGGCGGCGCGGGCTCGAGGGCTCGGGCACCTTCGTGATGCGCCGGGTCTCGAAGGACGCGGTGAACGTCGCCGCGATCCCGGTGCCGACGAGCGTCGCACCGACCGTCGTCGCGGCGGTCGACACCGTGAAGGCGAAGCCGAAGCCGATGACGAAGGCGCAGCGCCTCGCCGCCGCGCGCGCGGAGCGCATCGCCGCGGCGAAGGCACGCACCGACTCGATCGCCGCCGCGAAAGCCGAGCGCGTGGCGAAAGCAAAGGCGCGCGACGACTCGATCGCGACGGCGAAGGCCGAGCGTGTGGCGCGGCAGAAGGCGACCGCGGACTCGATCGCCGCCGCGAAGGCGACCGCGCAGGCGCTGACGCGGCAGCTCTCGAACGAGACTCCGCGTGTCACGGCGACGGACGCGGGCGCCGCCTCGTCACCCGGCACCGCGATGCGCGTCTCCGAGGCCACTCCGGCGCCCGCGGATCCGAAGGCGCCGGTCGCGATCCGGGTGCGGCTGCTCGACAAGGCCTCGAACAAGTACGTCGCGACGAAGTACTCGCTGCACGTGCCCGACGGGCGCTGGATGTTCGGACGCCTGCGCACGGGGAGCGCCGGCGACGGCTTCGGCAGCGCGACGACGGGCAGTCCCGGGCGCTACGAGGTCGAGATCACCGACTTCATGTGCGGCGACAAGCTCTGGTTCCTCAAGGACCGCATCCTGATGCCGGTCGAGGTGAAGCCCGGCCAGCCCGCCGACGTGACGATCGAAGCCGACCTCGCCAACGCCCCCGCGCGCCCCTCGTTCGACAACAAGAACGGCGAGAAGTGCTCGGCGCCGATCGGGGTGGAGAAGTAGGGCCATGGGGCAGGAGGCTAGTGTCATGACTTCCGAGTCATGAGGCTCGTGGCAGAGGGGCCAGGAGGCACACGGGCCAGGAGGCACACGGGCCGCAGCGCAGAACCGCCACATGGCACAGCCGCCAGCTGCCACGTGGCGGTTCTGCGTCATGGCTTGTGCCACCGCAGTGATGACACTAGCCTCGTGTCAGATGGCCGTTCCCCACTCCTCCGCCGCCGCGACGAAGATCCGCGTCCCGTGGTCCAGCGCACGCTCGTCCACGTCGAAGCACTCGTGGTGGTGGGGATGGATAATGCCGCGCTCCTCGCAGCGGGCGCCGACGAAGAAGAAGGCGCCGGGGGCCTTCTGCTGGTAGGCGGAGAAGTCCTCCCCGCCCATCGTCGGCGTCGCCTCGACGAGCGCGGCGCTGCCTAACGCCTTCACCACCGCGCCGCGCAGCAGCTCGGCGGCCTGCGCGTCGTTGATCACCGGGCGGTAGCCGCGCTCGTACGAGAATTCGTAGCGCGCGCCGTGCGCGCTCGTCACGCCGGCGACGATGCGCTCGATCAGCCGCGGCACCTCCGCACGCAGCGTCTCGTCGAAGGTGCGCACGGTGCCGCCGAGCTCGACGCGGCCGGGGATGACGTTGTAGGCCTCCCCGCCGCCGACGATCCGCGTCACCGAGAGCACCGCGCTCGCGAGCGGATCGACGTTGCGCGCGACGACGTGCTGCAGGTTCGTCACGACCTGCGCCGCGATCGCGATCGAGTCCACCGTCTGCTGCGGGATCGCCGCGTGTCCGCCGCTGCCGAGGATGGTGATGGTGAACGCGTCGGGGGCGGCCATCAGCGCGCCGGCCTTCACCCCGACCTTCCCGACCTCGAGGGGCGCCCAGAGGTGCGCCCCGATCACGAGATCGACGCCGTCCATCACCCCGGCGCGCACCAGCTCCTCCGCTCCCCCCGGCGGGATCTCCTCGGCGTGCTGGAAGATGAAGCGGATCTCCCCCGCGAGCTCGGCGCGCCGCTCGGCGAGGATCTTCGCGGCGCCGAGCAGCATCGCCGTGTGGCCGTCGTGCCCGCAGGCGTGCATGACACCCGCGTTGCCGGAGACGAAGTCGTGCGCGTTCTTCTCGTGGATCGGCAGCGCGTCTATGTCGGCGCGCATCGCCAGCGTCCGCCCGGGCCGGCCTCCCTTCAGCCTCGCCAGCACGCTCGTCGCCGTCGGCCGGGTGATCTCCAGCCCGCCGAACCCGCCTAACGTCTCGGCGACGAAGCGCGAGGTGTTCATCTCGTGGAAGGAGAGCTCCGGGTTGCGATGCAGGTGCCGGCGCCAGGAGATGACCTGATCGCGGATGTCGTCGGGTGAGAGGGTGCGGGCCATTCCGCATGATAACGCGGGATACACGTGCAGGCGAACGAGCGGAAGGCGTGTCAACGATACCGCGATGCGCGATGAACGTTGAACGAAGGTGCGTCGGTTGGCTTCGGGGAGCGGTGCGGCGGTGGTGGTGCTTTGATGAGTCGACCGCATTCTCGGCCATGACCTAC
>DASVXU010000104.1:0-25841 GCA_036392515.1 Gemmatimonadaceae bacterium | reverse complement strand
CCCCATGATCCCGATCCTGCCGAGCGTCACGTCCCCCGGGACCGCGTAGAGCTGCCCCGTCGCCGACCAGGCGTGGAGCAGCCGCCAGGTTCCCCCCGCGAACCATGCGGCGCGGCGGAGGTCCACCTCGACGAGGGTGTTGTCGACGAGTCCTGTCCCGCTCGTGAAGCCGACGCGGAAGCGCGGCGCGAGCCAGTTCACCCCGCCGCCGGCGAAGAGGTCGAGCCGGCCCGAGGCGAAGGCGCGGCCGATCGAGCCGTCGATTCCCCACATGTCCGGATGGAAGGTGTCGCGCGAGGGCGCGCTCCCGTAGCAGGGCGCGCTCGAGTCCCGCGTCTGCAGCGCCTTCTTCGCGCAGGTGATCGCGCCGCGCACCCAGCCGCGCGTCACGTGCACGCGCGCCGCCGCGACGACCGGCGCACCGCCCGTCTCGACGAGCGCGCGCGAGAGCGAGATCGCGCCGCTGAAGAGGTTCGCCTCCGCGTCCGCCACCTTGATCGGCGGCAGGTAGCTCGCCTCGACGAGCACGCCGTACGGCAGCCCGATCGACAGCCGCGGGCGCGGGAAGACGGGTGAGAGCTGCGTCGACTCCTGCTTCGGCGTGAAGCAGACGCCGGTGCGCTGCAGCGACGGATCGGGCTCCGGGATGTACGTGAGCTCGCCGCCTAACGTGATCGGCTGGCGCGAGACTCGTGGGGCGGTCTGCGGCGCGAAGACGATCGGCGCCGCGTAGTAGGCGAGGAGCTTCGCCTCGTTCGATCCCTCCGGCGGCCGGCACTGCGCCAGCGCGGCGCGCGGGCCGAGGGCGGCGCCGGCGAGCGTCGCCGCCGCGACCCAGCCGCGCGCGCTCATTGGACGGTGACCTTGCCGGTCATCCCCGAGTGCAGGCTGCAGTGGTAGTCGTACGTCCCCGCCGTGGGAAACTGGCGCTTCACCGTCGTGCTCGACGAGGTGCCGACGTTCGCCGGCGCGCCCTGCGTGTCGAACACGACGTTGTGCTGCACCGTCTCGAAGGTGTAGTAGATCGTGTCGCCGGGGGCGATCGAGACGTTGCTCGGGCTGAACGTGAGCCCCGTCGTCGCCGTCACGCGCGCGGCGTGCACGAGCGTCCCCCCACCGCCGCCGCCCCCGCCGCCGCCCGTTCCCGGGTTCGTCCCGCTGTCCCCGCCGCATGCGACTATGGCCGCGATCGACACGATCGCGGCGAAACCGAACCTGACATTCGACATGAATTCCTCCGGGTCTGTCCGTCTCGCCAACGTAGGAGCGGGACGCGCGCACGCAACGGTCGTGGGGTGAGCGACACCCGACGCGGGGCAAGCGACGCCCCCGCGTGGTGAGCTACGTCCTGTTCCTGCCCACCAGCGAATGGACGGCGTCGCGGAAGCGCCGTCCGCTCTGCACCACCGTCCCGTCCACGAGCACGATCTCGTACTCGCCCTGCTCTGCCGAGCGCACCTCGGTCACGCGCGCCGCGTTGACGAGCGCCGAGCGGTGCACGCGCACGAACCCCGCGGGGAGCCGCTCCGCCACCGCGCTCAGCGTGTCGCGGATGCGCAGCGTGCGTCCGCCCGCGTGGATGATGACGTTGTTGTCGTCCGCGCTCATCCAGTCGATCTCGCGCGCCCGCAGCAGCATCGTCCGTCCCTCGACGCGCACCGCCAGCCGCTCGCCGGGCGCGTCGGTGGGAAGCGCGCGCGTCGGGCGGAGCGCGGCGAGCATCGCCTCGAAGCGCGCCGGGTCGCGCGCGATCCGGCCGCGCAGCATGTCCTTCGCCCGGCCGAGCGCGAGCGCGAAGCGGCCGCGATCGACCGGCTTGAGCAGGTAGTCCACCGCGTGCACGCGGAAGGCGTCGAGCGCGCGGTCGTCGTGCGCCGTGACGAACACGGTGATCGGCATCGCGCGCGCGCCGATGGTCTCGGCGACGCCAACGCCGTCGAGCTCCGGCATCTGGATGTCGAGGAAGACGAGCTCGGGGCGATGCAGACGGATCGCCGTCACCGCCTCGACTCCCGTCGCGCACTCGGCGACGACGGTCAGCTCGGGATCGAGCGCGAGGAGCGAGCGCAGGTGACGACGCGCCAGCGGCTCGTCGTCGACGACGATCGCGCGGATGACCGGCGCGGCCGGCGGGTTGGGCGCGGTGGAGAGGCTGCTCATCAGGCCCCCGTCTCCGTGCGGAAGGGAAGCGTGATCTTGACCGCGAACCCCCATCCGGGACGGCTCTCGTACGCGAAGCGGTGCCGCTTTCCGTGCAGCCGGCGCAGCCGCTCGCGGGTGTTCCGCAGCCCGACGCCCTCGCGCGCCGGCGCCCCGTCCGTCGCCGGCATCCCGACGCCGTCGTCCTGCACCTCGAGCCGCAGCTCGTCGGCGTCGCGCGTCGCGCGCACCGAGATGCGGCCGCCGGTCGCGCGCGGCGAGATCCCATGGCGGATCGCGTTCTCGACCAGCGGCTGCAGCAGCAGGCTCGGCACGAGCGCGCTCCGCACCGCCGGGTCCACCTCCATGTCGACGTCGAGCCGGTCGCCGAAGCGCGTCTGCTGGATGTCCACGTAGAGCTGCAGGTGATCGAGCTCGCGCGCGAGCGGGACCTCCTGCTCGTCGGCGAGGCGGAGCGAGGCGCGCAGGAGCTCGCTCAACCCCGCCACCATCCGCTCCGCCGCGCGCGGCTCGGGCCCGATGAGCGCGATGATCGTGTTCAGCGTGTTGAAGAGGAAGTGCGGCTGCAGCTGGAGCCGCAGCGAGTGCAGCTGCGCCTCGGCGAGCTGCTCCTGGGTCCGCGCGCGCTCGCGCGTCTCGAGCAGGTAGCCGTGCACCACGCGCTCATGCCAGAGCGTCGCGTAGACGGCGAGCGCCCCGCCTAACGCGAGGAAGAGGAGCTTCGCCGCCTCGTCGAGCGGGGAGATCCCCCCGCCTGCCGAGGCTGCGAGCGGGGTCGCGAGCGAGGCGCGACCGGTGGCCACGAAGAAGAGCACGATCGCCGCGTACTGGACGACCACCACCGTCGCGGCGGCGATGGTTTTCCGCAGCGACGACGCGATCGGGCGGCCGGCGAGGACGAGGAAGTACGTGAGCGCGACGGGGCTCTTCAGCGCCAGCGCCGCCGACGACGCCACGCCGTAGCCGACGATGATCGCGCTCACCGCGGTGATGTCGACGATCGGGTTGACGATCGCGATCCATCCCGGGAGCCGCGCGCGGCGTCCGAGCCACCACTCCTGCGCGAGCGCCCACGCGATCGTCGGCAGCAGCACGCTCGCGTTCGCGCGGTCGAGCGCCGGCGAGAGCGTCGGCGCGTACGCGACCGCCGCCACGCCGAGCAGGAGCAGCACGACGATCCGCACGCGGTTGAGCAGACGCTCCGCCTGGTCGCGCCGTTCCTCGAGGAGCGCGCGCGCGATCGGGTCGGCGAAGATGGCCGGCGCCGCTGGGGGCGACGTCACCATGCCGGATTCTTCGAGATTCGCCATCGCCCCCAGCATATGCGCGCGGCCCGCGGAACTGCAAGCGTGCCCGCGCCCGCTCAGCGGATCACGAACAGCTTCGCGGCGACCCAGCCGATCCCCTTGAGCGCGAGGCCGAGCGGTCCGAGGACGTGGCGGCGCTTCAGCGACACCGTGAGCCGCGCGAGCGCCACCTGGCCACGTGCCTGCGTCAGTCGCGCCTCGAGACTGTCGAGCTCCGCCTGCGCGCGCGCGAGCTCGCGCTCGACGGTCAGCACCTCGCTCACGCTCGTCGCGCGATCGAGAAGCTGTCGCAGCCGGTCGCGGCTCGCGCGCAAGCTCGTCACCCGCGCGTCGAGATCCACGACGTCGTCGGTCACGTCCTCCGCGCTCCGCGACCGCGAGACGACGTGGCCGAGCCGCGCGACGGAGTCCATCACCGCGTCGAGCGACGCGCTCGGCACGCGCAGGACGACGCGCCGGTCGTCGTGCGAGATCGGATCGCCGCCGGAGCCCGACGACTCGACGTAGCCGCCGAACGTGGGCGCGAGAGCGACCACCCGCTCGCTCACGGCGTCCGGCTTCTCGACCTCGACTCCCATGTCCGCGGCGCGGATGAGCAGGCGGGCGAGCGCGTCCTCGCCGGGCGCGGCGGCGGCGTGATCGACGTCGACTTTCTCCGCGGCGGGCGTTGGTGCGGTGCGCGCGCGCTGCGCCGGCGCGACGGAGCAGGCGGCGATCGCGACGAGCGCGAGGATGGGGAGAGCGGGGATGCGGGGCATGACGACCTCGACGGCGGTGATGAGTGGCACTCGCCGTGCACCTCCGGAGATCGTCTCATTCCAGGAGTGCACCGATGGCGAGAGAACGCGAGCTCATCGAGCCGAACGACGGCGACAAGCGCTACGTCCGCCGCGACGAGCAGGGCCAGTTCACCGAGGAGCAGGACGACGTCGGCCGTTCGCTGTCGCAGGACCGCAAGCGCGACGCACAGCACGAAGCGAAGCACGGCCAGGGCGACAAGGGCGACCGCAAGAGCAGCTGACCGCTTCCCGGTGTGTGCATGGGACGCGCGTCGCGGGATTCCATGCACACACCCCCGCGCCGGCGCTCAGTCGCGGCGCCGCGCGAGCAGGTCGAGACGCATCTCGTTGGTCGGCAGGTAGCCTAACGCGGCGTAGAGCGGGCGGCCGGAGTCGCTCGCGTGCAGGGCGAGGGTGCCGACCTCGTGCTCCTCGGCCCACGCATGCAGCGCCTCCATGACCGCGCGCGCCACTCCGCGTCGCCGGTGCGGGGGATCCACCCAGACGCTGTACACGAATCCCATCCCGCCGCGCGGGTCGCGCGGCGCCGGGGGCCAGTCGAGCAGGAGCAGCGCCGCGCTCGCGACCGCGCGCTCCTCGTGATCCGCGAGCCAGTGGAAGTAGGTCGCGTCGAGGCGCGGCGGCACCCACTCCGCGAAGTTGCGGTCCACGAGATCGAGGTCGCGCGTCTTCCCGTTCTCCTCGAAGACTGCTCGCCGGTGGCGGACCATCGTCTCGAGATCGGCGATCGTCGCGCGGCGGACCACGTATCGCGCGGCGATGTCGGGGGGCGAGTCGGCCATGCTCGAATCGTACGTGGCGCACACGGCCCGTGCCAAGGAGCCCGAGGTCGGGTCGCCGTCACGGAGCGGCGAGGGCGAACGATCCGATGCCGACCCCGCGGAGCCTACTTCTCTCCGCTGTTGCTCACGAACGCGATCTTCTTCGAGTCGGGCGACCAGGACGGCACGTTGATCGTGCCCTGGCCGCCGTAGACGTAGGCGATCACGCGTGGTGCTCCGCCGTTGGCCGGCATCAGGCGGAGGTAGACGTGCTTGTAGAAGGGATGGTCCGACGGTGAGACGTCGGGAGGAAAGGAGATGAAGACGATCCACTTCCCGTCCGGGGAGACGTGCGGGAACCAGTTGTTCCAGCCGTCGCTCGTCAGCTGCTCGGCGCCGCTTCCGTCGGGCCTCATGCGCCAGAGCTGCATCGTCCCGCTGCGCACCGAGTTGAAGTAGATCCACCGTCCGTCGGGCGAGTACTCGGGGCCGTCGTCGAGGCCGGGCGTCGTCGTCAGCCGCTCCTCGTTGCCGCCCGTCACCGCGATGCGATAGATGTCGAACTCTCCGCCGCGCTGGCCGACGTACACGAGCTGCTTCCCGTCGGGAGACCAGCCGTGGAGATACGACGGCCCGCGCCCGGTGACGCGCGTCGGCGTCGCGCCGGTGAGCGGGACGGTGTACACGATCGAGTTGCCGCTGTCGGCGGCGGACGAGCTGCTGATCGCCAGCATCCGTCCGTCGAAGCTGATGACATGATCGTTGTTGTTGCTCGTCACCGTGCCGGTGTTGATCGCGGTCGGCCGCCGCGTCGCGAGATCGAAGCGATACAGCTTCCCGTCGCCGTTGTAGATCAGCGCCTTTCCGTCGCGCGTCCAGTTCGGCGCCTGAATCGAGCCGGGCGCGTGGAAGAGGACGCGCCGCTCCCCCGTCGCGACGTCCATCGTCTCGAGATCGCTCGCCAGATACTGCCGGTAGGGAACGAGATCCGCCGGCGCGGGGATCGTGATGCGCACGTTCTCGAAGCTGCCGCGCTCGACCACCGTGTCGTTGTGCGCGCAGACGAAGAGCCCGACGTACACCGTGTCGCCGAGCGAGACGCCGGTGAGCTTCGTCGTGGTGAGCGTGTCGCCGAAGCGCGCGACGGACATGATGAAGGTGTCGCCGCGCCGCTCGAGCTGGATGACGTCGGCGCCGTGCACCGGCGAGCGCTCCTCCTCGGTGATCGCGCCGGCGGAGCGCCGCCACTGCAGAGCGGTCAGCCCGTCGCCGTGCACGGCTGCGGTCACGTGCGGCGATCCCGCCGCGAGGCTGGAGCGCACCGTCCACCCGAGCTTGCGGTGCGGCTCGACGCCCTTGCCGAGCAGTCGCGCCCGCGCGGTGAGGATGAAGTCCCCCGTCAGGCGCTTCGAGACGAAGTGGAGCTCGTCGCGATCGACCCACATGTTGCGACCCCCGCCGGCGACGGTGTAGCGCTGGCGCACGGGGTCGTACGTCGTCGAGCCGTGGCGCGACGGTCCGCCGACGTCGGTCTGCCGCTCGAAGACGCCGAGTGGGCGCTGCTGCGCGAGGGCGCGCGTGACGGGGACGGTCGCGGCGAGAAGAAGCGCGAGGGAGCGGAGGGCGAGACGCATCGCGGTGTGCGGTGAGGGTCGGGTCGTGACCGCTCACTTGAATAGCACCGCGCGCCCCCCGGCGCGAGAGCCGCGCGCTAGAGTCGGACCGTCGTCGCGAAGGTGCCCGTCGCGTCGGCGACGTACTGGCCGTACGAGGGGACGGGGTTCGTGCGATAGGGCTCGAAGGCGAAGCGCGTCCGGCTCAGCCGCCCGATCGTCCACGCCTCGCGCGTCAGCTTCTCGTAGACGCGCACCACCGTCTGAGCGTCGGCGTCGCGCAGCTCGAGCTGCAGCGTGTAGCGGCCGTTGACCGCGTTAGGCAGCGCCATCGCGCCATCCGGCTCGTGCGCGATCGACGCGTCGAGACGGTTCGGCTCGAAGCGGACGATCCGCTTGGCAGCCTCGATGAAGCGGGTCGCGCTGAGCAGCGCGTCGCGGCGGCGGTCGGTGAAGGTCGTCGAAGCGCGGGCGCAGGTCCCCTCCACGACGACGGTCCAGCGCCAGACCGGCGCGGGCACGAACCAGGGCGCGTCGTCCGCGGGGGGCTCCGGCTCCCGGTGCAGATCATCGGGGAGCAGGTCGGCCAGGGGGACGATGGTGGGATGATGCAGCATCCCACGCTGGCCGAACGCGTGCGCGTTCACCCCACCAGCACCGGTGGGGACCTCGTTGTGCCCTTCCATTTTTCAGCCTCGTCGCCGAAAAAGTGTGATGCACGCCACAGCTCGCGCGCGCGGCGCAAATTGTGGTGTCCGGTCCATTCATGCAAGCAAGCTCGGGCATTCGACCACGACCGCGACATTGCCCGGCCGCCCCCCGATCAACACCTTCGGGCTCCTCTGCGTACCTTCGTCACAATCGCACGTCCCCCTCCCTCTTCACCGAGCGCCGTGAGAACCCCTACTCTCCCCCGGCTCCCCCTCCTCCTCGCGTCGGTCTCACTCGCCGCCGCCCCCCTCGGAGCGCAATCGGCCGCGATGCCGGCCCGGCGCGCCCCGCTCGACTCCACCGTCGTCGCCGCCTTCCGCTGGCGCCCCCTCGGCCCCGCGAACATGGGCGGACGCATCGCCGACATCGCCGGGATCCCCAGCCCGTCGAAGACCTTCTACGTCGCGACCGTCGCCGGCGGGATCTACAAGACCACCAACGCGGGCACCACCTTCCGCCCGGTCTTCGACGACCAGCGCGTGATCTCGATGGGCGCGCTCGCCATCGCGCCCTCCGACACCAACGTCGTCTACGCGGGCACCGGCGAGCAGAACTCGCGCAACTCCATCTCCCCCGGCGGCGGGATCTTCCGGACCACCGACGGCGGGAAGAGCTGGCAGTTCCTCGGCCTCGCCGCGACGCAGCACATCGGCCGCATCGTCGTTCATCCCACCGACCCGAACACCGCGTGGGTCGCCGCGCTCGGCCATGCGTGGGGACCGAACAAGGATCGCGGTCTCTACAAGACCACCGACGGCGGGAAGACGTGGCGGCTCGTGAAGTTCATCGACGACCGCACCGGCTTCGTCGACGTCGCGATCCATCCCACCAACCCGAACGTCCTCTTCGCGTCGAGCTACCAGCGCGTGCGCGGGCCGTACTACCTGAAGAGCGGCGGCCCCGGCTCCGCGCTCTGGAAGAGCACCGACGGGGGCGAGACGTGGACCGAGGTGCGCGGCGGCGGCTTCCCCGAGACGACGAAGGGACGCATCGGGATCTCCATCTCGCGCAGCAACCCCGACGTCGTCTACGCGCTCGTCGAGGCGGACTCGATCCGCGGCAAGGACGCCGCCTCGCGCACCGCGCAGCCGGCGAGCGATTCGCTCAACCCGCGCGCCCGCCGTACCCAGCGTCTCCTCAGCGGCCTCTATCGCTCCGCCGACGGCGGGAAGACCTGGCGCTGGATGAACGACCGCGACGTGCGCCCCTTCTACTACTCGCAGGTGCGCGTCGACACGAAGAACCCCGATCGCGTCTACTGGTCGTCGACGCCGGTGAACTTCTCCGAGGACGGCGGGAAGACCGTGCGCACCGCGACCAACGGCATCCACGTCGACCACCACGCGATGTGGATCGACCCGAACGATCCCGAGCACTTCATCGTCGGCAACGACGGGGGCGTCTCGCAGACGTGGGATCGCGGGGGCAACTACGACTTCCTCGACATCCTCGCGATCAGCCAGCCGTACGAGATCAGCTACAATATGGAGATCCCGTACCGCGTCTGCGTCGGACTGCAGGACAACGGCTCGTGGTGCGGGCCGAGCCGCACGCGCGAGGGCTCGATCACGAACAGCGACTGGTTCACCGTCGGTGGCGGCGACGGATTCTACACGGCGCAGGATCTCACCGATCCGAACATCGTCTACTCCGAGTCGCAGGGCGGCGCGATCGGCCGTTACGACCTGCGCACCGGCGAGCGCGTCGGGCTGCAGAAGCCGACCTGGCGGCCGCGCTTCATCCAGTTCGAGGACTCGATCCTCGTCGAGCGCGGCGACACGACGCGGCCGGCGACGAAGCAGCAGCAGCAGCGCGTCGCGCAGCTCCGTGCGCGCCAGCGCGCGGACAGCGCGCTCCTCGACCTGCGCTGGAACTGGAACACGCCTTTCTTCCTCTCGGCGCACTCGCAGTCGACGCTCTACATCGGCGGCAACCGCGTCCTGAAGAGCACGAACCGCGGCGACAACCTCGTCCCGATCTCCCCCGATCTCTCGAAGCAGCAGCGGGCGAAGATCGCCTACAGCACCGACTCCACCGGCGGCGTCACCCTCGACGCGACCGGCGCGGAGACCTACGGCACCGTCGTCGCGCTCGCCGAGTCGCCGATCCGGCCCGGGATCCTCTTCGCCGGCACCGACGACGGCAACGTCTGGATGACGAAGAACGACGGCGCGACGTGGGAGAACATCACGACGCGCTTCCCCGGGGTGCCTAACGAGACGTACGTGTCGCGCATCGAGCCCTCGCACTTCGACAGCAACACCGTCTACGTCGCCTTCGACAACCACCGGAACGACGACTTCAAGCCGTACCTCTACGTCAGCACCGACTTCGGGCAGAGCTTCCGCTCGATCGCGGCTGGGCTGCCCGACGGCGGGCCGGACTACGTGCACGTGATCCGCGAGGATCCCGTGAACCGCGATCTGCTCTTCGTCGGCACCGACGTGGCGGCGTACGTCTCGCGCGACCGCGGCCAGAGCTGGCAGAAGTTCATGACGGGACTCGGCACGGTGCCGGTGTACGACCTCAAGATCCATCCGCGCGACCACGAGCTGATGGCGGCGACGCACGGGCGCTCGGTGTGGGCGGTGGACGTCTCGGCGCTCGAGCAGATGAGCGACAGCGTGCTCACCGCGGGCGCGTATCTCTTCGCACCGAAGACGGCCTATCAGTACGGCGAGCGGCCCGGGGCGAGCACGGAGCCGGGGCACAAGCACTTCGAGGCGAACGGCCCAGCGTACGGCGCGGAGATCGTCTATCGCCTGACCTCGGGGAGCGCGCGCGACCGCGCGAAGCTCGTCATCACCGACGTCCGCGGCGACACCATCCGCTCGCTCGAGGGTCCGGGCGGCGCGGGGATCCATCGCGTGACGTGGGACTTCCGCGGCAAGACGCCCCCGGCGTCGCCGCTGTCGCCGGCGCAGAAGCGCGACAGCATCATGAACCTGCGCAAGATCGACCGCATCATCGACAGCATGGTGACGGCGGGCGCCGGCTCGCGCGAGGAGCTGGAGCGCATCAAGTCGCGCATCAACAGCGGTGCGCAGGATCTCTTCCGTCGCGGTGGCGGCGGCGGCCAACCCAACCGGTTCGTGGAACGGCCCGGCGAGGGTGCCGCGCCGCAGGGCGCGCGTCGCGGCCGCGACACGACGGCTGCCCGCGACACGAACGAACGTGCGGAGCGCGCCGAGCGTGACACAAGCGCGGCTCGTCGCCGCGAACCCGCTGACACCGCGGCGCGCGGTCGTCGCGGCGGCGCGGCCGGTGGCGAGTCGGCCGGCGAAGGCGAGGTCGATCGCGAGCTTCTCAGCGACGTCTTCACCGCGATGCGCCGCGCCGGGATCCAGACGGGCGGCGGCTTCGGCCGCGGCGGCCCGCCCCCGGTGGAGAGCGGCGACTACCTCGTCACCCTCGTCGCGGGAAGCCAGAAGCTGCAGCAGGTCCTTCGCGTCGAGCGCACCGCGAACGCCCCGGGTGGTCAGGTGCGGAGCGAGGAGGTGGACGAGGAGGAGGATCTGCCGAACGAGCCGGACCCGCGGTAGGACTGCTGGGGTCAGGAGCCAGGCGTCAGGCACTGCGTAACGACAACGGCGGGAACTGCATACCATCGCAGCTCCCGCCGTTGCTTGCTTTCCGCCGCAGTGCCTAACGCCTGGAGGCTGGCACCCGGGCTCCGTCCTACTGCTGCACTGCCCGTCCGGCGTTGATCCAGCCCATGCCGTAGACCTCGTCGTTGCCCGGCTTGCCGAGGTCTTCCGCGCTCTGCTGCAGCTTGGCGCGGACCGCGGCGGGGGTGATCATCCCGCTGTACTTGCCGACGATGAGCGCCGCGACGCCGGCCGTCGCCGGCGAGGCCATGCTCGTGCCGGCCGCCCACGAGTAGCTGCCCGCCGCCGAGCTGCCGCGGCTCGTGCTCAGGTACATGTCGAACACCCAGCAGGCTGTCCGGAGCCCGCCCGTCCGGCTCGGGTTGAACACGGTGCACAGCTCGTTGGTCGGGTACGCGAAGTCACCGCCCGGCGCGGCGAGGTCGACGCCCGCCTTCCCCGAGTTCGTGTACGAGGCCTGGCGCGAGTAGTCCGTCGCACCGTACGCCCAACCCATCGGACCCGTCGCGGCGACCGAGATGACCTTGTTCGTCTGGCTCGGCAGGTTGATGAAGGCGCGATTGTCGAGGTTCGTCGTGTCGTTGCCCGCGGCGGCGATCACCGTCACGCCGTTGTCCCACGCGTAGGCCGTCGCGCGATCGATCGCGCGGATCAGCGAGCGGAGACCGGCGTCCGAGTAGCCCGGCTGACCCTTATCGACGAGGGCACCGAGGCTCATGTTGATGATCTGCGCCCCGGCGCCGCCCTGCGCGATCGGGGTCGAGGCGTACATGATGCCGTTGATCGCCCAGCCGAAGGTGCCGCCGCCGTTGTGGAGGACCTTCACGCCGATCAGCGTCGCTTCCGGCGCGATGCCGACGACGCCGAGCTTGTTGTCGCGCGCGCCGACGATGCCGGCGACGTGCGTGCCATGCCAGAGCGTGCCGACGTCCGAGTCGAACGCCTTGTTCGGCACGAACGAGCGCGAGCGCGCGATGTCGATCGCGCCGGCGAGGTCCTGGTGGTTCGTGTAGAGACCACCGTCGAGGATCGCGACGCGAGCGCCGGCGCCACGATAGCCGGCCGCCCACGCCGCCGGCGCGCCGATCGCGCGCGGGCCCCACTCGGCGAAGTAGTAGGGGTTCGCGTAGGTGTCGGCGATCGTCGACTCCGTGACGCCCTCGCTCGCGACCGCGAACGCGCTCTCGTCGAGATCGACGACCTTCGGCTGCGCCTGCTCGAACACCACGTCCTGCACGACCGTCTCGATCCCCTTCAGCCCCGCCGCGTTGGCGGCGAAGGCGTCATCGCCCTCGGCGATCGCGACGCCGATCTGCGGATAGCTCGCGGTGAGCTTCCCGCCGAACGCGGCGACCTTCGCCTCGAGGTTGCTCGGCAGCGAGCCGACGATGACATACTGCTTCGCCGCGGCGCCCTCGCCCGCGACGCTCAGCTGCGCTCCGGACCGGGCCGCGGGCTGGGTGATCGTATTGTCGGCGCACGCGGCGGCCGTGGCCCCGGCAGCGATGGCGAGCGCGGATACCCACTTGGTACGACGGATCATGCGACACTCCTCGGGTGAATCCCTGCGATGATGTGAAGGACAGCGAACGACGACGGGCGGCTCACCCACATCGGTGAGCTGAAAAAAAAGGAGCCATCGCGCTGGGCTGGAGGCCGCGCGCGTGCACCAGGAGGCTTTCGTGAGGAGTGCGACCGGCCAGGAAGGCTGGCGCGGGATCGGTTGCGGGACTGCGGTGCTTCGGTGAGCCGGGGGGAATTAGATGCAGCGCGGACGAAATTACACCAGGAGGTGATCCGCGCAACACTGGTCCTGTGTCCCGTGTCGGTCAGGACCTGCCCGACCGGTCAGGGGCGCGGCGTGGCGCTACAGGAGGGCGCGGATCCACCCGCCGTCCACCGGGATCGAGGCGCCGGTGGTGTAGCTTGCCCGCTCCGAGCAGAGGAAGGCGACCATGGCGCCGAACTCCCGCGGCTCGCCCAGCCGCCCCATGGGAATGGTCCTCTCGAAGATCGCGAGCTGCTCCTCGGCGGTCGTCTTTCGCAGCTCGGCGTTCTTCGCGGCGAGGCTGGTCACCCGGTCGGTGCGCGTGTAGCCGGGCATGACGTTGTTCACCGTGATCCCGAAGGGGGCGACCTCGTTCGCGAGCGTGCGCGCGAACCCCGTGACTGCCGCGCGTACGCTGTTCGACAGGATCAGGTTGTCCACGGGCTGCTTCACGGCGATCGAGGTGATGTTCACGATCCGCCCCCAGCGGCGCTCCTTCATCCCGGGCAGGAGCGCTCGCGTCAGCGCGACGGTGGAGAGGAGCGTCTGCTGCACCGCCGCGGCCCAGGTCTCCACGGAATGCGACTCGAAGGGGCCCGCCGGCGGCCCGCCACCGTTGTTGACCAGCACGTCCACGTGCCCGTACTCGCGGAGCGCGGTGTCCGCGACACGCGCGACGTCGTCGGGGTTCGAAAGGTCCGCCGCGAGCGTGACGACCTTCCGCTTCGACGCGGCCCGTATGGAGGCGGCGGCCTCCTCGAGCGCCTCCTTCCCTCGCGCGCACATCACGAGGTCACAGCCCTCCGCCGCGAGCTCCTCGGCGACGGCGCGGCCGAGGCCTTTGCTGGAGGCCGCGACGAGGGCGGTCCTGCCTTTCAGTCCGAGATCCATGTTTCGTGTCCTTTAGGGGCCAGGCGTCAGGAACCGCGTTGACTGCGGTTCGCGCCGCGCCTAACGCCTGGCCCCTGGCCCCTGCAGCTCGACGACGGCTAGAGTGCACCGCGAAACGCAGACCAGCCGCCCGGCCTCGTCCCTGATCTCGATCGACCATACCTGCGACGTGCGGCCGACGTGCAGCGGAGTGCCCACCGCGCGGACGACGCCATCCCTCACCGCGCGGATGTGGTTGCCGTTGATCTCCTGCCCCACCACCGCCTGGCGTTCGCGATCCACGCGGCCCGCCGCGCCGAGCGACGCCACCGTCTCGGCGAGCGCGATCGAGGCGCCGCCGTGGAGGAGGCCGTAGGGCTGCCGCGTCCGGTCGTCCACCGGCATCGTCGCGACCACGCGCTCGTCGGTGAGCTCGACGATCTCGATCCCCAGCGCGCCGGCCAGGGTCGCCGAGGGAAGCGAGCGCACCCACTCGGGGAGTGTCGGCATGCGCTACTTCTGGTGGAAGTAGCTGTCCGTGTGGTTCAGCCAGTCCTCGCGTGGCGGGCTGAAGACGTCAACGTCCAGCGTGTCCTCGAGCGCCTGCGCCTTGTGCGGGACGTTCGACGGGATCCACAGCACCTCCCCCGCGCGCACCACGACCTCCTCGGCGCCGTCCTCGCCGATCCAGAAATGCAGCGCCCCCTCGAGGATGTACGTGAGCTGCTCGTTCTCGTGCGAGTGCTTCGGCACGATGCTCCCTTTCTCGAGGTAGACGTGGGCGAGCATCATGCGCTCCCCCGTGACGAGCCGGCGCGAGATCTGGTCGGTGACGCGCTCCTTCGGCATGTCGGACCAGCGGAAGAACTTCGTTTGCACGGGAGTCGGGGAGTCGGGGAGAGCGTCAGGCCGCGGTGATGGAGAAGCGGCAGCAGGGCGAGCCCGAGGAGCGATCGCAGTGCTCGCGCACCGTCGTCCCGGTCGCCTCGGAGAGCAGCGTCTCCACCGCGCGGCAGGTCTCGGGATGGCCGACGACGGCGCTGGCGAGGGGACAGCCGTGGCCGCGCACATCATACCCACCGTCGACCGCCACGAGCTCGGCGTCGCCACCGAGCTCGCCGAGCAGGGCGACCGCGGCTTTCGCGCGCTTCTCCAGCGGCCCCTTCGTCACCTCGTCGGGGGCGAGCCTCCGACCGACGGTGCGCATCAGCGAGACGAGCTCCTGGCGGGTGTGGCGTTCGCCGAGGACGTCGAGCAGGGTGACGAGGACGGGAGCGTAGGCGCTCGAGAAGAGCGTCCCCGCGTCGGGAGCGATCCCGTACTCCGTGGCCGGCTTCCCGACGGTACCCTCGCGCCTGATCCCGACCGGCGCGACGACTCCGTCGCGCTGCAGCGTCACGAGCTGCGCGCGCACGGCGTTGTCGGTGAGGTCGAGCGCCGCCGCGAGATCCTCGACGCTGCGCGCGCCGCGGCGCAGCAGCGCGACGATCCGCCCGCGTGTCGTCCCCCCGAAATGTCGCGTCCACCAGCTCATGCTCGCTCCCGGCGCGTCTCCGGGAAGAATAGCGCCCGGTGCGCCGGGATACAATAAGTCAAAGTTTTTCTTGACAAACTCCGGCGCTGCTTCCATCCTTGGGGAACGACCGGACGCGCCGTCGGCGCGCGAGGTCGCCACTTCATCCACAGGAGCACGTCCATGCAGAGGGTTCCGCTCACCTTCCGGGCCGCCACGATCGCCGCCGCCCTGACCATCACCCCGCTGCTGCTCGGCGCCCAGGCGCGCTCGGAGGGAGCGTCAGCCGCCGCGGCGTCGGCGAAGCCCGCGCTCGACGATCCGACCATCGTCGCCATCTTCGACGCGGCGAACAGCTGGGACATCGAGACGGGCGCGCTCGCCGCGAAGAAGGGGACGACGAAGGAGGTGCGCGACTTCGGGAAGATGCTCGTCCACGACCACACGGTCGTGCGGAAGCAGGGGCGCGACCTCGCCGCGAAGCTGAAGGTCACCCCCACTCCTCCGGGCAAGGACTTCGCCCTCTACCAGGCGCACCTGAAGGCGCTGAAGGAGCTGAAGGCCGCGAAGGGCGCCGAGTTCGACCGCGTCTTTCTGCAGCACGAGGTGGACTTCCACAAGGCCGTGCTCGACGCGGTGAAGGGGACGCTCCTTCCCGCGACGCAGAACGAGGAGCTCAAGAACCTCGAGACCACGGTGGCGCCGGCCTTTCAGGGACACATGATGGCGGCGCAGCGGCTGCTCGATCAGCGCTGAACGGCAGGGGCCGGGAGCCAGGCCTCGGGAACTGCGGCTACCGCCGTTCCTGACCCCTGGTCCCTGGCCCCTGTAGTCCGGGGTCCCTCACGAGCTCCCACGGCGACGAGCAGCCGTCTCACGATCGCCCCCGCTCGACGCGCGCGCGATTCCCTCCCACAGCCCCTGCAGATACGTCGCGCCTAACGCGCGGTCGTGCAGCCCGTAGCCGGGTCTGCCCCGCTCCCCCCAGATCATCCGTCCGTGGTCGGGGCGCATCGGCCCGGTGAAGCCGGTGTCGTGCAGCGCCTGCAGCACTCCCGCCATGTCGACGTCGCCGAGCGCGGTGGGGTGCGGGCTCTCGTGAAAGCGGCGCGGGCCGGTCACCTTCACGTTCCGGCAGTGCATGAAGTTGATGCGCTGCAGCTCGCCGAGGCGCCGCGTCATCGCGGGAAGATCGTTTCCCGGATCGGCGCCGAGCGAGCCGGTGCAGAAGGTGACGCCGTTCGCCGGGCTGTCGACGAGCGTCACGAGGCGCTCGAGCGCGCGCCCGTTCGTGATGATCCGCGGCAGCCCGAAGATCGACCAGGGCGGATCGTCCGGGTGGATCGCCATCTTCACGTTCACGCTCTCGGCCACGGGCACGACGCGCGCGAGGAACCAGGCGAGGTTCTCCCAGAGCCGCTCCTCGTTCACGTCGCGGTACGCCGCGAGCAGCGCGGCGAGCGTCGGGCCGTCGTACGCCGCCGCCCACCCGGGGAGATCGCCGGTGCCGCGCGAGAGGTCGATCCGCGCCAGCGCCGCGTCGTCGTAGGCGAGGGCGGTCGATCCGTCGGGGAGCGGCATCGCGAGATCGGTGCGCGTCCAGTCGAAGATCGGCATGAAGTTGTAGCAGAGCACCGGGATGCCTAACGCTCCCATCGCGCGAATGCTCTCGGCATACTGGTCGGCGAGCCGGTCGCGCGTCGGTCTGCCGAGCTTGATGTCCTCGTGCACCGGGATGCTCTCGACGACCGCGAAACGCAGACCGGCCGCGTCCACGTGCTCGGCGAGCCGCGTCAGGCGGTCGAGGGGCCACGCCGCGCCGACGGGGACGTCGTAGAGCGCGCTCACGATGCCGCGCACCCCCGGGATCTGGCGGATGTTCTGGAGCGTGACGGGATCGTCCACCCCGTACCAGCGAAAGGTCATCTGCATCTGCTCACTCCCGGTTGCTCGCCGGCGCCATTGCGGTGCGCGAGCGCCTCGTTCCGTGCCGCCGGCGTCATGCGCCCGCCTCCAGCAGCCGGTCCACTTCCTCTTCCGACACGCGGTTGAAGTCGCCGGGGATGGTCAGCTTGAGCGCGCTCGCCGCGGTGGCGAAGGCGATCGCATTCTCGTCCGTGCGACCGCTCAGCCGCGCGAAGATCAGCGCCGCCGCGAAGCTGTCTCCCCCGCCGACGCGGTCGACGAGCCGTACCTGGTAGCGCCGGCTCGCGTGCGTGCTCTTCCGCTTCGCATCGTGGAGCGCGGCGCTCCATCCGTGCTCGCTCGAGGAGAGCACCTCGCGGTGCGTCATCGCCACCTGCGCGCAGCCGAGCTCCTCGTGCACGCGCGCCGCGATCGCGGTCAGCCGCCGCTCGCCCTCCGCCGCGCCGTCCACACGGATGCCGAGCATCGCGTCCACCGCGCCCGGGTTGGCGATGAGGACGTCCGACGCCAGCGCCAGCGGGCGGATCACCGCGCGCGGATCACGCCCCGTCCACAGCGCGGGGCGGTAGTTCAGGTCGAGGCTCACGGTCGCCCCCGCGGCGCGCGCCGCCGTCGCGGCCGCCTGCGCCGCGCGCGCCGGCGCGTCGCCTAACGCCGGAGTGATCCCCGAGAGGTGCAGCCACGCCGCGTCCTTCAGGATCGACGGCCAGTCGAGCTCCGCCGGATCGAGCTGCGCGAAGGCAGACCCGGCGCGGTCGTACACGACGCGCATCGGCCGCAGGTCGGCACCCGATTCGACGAAATAGAGCCCGAGCCGCGAGCCGCCGCGAACGACGTGCTCGACCCCGACGCCCTCCGCGCGCAGCGCGCGCAGCGCGGCGTCGCCGATCGCGTTCGCCGGAAGCCGCGTCACGTAGTCGCTGCGCACCCCGAAGTGCGCGAGGCTCACCGCGACGTTCGCCTCGCTCCCGCCGAAGTACGTGCGCAACTCGGGCGACTGGAAGAAGCGCTCCTGTCCGGGCGGGGAGAGCCGCAGCATGATCTCCCCGAAGCTGACGACGCGCTTCACTTCGTCTTCCCCGCCGCGCCGGCGCGCGCCCCGGCCACTCCCGCCGCCATCCGGCGGGCGCGCTCGGTGAGCGTCGCGAAGTCCCCCGCCGCGACGAGCTTCGGATCGACGAGCGCACTCCCGACGCCGACGGCGACGGCGCCCGCGCGCAGCCATTCGCCGACGTTGTCCGGCGTGACGCCCCCGGTCGGCATCAGCCGCAGGAAAGGCATCGGCGCGAGCACGCCCCTGATGAAGGCGGGGCCGAGCACCTCGGCCGGGGTGATCTTCACGACATCGGCGCCCGCCTCGTGCGCGTCGAGGATCTCCGTCGGCGTGAATCCCGCCGGCATCGCCGGCACGCCGAGCCGGTGCGCCTCGTCCACCACCGCGCGCCGGAAGACGGGGCTGACGACGTAGCGCGCCCCCGCCTCCACCGCCTGGCGCGTCTGCTCCGCGTCGAGCACCGAGCCGACGCCGACGAGCACGTCGTCGCCGAAGGTCCGCTCCGTCTCGGCGATCAGCTCCAGCGCGCCCGGCGTCGTCATCGTCAGCTCGATCGCGCGAATCCCGCCGGCGCGGATCGCCTCGACGGCGCGGAGCACTCCGTCCGTGCTCTTCAGCCGCACGACCGCGATCGCGCCGCAGCCGATGATCTCCTCCACGAGCGCGCTGCGCGATGGCGGGGCGGCCGGTCGCGTCTTCGTCATACGGCCACCTCCGTGAGATGCGCCTCGAGCGCGGCGGGGACGCCGTCGCGAACCATGCGCGTCAGGTTGTCCGTCACCGCCGCGACGAATCCGTTCGCGCGGTGCAGGTCGGTTCCCCAGAGCGACTCGTCGCCACAGGCGGCCGCGACGAGCCGCGCGAGCGTCGCGTCGCTGTCGTCGGCGTGCGCCGCCCAGAGCGCGCGCACCTTCTCCCCCTGGTCGTCGGCGGGGACGCGCTCGCCGTCGCGGCGCCGTGCGTCCTGGATCTCGCCGCGCATGAAGAGCAGATAGGCCGCGAAGCCGAAGGCGAGCGATGCCGGCGCTCGTCCGCCGCGCGCCACGTAGCGCTCGATCAGCGGCACGATCCGCACGCGCATCTTCATCGTCCCCTGCAGGGTGATGTCGATCAGCGCGTGGCGGATCGACGGGTTCGCGAAGCGGTCGAGCACGTCGCGCGCGAACTCCTCCACCCCCGGCGCCTCCGTGCTCGGTGCGATCTCGTCGAGCAGCACGCGCCGCACGAAGCGGCCGATGTCCTCGTGCTCCACCGCCTCGCGCACCGTCTCGCATCCGTGGAGGAGCGCGAGCGGGACCATGATCGTGTGCGTGCCGTTGAGCAGGCGCACCTTCCGCTCGCGGTACGGCGCGATGTCGTCGGCGACGACGATCCCCGCGTCGGCGCGTGTGAGCCCGAGCGCCTCGAGCGCCGCCGCTCCGGCCGCGGTCTTCGGCCGCTCGATCGCGAAGAGACGGTACGTCTCCGCGGTGGTCAGCATCTCGTCCTCGTAGCCGAGCGCGTCGCGCAGCGCGGCTGCATCCTCCGCAGACGGCGCGCCGGGGACGATCCGGTCGACGAGGGTGTTGCAGAAGGTGACGCGGCGCTCGATCCAGTCGGCGACCGCGCCGTCGGGCCAGGCGCGGCGCGCCTGCTCGAGCACGATCTCGCGCAGCCGGTCGCCGTTGCTCTCGATCAGCTCGCAGGGGATCACGACCAGCGCGCCACGCGCGTCGCCGCCGAAGGCGCGCGCACGCTCGGCGAGGAACCGCGCCAGCTTCGCGGGAAAGGAGCGCGGTGGCGACGCCGTCGGATCATCGCCTTCGTCGAGAGTGATCCCGACCTCGGTGGTGTTCGAGACGACGAGCCGGATGTCCGCGCTCCGCGCGAGCGCGAGCACCTCGTCCCACTCGCTCTGCGCCGAGAGCGCGCGGCGCAGCGACGCGACCACGCGGCGCTCCTCCCGCCGCTCGCCGGCGACCACGCCCCGCGCGACGAGCGTGTAGAGCCCGTCCTGGTCGTTGATCCGCGCGTCGCGCCCGCTCCCCGTCGATCCCACCGCGACGATGCGCCCGCCGAAGCTCCCGTTGCGGTTCGCCTCGTCGACGAAGAATTCCACGAAGCCGCGCAGGAACGCTCCCGTCCCGAACTGCACGACGCGCTCGGGCAGGTCGAGCTGCGCCGGCGTGGGGAGCAGCACGCCGCCGCCGGCGCGCCCCTCGCGCACGAGTGCCCTGGTCAGCCTGGGGAGCGCCATCAGAGCGTCACCCCTTCCTTCCAGATCGCGATCTCGCGATGGCCGGTCTTCTCGTTGTTCGTCTGCGTCCGCCCCGACGCGACGTCGAGGACGTACGCGAACAGCTCATCGGCGAGCTGCTCCGCCGACACCGTCCCGTCGAGGAGCGCGCCGGCGTTGAAGTCGATCCAGTGCGGCTTCCTCTCGGCGATCTCGCTGTTCGACGAGATCTTGATCGTCGGCGCGGGGAAGCCTAGCGGCGTGCCGCGTCCGGTCGTGAAGAGGAGCACGGTCGCCCCGCTCGCCGTCATCGCCGTCGAGGAGATCCCGTCGTTCCCCGGCGCCTCGAGCAGCGAGAGCCCGCCCGTGGTCGCCCGTTCCCCGTAGCGCAGCACGCGCGTCACCGTCGCGTGCCCGCCCTTCTGGATCGCGCCGAGCGACTTCTCCTCCAGCGTCGTCAACCCGCCCGCCTTGTTCCCCGGGGAGGGATTCTCATAGATCGGCTGCCCGTGACGGATGAAGTACTGCTTGAAGTCGTTCACCATCGCGACGATCCGCTCGTACACCTCGCGGCTCGCCGCACGGTTCATGAGCACCTGCTCGGCGCCGAACATCTCCGGCACCTCGGTGAGGATGACCCCGCCGCCCAGCGCCGTCAGGCGGTCGGCGATCCGCCCGACGAGCGGGTTGGCCGAGATCCCGCTGAACCCGTCCGACCCGCCGCACTTGTGGCCGAGGACGAGGTCCGACGCCGGGCACTCGACGCGGCGGTCGCCCTCCATCCGCGCGACCAGCTCGGCCACCGCGTTCAGGCCGGCCTCGCGCTCGTCCACCACGTCCTGCGTGTTGAAGTAGCGCAGCCGGCTCCGGTCCACGTCCCCCGCCATCGCGAGCAGGGCGTCCATCTGGTTGTTCTCGCAGCCGAGGCCGAGGACGAGCACCCCGCCCGCGTTAGGGTGGTTCATCAGACCGGCGAGGATGCGCTGGGTGTTCTTCAGGTCGTCGCCGAGCTGGCTGCAGCCGAAGGGATGCCCGAAGGCGTGCACCCCGTCGATCGCCCCGCGGAAGCGCTCAGTGGAGAGCCGCGCGATCCCCTCGGCGACGAAGTTCACGCAGCCGACCGTGTTCAGCACCCAGATCTCGTTGCGCGTCCCGACGCGCCCGTCGGCGCGGCGATAGCCGGCGAAGGTCGGCATCGCGCGCGACGGCTCGGCGGTTCGCGGCGCCGGCGCGTACGCGTACTCGACCATCCCCTCGAGGTGGGTCTTCAGGTTGTGCGAGTGCACCCACGCGCCGCGCGCGATCGCCTCGGTCGCGATCCCGATCGGGAAGCCGTACTTGGTCACCGGCTCGCCGGGGGCGATGTCGCGGAGCGCGATCTTGTGGCCGGCCGGGACCTCGGTGAGCGTCGTGACGCGCTCCCCGTCCACGACGAGCGCCTCGCCGGTGCCTAACGCGCGCGTCGCCACCGCGACGTCGTCCATCGGATGGATGTGGATCGCGCGCGGGCGCGCGATGCCGGACGCCGGTGAGGCCGCCGCGGTCACGATGCCGCCCGCCTCGCCGCGGCCGCGCTCGCCGCCGGCCGCGGCGCGTCGAGCTTGTATGTCTTCCGCACGAGATCGTAGGCGAGCGCGCGGGCCATCTCGCGCGCGTCGCTCTCGTCGATCACATGCCGCGCGACGAGCCCGGCCAGATAGTTGGCGTCCACGCGCCGCGCGAGGTCGTGGCGCGCCGGGATCGAGCAGAAGGCGCGCGTGTCGTCGTTGAACCCCGCGGTGTTGTAGATCCCCGCCGTCTCCGTCGTCCGCTCGCGGAAGCGGCGCATCCCCTCGATGGAATCGTGGAACCACCACGGTGGACCGAGCCGCACCGCGGGATAGTGGCCGGCGAGCGGCGCGAGCTCGCGCGCGTAGGTGGACTCGTCGAGGGTGAAGAGCACGAGCGTCAGACGCGGATCGTTCCCGTACGCGTTGAGCAGCGCGCGGAGGTTGCGGGTGTACTCGGTGGCGACGGGGATGTCGGCGCCCTTGTCCGGACCGAAGCGCGCGGCAACGCGGTCGTTGTGATCGCGCAGCGCGCCGGGATGCAGCTGCATCACCAGCCCGTCCTCGGTGGACATCCGCGCCATCTCGATGAGCATGTGCGCCTCGAAGCGGCGCTGGTCGTCGGCGGTCGCGTCTCCGTGCAGCGCGCGCTGGAAGACGCGCTCGGCGTCGGCCGCGGAGAGCGTCGCCGTGTACGGCTCGACCACCGCGTGGTCGGTCGCCGTCGCGCCCATCGACCTGAAGAATGCGCGCCGGTCCTCGAGCACGCGGATGAAGTCGGAGTAGCCGCCGATCTCCATCCCGCTCGCACGCTGCAGCGCGTCGATCTCCTCGTGCCACGCGGGGGACGCGATGCGCAGCGCCGCGTCGGGGCGGAAGGTCGGGATCACGTTGCCCTCCCAGCCCGAATCGCGGATCGCGGCGTGATGCGCGAGCGAGTCGCTCGCCTTGTCGGTCGTCGCGAGCGTCTCGATGCGGAAGCGCTCGAAGAGGGCGCGCGGGCGGAAGGCGGGGGTCTTCAGCTTCTCCGCGAGCTCGTCGTAGATCGCCTGGCCGCTCCGCCCGTCCAGCTTTCGGCGGATGCCGAAGACCTCGTGGAGCTCGGCGTCGAGCCAGACGCCGGTGGGGGTGCCGCGGAACAGATGGTAGTGGCCGGCGAAGAGCTGCCAGATCTTCCGCGGGTCGCGCTCGACGGGCGCGCCGTCGCGGGTGGGGACGCCGAGTGCCTCCATCGCGATCCCCTGCGAGTAGAGCATCCGGAAGATGTAGTGGTCCGGGATGAGGAGGAGCGCGGTCGGCTCCGGGAAGGGCTCGTTCTCGGCGAGGAGTCGGGGCTCGACGTGTCCGTGTGGGCAGACGAGGGGGAGGTGACGCGTCTCCTCGTACAGGGCGCGGGCCACTCGACGGACGGCGGGGTCGGGATCGAAGAAGCGATCCTCATGCAGCACCAGCGGCTCGGCGCCGCGCCCGGCGCTGCGCCGCCGTCCATCCGATCGGGAATCTTCCGTCATGCCGTCATCCAACTGTCGAGAGAGAGCGGACCGCCGCATTGGCGCGGCGCCGCGAACTCATGATACAACGTGGGGTCGCGCTGGAGCGTTCGCGATCACTGCCCGCTGGCCGCGAAATCGGCGTACTCGCGCTCGAGCGACGCCGGCGTCGCCGTGCCGGCGATGATCGCGATCCGGTACCGGAAGGTCGTCGATTGGCCGGGGGCGAGCGAGAAGCCCAGCTCCTGCTTGCCGTTGCTGAAGATCTTCTGGCCGAGCGGGTTCGCGGCGAAGAGTCCGTAACCGCGGGCGTGCCAGTAAGTGGGGAAGCCGACGTTCTGCGGATGATCGAAGATCGCGATGGTGACCGGCTGCCCCTCGACGACGCCGGACAGGCTGGTCCAGCGGCCGCGGGTGCCCCACGCCGCCTCGCCCTCGACGCCCTCGGAGGTGTGATAATTCCCGGTGACGCCGGCGTTGTTCAGCACGGGCACCGCGGTCGCCCGCCCGCTCGCGTCGGTGAACACCTCCGCCTTCGTCGAGGGGAGCTCGAGCTCGCGCCGCACGCGAAGGCCGAGCATCCCGTCCTTCGCGTCGGGGAAGGCGACCGGCTGATCGGCCGCGGTCAGCGTGGTCGTGCGGTCGATCGTGCGCACGTCCCCCGACGCCCGGAAGACGTAGCGCGTCCGCTCGTGGAGGAGAACCTTCCCCTGCGAGTCCACCCAGTCGGCGGTCGCATCGAGCGAGCCCTCGCCGTCCCCGCTCGTCGGCGTGGCGGAGCGGTGCACGATGGTTCCCATCTTCGGCGCGTTCTCCGGCTTGATCGCGTCGGAGTTGTTCCAGAAATCGAGCCCGTTGACGTTCTCGTAGTTGAGCCAGAGCCCGACGTGATGCGGATGGTCGACGCGCTCCCCCGGGCGCGGCTCGAGGGGCCAGCCGCGAGTGATGACGAGCCCCGTCGCCGTGCGGATCGGGAAGAGCACGGGCTTCTTGAGGACCGTCGGATAGATGTACGAGGTGAAGGGCTGGCCGCCGACGAGCACGTCGACCCGGCGATTGGCCTCGTCGGCCACGAGCTCGACGCGCGGCTTCGAGGACGCGGTCATCGTCGTCGCGGTCGTTGCAGTCGTTGCGGGAGAGGGTGACGGGGCAGGCGCCGCCGGCGTACAGGCGAGCGTGCCGGCCAGTGCGGAGAGAGCGAGCGTGCTGCGCATCGGTCGGGATCGCATGAGAGTGAAGGACCCGGACGGCGCGGTGGCGCGCCGTCCGGAGTGTCGTCAGGCGACGACGACGCGCTGCTGGACGTCGTCGAAGGTGACCTTCTTGCCGGTCTGCATCGCGGCGATCGTCATGCAGAGCGCGACCGAGTGGTTGTAGCCCGCCTCGACGTCGGCGTTCGGCTTCCGCCGCGCGCGGACGCTCTCCATCCAGTTGCGGATGTGCGCGGTGGTCGAGGGATCGGCGCCGGTGTTCGCGCTCGTCTCCGTCTTCACCGCGTCGGAGAGCTTCGACGCCGGCAGCAGATTCGCCGCCATCTGCATCTCGGCGGCCGCCTTTGCGCTCAGGCCGCCCGTCGGCGTGATCTCGTTGGTGTCGAGGTTGAGCATCCCGCCGTTGGAGTAGTAGTACTCCTTCGTCTCGCCGGCCGAGTTGGTCATGCGCGACGAGTAGGTCACCTGGAACCCCTTCGTCGGATCGTCGAGCGGGCCGTAATCGAACACGATCGTGATCGTGTCCCAGTTCTTGCGGCCGTCCTTCCAGAGATAGACGCCGCCGTTGGCGACGACGCTGCGCGGATGCGGCAGGTCGGTGAACCAGTGGACGGTGTCGATCTGGTGGACGAGCCACTGGTCGGGGATGCCCGACGAGTACGGCCAGAAGAGGCGATACTCGAGGTACTTCCGCGGATCCCACGCCTCCCACGGCTGGTTGATCAGGTAGCGCTTCCAGTCGGTGTCCTGCTCGCGGATCTGGGCGACGAGGGCGGGACGGCGCCAGCGCCCCGGCTGGTTGACGTTCCAGGTCATCTCGGCCATCACGATGTCGCCGAACTTCCCCGAGCGGAGATACTCGTTCGCCTGCTTGTAGTTCGCGGCGCTGCGGCGCTGGGTGCCGATCTGCACGATGCGGCCGGAGCGCTTCACCGCGTCGCGGATGGCGAGGGCGTCCTTCATCGTGTGCGCGAGCGGCTTCTCGATGTAGGCGTCCTGACCGGCCCGCATCGCCTCCACGCCGTGGTAGGCGTGCTGGAAGTCGGCGGTGGAGATGAACACGGCGTCGGTGGCGCGCGCGTCGTACATCTCCTCGTTGTTGCGGAAGGCGCGCGGGCGGCGCCCGGTCCGCCGCTCGACCTCGGCCACCCCTTCCTCGCGGCGCCGGCTCCAGATGTCCGACACGCCGACGATCTCGAAGTCGTGCTGCTGCGCGAGGCCGGAGAACGCCGGGAGCAGCGCCTGGCGGAAGCGGTCGGAGAAGCCGACGACGCCGACGCGCACGCG
>DASVXU010000103.1:0-18902 GCA_036392515.1 Gemmatimonadaceae bacterium | reverse complement strand
ATCGCCACAACTCCGGAACCGGCGAGGACAACGCCGCTGCGCATCTTCGTTCGCTGACCATCGGCCACGAAGTCATCGTCCCGGTGACGGCAGGCAAGCTGGACCTCGGCCCGTGGCAGCGGATCTTCTACGGCGAGTGGGACGGCCGCCGACCGAAGCGCGTCATCCTCAAGGCAATGGGTGACTGAGGCTTACCGCTTGTGTAAGCCACCACTACATTAGATGCTGGCATGAATCATCGTCATCAGCGCCGCGAGCCCACTCGCTCGCAGAGCGCCCTTGTGCACCGGGGACCGGGAGCCCTCTCCGCGCAGCACGCAACACCCACTACGCTCCATCACGCGCCCAACGCGGCGCTGCTCATCGATTTCGACAACGTCACGATGGGAATCCGGTCGGACCTCGGGAAGGAGCTTCGCAACCTTCTCGGATCCGACATCATCAAGGGCAAGGTCGCCGTCCAGCGTGCATACGCGGACTGGCGCCGCTATCCACAGTACATCGTTCCGCTCTCCGAGGCGTCGATCGACCTGATCTTCGCCCCCGCCTACGGCTCGTCGAAGAAGAACGCGACGGACATCCGCCTCGCCGTCGACGCGATGGAGCTCGTCTTCACCCGCCCCGAGATCGGCACCTACATCCTCCTCTCCGGCGACTCCGACTTCTCGAGCCTCGTCCTCAAGCTCAAGGAGTACGGCAAGTACGTCATCGGCGTCGGCATCCGCGAGTCGTCGAGCGACCTGCTCGTCATGAACTGCGACGAGTACTACAGCTACAACGCCCTCGCCGGCCTCGTGAAGTCCAGCGAGGAGGAAGCCGTCTCGAAGGATCCATGGGAGCTCGTCACCGAGGCGATCCAGCGCATGCAACGCAACGGCGACGTCATGCGCTCCGATCGCCTCAAGCAGGTCATGCAGGAGATCGACGCGAACTTCGACGAGAGCGACCTTGGCTTCTCGAAGTTCTCCAAGTTCACGATGGAAGCCGCGCAGAAGGGGCTCCTCACCGTCACGCGCCTCGAGAACGGCCAGCTCGAGGTCGGGCTCCCCGAGAGTCGCCCTGCCGGTCGCGCCGCTCACCATCCTCCCGCCGAGCGCGCCGAGCGCGCCGAGGCGGAGCGCCCGGAGAGCGAGGGCGAGGAGGAGCGTGGGCGTGGACGCCGCGGCCGTCGCGGTCGCGGTGGACGTGGTCGCGAGGGCCGCGAGGATCGTCCGAGCACCGAGGTCGCGGCGCAGGTCGACCGTGAGGCGGAGGCGATCACACCCGTCGACGCCGAAGCCCCCGAGGGTCGCGAGCAGCCGCGCGAGGATCGCCCGCGCGAGCACCGTCGCCCCGAGCGTCATCGCGAGGCGCCGGTCGAGCGTGTCGTCGTCGCCGATGCGATCGGTCAGAGCGGCGAGCGCCTCACGCGCGACGAGGCGTTCGACCTCGTCCGCCGCGCCGTCGAGTCGCTCACCAACGACGAGGACGATGCCGCGCGCGCCGGCGCTGTTCGCGAGCGCGCTCGAGAGCTGCTCGGCCGCGACAGCGAAAGCCTCGGCGACCGCATGTTCACGCGCATCCTCCGCGACGCGCACGACGCCGATGTGATCGATCTGCGTCGCCGCGGCGACGACTTCGAGGTCGCGCGCGCCGCGGCCGCGCCATCGGTGCGCGAGCAGCTCGCGCGCGCCGACGCGGCGGCGTCACCCGCCACGACGGGAAGCGCTCTCTCCAGCGCCGCCGCCGCGCGCCGCGGGATGGGTCCGCGCGGTATCCCGGGCGGCGGACGTGGACGCGGTGTGCGCGCTCCAGCCGGGCCGCCGCCGGATCTCTTCGCCGTCGGCGTCATCGAGGAGCCGACTCCCGCTCCCATCGCACCGCCCGCCGACGTCGCGGCGCCGGCCGCCGCCGAAGCGCCGACGATCGACGCCGACGCGGGAAGCGAGAGCGACGGCGCGACCGCGCCTGCGCGCGGTCGCGGACGTTCGCGCGGTGGCGCGAAGAAGGGCGCGCGCAAGCAGCCCGCGGCGGCCACCGAGAGCGCCGCCGATGCCGCCGAGGCTCCCCCCGTCGCGAAGAAGTCCGCGCGGCGCGGCGGGAGGAAGACCGCGGCCAAGCGCGGCGCTCCTTCCGCGGACGCCGCCGAATGAGCCGGAGCGCCGCGCCTAGCGCGCGGCGCTCCGCCCGTCGGACGCCGCCGGGCACTCCCCTGCCACGTGAGTTCTACGATCGCGATACCGCGGTCGTCTCGCGCGAGCTGCTCGGCGCCGTCCTCGAGTGTCGCACCCCCGAAGGAGTGGCGAGCGGGCGCATCGTCGAGACCGAGGCGTACATGGGTCCGCACGATCCCGCCTGCCACGCCGCCGCCGGGCTCACCGAGCGCACGAAGCATCTCTTCGGGCCGCCCGGTGTCTCGTACGTGTACTTCATCTACGGGATGTACTGGTGCTTCAACGCCGTCACCCGCGAAGTGGGCCACGGCAGCGCGGTGCTCGTGCGCGCCATCGAGCCGCTGGCCGGCGAGGAGCTGATGCGCGAGCGCCGGCCGAAGGTGAAGCGGCGGGTCGACCTCACCAACGGCCCGGGAAAGCTCTGCCTCGCGCTCGGCATCACCGGCGAGCACAATGGACGCTGGCTCGACGAGCCGCCGCTGCGCATCCTCGCCGGTGAGCCGGTGGACGATCGCCGCGTCGTCGTCACGCCGCGGATCGGCATCACCCAGGCCGCCGACTGGCCCCTCCGCTTCTTCGTCGGCGACAGCCACTTCGTCTCGAAGACGCCGCCCACCTTCTCCCGCGCCGCGTACCAGCGCTGAGCGGCCTCCCTCCCGCGCCACCGATCAGTGACCTCGTCCACCCTTCGCCGATCCGGCGCCGCCACCCTCATCTCCCTCGCGATGGCGGCCTGCGCCCACTCGCCTAACGCGTCGCCCTCTCCCGCGCCGGCCGCCCCCGCCGCGCCTCCCGCCTCCGCTCGGAGCTCCCCCCCGGCCGCGTCTGCGTCGTCGTATCCCGAGATCTCTCCGCGCGCGGCGCGCGTCTATCGCGAGGCCTTCGTCATCGACATGCACGACGACATGCCGAGCAAGATCCTCGACGAGCGCTACGACCCCGACGTCCGCCACCCCGCGGGCTTCGGCCAGGGGGAAGGGAACACCGACCTCCCGCGCCTCCTCGAGTCGGGCGTCACGGCCGAGTTCATGTCGGCCTTCGTCGACGCGTCGTACGCCGCGAAGCGTCCCGACGAGTCGTACGCCCGCGCGCTGCTCTACCTCGATACGATCGCCGCCTTCGCGCGCCGGCACCCGAACAACCTGATCCTCGCCACGCGCGCGGCGGACGTCCGCCGCGCCAAGGCGGAGGGACGCGTCGCGATCTTCATCGGCGTCGAGGGAGGACATGCCATCGAGAATTCGCTCGACAGGCTGCGCGACCTCTATCGGCGCGGCGCACGCTACATGACCCTCACCTGGAACAACGGGAACGACTGGGCGGGATCATCGATGGGGCAGGGAGGCACGAGCCGCGGAGGTCTCACACCGTTCGGCCGTCAGGTCGTCCGCGAGATGAACCGGCTCGGCATGCTGGTGGACCTCTCGCACGTCTCCGACAGCACATTCTTCGACGCGCTCGAGGTCTCCACTGCCCCCGTGATCGCCTCGCACTCGAGCGCCCGCGCGATCAACGACCATCCGCGCAACCTCAGCGACGAGCAGCTCCGCGCCATCGCGCGCAACGGCGGCGTGGTCAACGTCAACTTCTTCTCGCGCTTCCTCGATCCGAAGTTCGACGAGGCGGCCGAGCACGGCGGAAAGACCCCACAGACGCCGCTCTCCGTGCTGATCGACCACATCGATCACATCGCGAAGGTCGCCGGAGTCGATCACGTCGGACTCGGCAGCGACTTCGACGGCGTGAGCGCGCTCCCGCAGGGCATGGAGGACATCACCCGCCTCCCCCGCGTCGCCCAGGCCCTCCTCGACCGCGGCTACTCCGACGACGACGTCCGCAAGATCCTCGGCGGCAACATGCTCCGCGTCATCGATCAAGTCGTCCGCTAGCGAGGACGAAACGAGCCACCGAGCGAGCCCCAAAACAACGAGCGACGAGCGATTTGTGGTTCATCGCTCGTCGCTCGTTGTAGTTGAGTCGCTCGTCGCTCGTTGTAGTTCGCCGTTCAGCGACCGATCCGCTCGATCGACGACCCGATGTTGTACCGGATGCCCGCCTCGACGAAGTACGTCTCGTTGTTGTTCAGCAGGAAGGCGTTCTGTGCCGGCATGTAGGTCGCCTGGCCGAACACCGAGAAGCGGAGCAGCTGCAGCTGCGTGCCGACCATGAACACCGGCGAGCTCGCCGTCTTCTGATCGTTGATGATCGTCTGCGTGGCCGGATCGGCACCGCCGCGCGCGTTCGCCTGCTGCATGAAGTTGAGCGCGAACCCGATCCCGCCGTAGGGCCGGATCCAGCCGAACGCCTTCGGGAAGATCATCGCGGCGATCGTCGCCCGGCGATTGTCCTTGATGTCCACGATCTGCTCGGCGCCCGACGAGTTGATCACCGTCGTCGTCCCGTCGAAGAACGCCTGATCGAGCGACAGATACAGCCCGCCGCGGCTGCGCGTGATCAGCGTCTCGCCGCCGAGCAGCGGCGCCTGGCCGTGCGAGGTGGTCGTCGTCCAGTACGTCATGTTCCCGGCCTTCGCGCCGAAGAACCACGAGTCCTTGAACAGACGTCCCTCCTGCGCCGCGCCGACGCGGGGGGCGAGCGCGATGATGGCGAGCCCGGCGAGCAGGCGGAGCTTCGAGCGCATAACGGAGTGCCTCGCGATTGGTTCAGGGTCCGGATCGACGTCCGACGATGACACCCGTCACCGCGGTCCTGGCATCAGCGCCGCGTCGTCGAGTTCCCCTCGCCGAGCAGCGCGTTGAACAGCATCTTGAACGTTCCGTACGACTGCCCGCGGTACTGGACGCGGAAGCCGAACATCACCACCCGGCCTTTCCCGACCGGCACGTCCACCGCCGCGGCCTTCCCGGCGATCGCCGAGCCGCCCGACAGGTAGCCGCTCAGCAGGATGTCCGACTCGTTCGCCGGGTAGCGCGCGATCACCCGCGCCGCCGATCCCGCCGGTACGTCGAACGTCACCGAGTTGGTGAAGTACACCGCGGCGCTGTCGCCCATCCCGCGCGCCACGTGGCTCGACTGGTCCACGAGCACTCGCAGGATCGAGCCCGGCGCGTACAGCGATGCACCCGCTCCCTGCGCGTCCTCGTCGTCCTGCCGCGGCACCGTGATGCGCGTGACCGGGACACCGAGCGCGGTCGTTGCGAGCTCGCTCGCGCGATCGAGCAGGACCAGCGTCCCTCCCGCACGCGTGAACGCCGCGAGCTCCGCGACTCCGCCCTCGCCGAGGCCGCCCGCGTACTGCGGAGGCACCTGCGACGCGGACATCCCGTCGCGAATCTCCCGGAAGCTCATGTCAGGGACGAGGATGACGTCATACAGGTCACTCAGCTTCCCCGCCTTCACCATCGAGTCGGTCAGGGTCGCGTAGGGAATCCGCTCCTGGTCGAGCAGGAAGCGCGTCCACCCTTCGTCGATGCTCCCCGTCCACGAGCGATAGAGCGCGACGCGCGGCATCCGCGTCATCCGCACGCCCGATGGCAGCGCGCCCACGCGGCGTGGCGCGCAACCACGTGCCGCAGGCTCCGCCGCAGCCGTGACGAAGCGCGCGCCCGCGCCGCTCCCCGCCACGCGGACCTCGCGCCCCGCGGCGAGCGCACGCGCGACCATCCCGTAGCTCCTCGTATCCGACGCGTCGAGCGAGACGAACCGCCCGCTCCCCGCCGGCGCGCACGCCGTCGCTGGAAACTCCGGCGCCATCGTCGTGACCGGCGTCAGTCGCGCCGTCATCACGCTGTCGACTGGGGCGACCGTGACTCCCATCTGGAGCGGGAGCGTCCAGCCGGCGACGTCGTACGGCCGCTCCACCGGCCCGCCCGGATACCGCTCCATCTTCGGGAAATGCTGCACGTCGAAGAGGTCCATCACGTGCGCGCGGTACGGCTGCGCCAGCGGGATGAACACGTCGCTGCTTCCCGGGATCGTCCCCATCTCGACGCCACCCCAGCGGAGCGCCTCGAGCAGCCGGCGCGACGCCTCCGGATCGCGCCCCGCGCTCACACGATAGCCGTACGGTGCCTGCGCCCCCGCCGCGATCGCCTTGCGGCCGAGCGCGACGTAGTTCCGCACGTACTCCGCACGCTGGTCCGACGCGAGCTTCACCAGCGCCTCGGCCGCGATCAGCTCGTAGTCCATGATGTCCCGCAGACGCCACGTCCCGCCGGGCCACGGATTCGGGAAGTTCACGCGCCGCTCGTAGCGTGGCAGCCCGCGCGAATGTCCCTGGAGGTCTTCCGGCTTCAACGTCATCGGCGACGCGATCCGCGCGCTCGCCGCCTCCGTCAGCAGCCCGATCATGTTGTGACGCGTCGGCGCCGAGCGCGCCCCTCCATGCCACCACAGATCGTACGTCGCGCCGTCACCGACCCCGCTCTTGCCGCGTGACTCCAGCGCCCACGACATCTGTGCTCCGATCTGGTTGATCCCGCGAACGATGAGCGGATCGACGTACGGATCGATCGGGTCCACGTGAGGCGGAACGGTGATCCGCATCCCGTTCGAGCCCTGCTGGTGCACGTCGTAGAAGATCTCGGGGAACCAGCGCTGGTACAGCATCCGGGAGACGAGCTTCGTCTCCGCCTGCGTGATCATGTACCAGTCGCGGTTGTTGTCGTGCCCCACGTAGTGATGGTAGACCCAGGGCAGCGGGCCACCCTCCCACTTCGTCCCCACGCTCTTCCGGTACCAGTCGGTGACCAGTTGCTCGCCGTCCGGATTCATCGACGGGACCAGCAGCACCACGACGTTCCGCAGGTAGCGCTGCAGCGTGTCGTTCGTCGCCATGCGATGCGCGAGCTCCATCGACATCTGCGAGGAGCCGATCTCGGTCGCGTGGATGTTGCACGAGATCACCAGCACCGTCGGCTGCTCGGCGATCGCGCGCGCTTCGTCGGCCGCGCTCAGCTTGCGCGGGTCGGCGAGCAGCGCCTGCGTCCCGCGGATCGCCTCGAGCCGGCGCATGTTCTCCGGCGTCGATATCGTCGCGACGATGAAGGGCCGCCCCTCGGTCGTTCGCCCCAGCGTGTCCACCCGCACCGCCGGAGAGCTCGACGCGAGCGTCGCGAAGTAGCCCGTGATCTGTCCCCAGTCCGCGAGCACCCGGTCGGCGCCGATGTCGAGCCCGGTCGCCGATCTGGGGGTCGGGACCTGGGCGGGAAGGGCCGCCGTGGAGAGGAGCAGCCATGCAGCGAGAGCGACGCTGGATCTCTTCATCTGGTCGATTCGGTTGGTGGGATGATGCGATGCAAAGCCGCGATTTCGGCGATATGTTGGTGGACGTCCCGCCTCGAGGGGACGCTGCCGGAGGATGCGAGATGAGTCTGCCGATTCCCCACACCCAGCACTTCAGTACCGCGCTCCGGGGCAGCATCTTCGGCCATCGCGCCGAGATCGCGAAGCGCCTGCGCGCTGGCGACACCCTGATCCTCGTCCCGGATCCCCCGGGCGTCGATGAGCCCTCGGTGTGGGTCCACGTCCGCGGCGGCGACGTCGTCGGACATCTCGCGCCGGACGTGAATGCCTGGCTGGTCCCCTGGCTCCTCGACGGCGGCCGCTGTCAGGCGACGGTGGCGAAGATCAACTCTCAGGACACCGAGAGCTGGAAGCGGATCATCATCGACATCCAGTGCTCTGAGAGGACGTCGTCACCGCGATGAGAGAGGAGAGATACCGCGATCGAGAGAGGAGAGAGGAGCGACGAAAACACGGTGGGGTAAACCACAATCGTCTTTTCGTCCCTCCTCTCTCCTCTCTCCATCGGAGTCTCTCTCGTCTCTCATCGCCGTGTTGAACTCCGCAGGCCGAGACGATCTCCGACCTTCACGAACGCCCGCACCGCGAGGTCGATGTCCTCTCGCGTATGCGCCGCGCTGATCTGGCAGCGTACGCGCGCCTGCCCCTGCGGCACCACGGGGAACCCGAACCCGGTGACGAACACCCCTTCGTCGAGCATCATGTCGCTCATCCGGATCGCGTCCGCCGTCTCGCCGATGATGATCGGCACGATCGGCGTCTCCCCGGCCAGCGGCTTGAATCCCGCCTCGGTGATCGCCTTACGGAAGTAGTCCGCGTTCTCGCGCAGCCGCGTCACCCGCTCCGGGTGCTCCTCGATGAAGCGCACCGAGGCCAGCGCGCTCGCCGCCACCGTCGGCGGCAGCGCGTTCGAGAAGAGCTGCGGCCGCGACCGCTGCGTCAGCAGGTCGCACAGCGCCGCCGACCCGGCCACGAACCCGCCCGCCGCGCCGCCTAACGCCTTGCCGAGCGTCGAGGTGATCACGTCGATCTCGCCGAGCAGCCCGAAGTGCTCGGCCGTCCCCCGGCCCGTCTTCCCCAGCACTCCCGTCGCGTGCGAGTCGTCCATCACCAGGATCGCGTCGTGGTCGCGCGCGATCTGCGTCAGCTCCGGCAGCTTCGCGATCGACCCCTCCATCGAGAAGACGCCGTCCGTCCAGATCATCCGCCGCCTGGCGCCCCGGTTCGCCTTCAGCTTCTCCACCAGGTCGTCCAGGTCGCCGTGCTTGTAGACCGCCGTCGTGCACCTGGTGATCGACTTGGCCAGCCGGATCGAGTCGATGATCGACGCATGGTTCAGGGCGTCGGACACTACGAAGTCGCCCTCCTCCACCACCGTCGCCGTCAGCCCCTCGTTCGCGTTCCACGCCGAGACGTACGACATCGACGCCTCCGTCCCCACGAACCTCGCCAGCGCCTGCTCCAGCTCGCGGTGGATCGTGAACGTCCCGCAGATGAAGCGCACGCTCCCCGTCCCGGCGCCGAACTTCTTCAGCCCGTCGATTCCCGCCTGCACCACGCTCGGCTCGTTGCTCAGCCCGAGGTAGTTGTTCGAGGAGAGGATCAGCACCTTCCCGCGCCCCTCCATCTCGACCCATGCGTCCTGTGGCGACGCGAGGTGGTTGAGTCGCTTGTAGACGCGGTCGGCCTTGAGCTGGTCGAGCTTCGCGGTGAGATCGGCGGTGAAGGCGCGGTTGAGGCTCACGTTCGTGGAGCGGAAGAGGAGGGAAGGAGGGGGCGCGCTCAGTCGCGCGCGCGCTGCTCGAGGTAGTCGGCGAGAGCAGCATGGCCCCGCTCGCGCGCGATCGCGGCGGGCGTGGTGCCGGCGTCGTTCGTCACCGCCGCCGAAGCGCCCTTCGCGAGCAGGTAGTCGGTGAGCGCGCGGTCGCCCGCCGCCGCCGCCTGGTGGATCGGCGTCCAGCCGCCGTGCTGCGTCGCGCGCACGTTGGCGCCCGCGTCGATCAGCATCCGCACCACCTCTCCACGCGCCCGCGCGTCCTGTCCTGCCAGCGCGGCGTGCAGCGCGGTGTTCGCGAGCTGGTTCTTCGAGCGCTGGTCCACCGGCGCATTGTTGTGCAGGAGGATCGCCACCGTGTCCGCGTGACCGTAGTGCGCGGCGAGATGGAGCGGCGACCAGCCGTCCGCGTCGAAGGACCTGGTCAGCCGGTTGTCCATCGAGAGCACCGCCGCGACCTCGTCGGTGTCTCCCGCCTTCGCCGCCGCGTGGATGTCCTCGTGGTCTGGTTCGAGCTTCATCCGTCCACCTCGAAGATGACCTTCCCCGCTTCGCCCCCCTTGATCGCCGCGATCGCGTCGTCGAACCGCTCGAGCGGGAACCGGTGCGTGATCACCGGACGCGGATCGAACTGCCCCGAGCGGAGGAACTGCGTCATCTGGATCCAGGTGTCGTACATCTTCCGTCCGACGACGCCGTAGATCGTGATCCCCTTGAAGATGATCTCCGTCGCGAGATTGACCTCCATCGGCTTCGCCGGAATGCCGAGCATCTGCACCCGCCCCCCGACGCGCACCAGCGCGAACGCCTGGTGGACCGCGCTCGGCACTCCCGACATCTCGAGCACCACGTCGACGCCCAGCCCGTTGGTGCGCTCCTGCACGACGCGCTGCGCGTCCTGTGGACGCACCGCGTCGTGCGCGCCCATCGTGCGGGCGAGCGCCAGACGCTTGTCGTTCACGTCCGTCGCGATGATCCGTGATGCCCCGGCGGCGCGGCAGATCCCGACCGCGAAGATCCCGATCGGCCCGCAGCCGGTGATCAGCACCGTGCTCCCCGGGATCGGTGCCGTCAGCGCCGTGTGGAAGGCGTTCCCCATGGGATCATGGATCCCTCCGACGTCGTACGACACCGCGTCGTCGAGATGCCAGACGTTGGTCGCCGGCATCGCGATGTATTCCGCGAAGCAGCCGTCGCGATCCACGCCGATGATCTTCGTGTGCGGGCAGACGTGGGCGTTGCCCGTGCGGCAGAGCGGGCAGCGCCCGTCCACGATGTGTCCCTCCGCGGTGACTCGGTCGCCCTCGCGCACGTCGGTCACCAGCTTCCCGACTTCGACCACCTCGCCCGCGAACTCGTGGCCGACGACGAACGGCGGTCGGCAGCGCCCTTTCGCCCAGTCGTCCCACTCGTAGATGTGCACGTCGGTACCGCAGACGCCCGCGCGCTTCACGCGGATCAGAACCTCGTCGTCCCGGATCTTCGGCACCGGAACGTCTTTCAGCACGAACCCCGGCCCCGGGGTCTCTTTCACGAGAGCTTTCACTGAGGATGGCGATCGGTTGTCATGTCCGGCGCTGATGCCGCGGAAGACGCGCCTCGACGTCGGTCTGAAAGGTGATACCACGTCATCGGCGATGGAAGGTCGCGAGTGGCGCGACGCGTCGGTTCAGCCCGGCGAAGCGTGCGTCCACGCCCACGCCGTGCTTCGTTCGCGCGCGTAGAGCATCGCGGTGAGAGAGGTCACGCGCGCGACCTCCATGCGACGGCGAGGAGTGCGCGCGCCGGTCCGAGCACGTCGCGCGCGTGAGCGTCGCGATGCTTCTCGTTGTCCGATGTTCGCTCGCCGCGACGTTCGACGCGTCGTGTGTCGATCGATTCGCGTAGTGGTCGGCATCGCTATTGCGTGCCCAAGATGGCGTTCCTATATTCGCGCGGGACATGAACCCTTGCGCACCAAGCGCCGAACACGTAACACTTTCGCCGATCAATCGTCGATAGCACGGCTAGCGCGCAGGACGCGTCGGAACGCGCGCCGGATGGACGAGACGGAAGACCGCTCGCGCATGGTCGCGAAGTGATGGAGTGATGGTCCGCCGAGCAGGATGATGGTACGGCGGGATGCGCGAGAGATTCGCAGATCGCGAGGGCCGCATCGCCTCGCTGCAGGATACGCCGGCCTTGCCAGGGCCGCGCGTAAGGCGGACGACGCGACGCGTCGCCGCCGACCTCGCCGGTCCACCGGGGGAACGGTGAGAGCTACCACTCCAGATCTGGAGATCGCACCATGGCTATGAAGAAGGGTGGGCGCAAGAGCGCCAGCAAGAAGTCCGGCCGTAAGTCGGGCGCCAAGAAGGGCGGCGCGCGCAAGGGCGCGAAGAAGGGCGCGCGTAAGGGCGCGAAGAAGGGCGGCCGCAAGCGCTCCTCGCGCTAAGCCCACCCAGCCACAAAAAGGCCGACGCGATCGCGTCGGCCTTTTTGTTTTCCCGCTGCTCCTCCCGCCTCGGCGACCCTAACGGTCCTACCGCGAGTAGCGCGCGCTCGCCAGCTCGACCAGCCGCTCCACCAGCGCCTCGTACGCCAGCCCACCGCGATCCGCGGCGCGTGCGAACTCGCTCTGCCGCTCCAGGTAGCAGTTCGGGTTCACCTCGATCACGAAAATCTCTCCCTCCGGCGTCACGCGCAGATCGATCCGCGCGTAGTCGCGCAGCCGAAGGGCGGCGAACGCGTCGAGCGCCACACGCTGCATCCGCTCCATCAGCGCCGGCTCGACGTTCGTCGGGAAGATCGACTCGGTGCCCGCGAACTCCGCTCCACTCCCGGCCCCGTCGTCTCCCCACTTCGCCTGCCAGCTCGCGATCTTCGGCTTGTCCGCCGGAAACTTCGAGAAATCCAGCTCGATCACCGGCAGCGCGGTCGCGTTCTCGTTCCCCAGCACCCCGACGTAGAACTCGCGCCCCTCGACGAACTGCTCGACGAGCGATGGCTGCCTGAACTCCTTCTGCAGCTCGTCCATCGCCTCCATCAGCCCCTTGAGGTCGCGCACCACCGACTTCGACGTGATGCCCAGCGATGCATCTTCCTGCGGCGGCTTCACGATGACCGGGAAGCGGATGTCCCCCGCCCATTCCAGCGCCCCGCGGAACACGGTCGCGAACTGCGGCGTCTTGATCCCGTGGAACGAGAGCACGACCTTCGTCAGCGCCTTGTCGCCGGCGAGCATCAACCCCGAGGGACTCGAGCCGGTGTAGCGCAGCCCGAGCAGATTCAGGAGCGCCGCGACGTTCGACTCTAGCGCGCTCTTCCCCCCGAACGACTCGGCCATGTTGAAGACGAGATCGGGTGCCTCGCGTCGAAGCGTCGCGATCACCGGGTCGATGTCCGCGCCGACGACCACGCGCGCGGTCTCATGACCGCCGGCGCGCAGCGCGCTCTCGAGCTGGCCGAGCACCGGATCCTCCGGTGGCTCCGCCGCGTCCTGCGTGTGGAGAAGGACGATCTTCACGCCGTGCCCTCGCGCGCCACGCCGTCGAGTGCATCGGTGTACCTGAAGTTCATCATCACCGCCGTCCCGAATGCCGTCAGCTCGATCAGCGTCGATGCATCGAGCCCGCGAACCCGCAGCGACATGGTCTCCGCCCGCTCGATCAGCAGGTCGATGAATCGGCGCACTGCCATCGTGCTCTCTCCCGTCCAGTAAGCGATCCGCGACACGATCTCGCGCCGGTGACGACGGAGGAACACCGCCGCCTCGTCTCCCGCCGGCGCTTCCTCCGCGGTCGCGAATATCGTGCGGAGGTCGCCGTCGAAGTGCCGCATGTCCGCCGACGGGATCGCAGCGCTCTCCCCCTCGTAATGCTCCGCGACCGTGTAGTCCATCGCCTCCACCGGAAGATCGTCCGGCGTAACGGCCGGAACCTCCGGGAGCTGGTCGCGCACCTCCGCCATCACCCGGTCCACGTACTCGAGCTTCTCGAGTGCCCCCCATCCGGCGTACTCACGGCGCCAGTCAAGCCCCGGCGTCAGCCACACGGCGAAAGTCTCCGCGAAATCCTCATCCGGATGCTTCTGCGCGTACCAGCCGAGGATGTGCCTGACGTAAGCGCGCGAGAACGGATCGGCGCGATAGCGCTCGCGGTAGGGCCGCGAGTACGGGCCGAACAGCTGGCGCCAGTCCGCGCGGTCGTACAACCGGTACGCGTAGTTGAAGGCGTGACCCGCTTCATGCCGGAAGTAGCGCATGATGTCGCGCTCGTCCTCGACCTCGATCGCTTCCTCCGCTTCGATGCGCGCGAGGCGCGGGTCCGCGAGGTAGAAGGGGACCCCGATCAGCGGCGTGTCGTCCGGGCATCCCCACTGGTCGCTGAGATAGACTGGCGGCTTGAAGCGCAGCCCCTTGGACTCGAGCTCCTCGTAGAGTCGATTGACGAGCTCCTCGAGTCGCGTGCCTCGCAGGGAGAGCCCGAGCTCGGAGATGCGTCGTCCGAGCAGCGCCCGCCGTTCGCCCTCCCAGTTGTTCTCGACGGTCTCTGACACGGCGCAGATGCCGAGCAAGGCGCATACCCGGCTCGGCGTTTACATACCCCCTGAAACGAAAACCGGGGCGAGAGCTCGAAAGCTCTCGCCCCGGTTCGAGCCGGGAGGCTTACGCCGCGCGGGCCGGCGTATCGATCTCGGTCTCGGGCGCGGGGCCCCAGACGTAGGCCAGGAAGCGTGGCGCCTGCTCGGCGCGATTTCCCTGCGAGATCACGATTCCCAGCGGCTCCATCGCCGCGGTCGTCTCGATTGGCTGCTTCTTCATATATAGATGTACTCCCCTGTCGGGTCCCCGGAACGGTCGGGGACGCCCACCATCTAAGCACGGCGCGGGCCAGGCTGAGCGCATTATGTATGTAATTGAATTACAACAGCTTATGAAACAAAAAACACCCGGCGTGTCCCCGAGTGTGTCCATTCCGCACATATGCCTTCGAACGCCCAGTGTCACTTGGTTACGCCACTTCCTTCCAGGCAACCAAGGTCCCAGTTCCCGGCTCGCCCTCCATGCTGACTCGCCACCCCGCGTAGCTGGCCACCACCTCGTCGAGCACCGACTTCGACCTCCCCGTCGCGGCTCCCTGGACCAGATGGATCCCACCATCGGCCGTCGCTTCCTTCAGCAGCTCGAGAGCTCGAGCTCGCTCTGATTTCGAGAGCGCGGTCAGTGCCGAGAGCGAGCAGACGACCGCCCGCAGTGGTGCATCCGGAGTGAACGATCGCAGATCACCGACGAGTCCCCGCACACGCTCCGAGAGACCCACGGCCTCCGCCTCGTTCAGGACGCGCATCAGCGCGTCCTCCTCGCTGCCGATCGTGAGCACGTCGCATCCGTGCGCGGCGAGGAGCAGCGCCGAGCCTTCCGTCCCGGCACCCGCGACGAGCACCCGTCCATCCGCGCTCGGCACCACCGCCCGCACGACGGGTGCGTCGGGCGCGAGACCCCAACGCTCCGGGCGGCGAAGCTCCGCCACCACCTTCAGGCGCCGGCGGCGCCAGGTCTGGTAGGACGGCAGACGCAGGCGGCGGAAGATGATCCGGTCGACTTCCTCGCAGAGAAGGATCTCGGTGAGGGAGAGCTGCGACTCGCGCTCGAGCACCGCGACCGCCTCGTCACCGATCGCGAGCAGCGCGCTCCGCGGGATCGATTCCTTGTAATTCTCGATCTCCCCCTCGACGTACAGCTCGTACTCGTGCTTGAGGGAGCGAGGTCGGCGGTTAGGCATCGATCGGGAGAGGGGGCGCGGGTCGATCTAACGTACCGGGACTGCGCAGCCGCGCAAGAGTCAGACTGGCTCTACGTGCACAGTCACCTCGGCCGCCCCGTATCGCGACGCGATGCACCCCTCGACCTCGTCGGCGAGGCGGTGCGCGTCGGCGACCGACATCTCCTCGCTCACGCCGATCGTGACCTCGGCGAACAGCGTCCCGCTCGCCGTCAGCCGCGAGCGGATTCCGCGCACGTCGTGCACCCCCGCGATCGCGACGATCGCGGTCCGCAGCTCCTCCGGATCCGCGCCCCGCTGGTCGACGAGGATCGGCACCGTCTCCTTCAGGATCCCGTAACCCGTCCAGGCGATGATGAGCGCGACCACGATCGCGAGTACCGCGTCGAGCGCCGGATATCCGACGCGCGCCAGCACGAGCGAGGCGAGCGCCAGCCCCGTGACGTAGACGTCGCTCACCGTGTGCGCTGCGTCGGCGAGCAGGAACGCGCTCTGCAGTTCGCGCCCGCGGCGACGCTCGTACCAGACGACGAACACGTTGACGAGCATCGTCGCGGCGAGCACGCCGACCTCCACCGACGACGCATGATGCGGTGCGCGTCCGCTCAGCAGGGTGCTGACGCCCTCGCGCAGCAGCTCGAAGCAGGAGATCGACAGGAAGCCGACGATCCCGAGCGCGCCGAGCGTCTCGAACTTGTCGTGCCCGTACGGGTGATCCTCGTCGGGCGCGCGCGCGGCGAGATCGATGAGCAGGATGCCCATTACATTGTTGAGCATGTCGAGCCCCGATTCGAGCGCGGCACCGAGCACCGTGAGCGTCTCCGTCCGGATGCCGATCGCGAGCTTGGCCCCGACGACGATCGCGTTGGCGACGAGGATGGCGAGCAGCGTCGCCCGGACGGCCGGGCCGCGGGCGGTTCGCTGGTTGTCGCGGGCAGGCGCGCTCGTGGAGGCCGACACGGCTGCAATATCCCTACGCGGTGAGGCGATGGTCAATCGCTCCACGCGATCCTGCCGCGCGACGCTGCGCCATGCCTGAGCTTCCCGAAGTCGAGCGTGCGGCGCGTCGCATCCGACGAGCCGTCGTCGGACGATCGATCGTCGGTGCGCGCGTCCTTCATCCCGCGCTGAAGCGCGGGGTGTCACCGCGTGCGCTCGCCTCGCTGCGCGGGCACCGCGTCGTCGCGGTCGAGCAGCGCGCGAAGCATCAGCTGCTGATGCTCGACGACGGACGCGCGATTCACGCGCATTTCCGCATGGCCGGGGACTGGTCGATCGACCGTGGCGGCGAGCTGCCGCGCTCGGCGCGCGCGGCCATCGATCTCGACGACGGTTCGCGACTCCTGCTCCTCGACCCGCGTGCGCTCTCGACGCTCACGATCCTGCCGCGCGGCGCGACACCCTTCGACGCGCTGGGTCCGGATCCGTTCTCACGCGAGTTCGACGAGGCGTTCGCGGCGGCGCTCGCGCGCCGGCGGGGCCCGATCAAGCCGGCGCTGCTCGACCAGCGCGTCGCCGCCGGCGTTGGCAACATCTATGCGGCCGAGGCACTGTGGGAGGCGGAGATCGATCCGCGTCGTCCGTCGTCCTCGCTCGAAGCCGACGAGGTTCACAGGCTCGCCGACGCGATCCGGACCGTGCTCCGCCGCGGACGCGCGTCGGGCGGACGCTATCGCGACGGCGACGCCCGCTTCCGCGTGTACGGACGAGAGGGTGAGCCGTGCGCGCGCTGCGAGACGCCGATCGAACGTATCGCGCAGGCAGGCCGGTCGACTTCGTTCTGCCCGCGTTGTCAGGCGCCTAACGCGCAGGCGGGCGTTCGGCCCGCTCGACGTCGGCGGCGAGGCGTCAATCGACCGCCTCGAGCAGAGCGCCCTTGAGGTAGCCAGTCTCGGGGACGGTGAGCAGCTCGGGGTGGTCGAGCGGCTGCGCCCGGAGCTCGCGCAACGCGATCCGGCGCCCGCTGTCCGCCGCCGCGTCCTCGAGCATCTCGTCGAAGAGCGAGCGGGAGAGATGAAAGCTGCAACTCGCCGTGAAGAGCATCCCTCCCGGCGCGAGGAGGCGCATCGCGCGCAGGTTCACCTCCTTGTAGCCGCGCAGCGCTCCGCCCAGCGCGCTGCGCGACTTCGCGAACGCCGGCGGATCGACCACGATCGTCTCGTAGCGGTCGCCCCGGCGCTCGGCGGCGCGCAGGAACTCGAATGCGTCGGCTTCGACGAAGTCGACGTTGGTCAGGCCGTTCAGCACCGCGTTCGCGCGCCCGCGCTCGAGCGCCGGAGCGGAGATGTCGAGCGAGGTGACTCGCTCCGCGCCACGCGCCAGGTGGAGCGCGAAGGATCCGTGATAGCTGAAGCAGTCGAGCGCGCGCCCGCGCGCGACGCGGCCGACGAGCGCGCGGTTCTCGCGCTGGTCCAGGAATGCACCCGTCTTCTGGCCCTCCCAGGGAGCGGCGGTGAAGCGCACGCCGTCCTCCTCCACCACGATCTCGCGCGGCACCTCGCCGGCGAGCAGCATCGTCTCGCGCGGAAGCCCCTCGCGCGAGCGGACCGCCGCGTCGTTGCGTGCCAGGATGCCGTCGGGCGCGCAATGATGAACGAGCGCGCGCACGATGTCGTCGCGATGACGCTCGAGTCCCGCGCTCAGGAGCTGCACCACGAGCCAGCGATCGTAGCGGTCGCACACGAGTGACGGGAGTCCGTCGCCCTCGCCGTGCACGAGTCGGTACGCATTCGCGCGATCGGCGAGCGGCGCGCGGCGCCGCACCGCCGCGCCGATGCGGGCGTCCCACCATGCGGCGTCGACGGCGACGCGCGGATCGCGCTCGAGCATGCGGAGCGAGATCTCCGATGCCGGGCTCCACAGCGCGGATCCCAGTGGTTTGCCGCGGTGATCCTCGACGGAGACGACGCCGGCCTCTTCATCCGGGCGCCGCTCGACGTCGCTGCGAAAGATCCAGGGGTGTCCCGCCGCGACGCGGCGTGCGCCCTTCGCGGAGATGCGTGCTGCGCTCATGGTTGAACAACAATAGTGGAGCGCGGCGAGTCGTGTGATTCAGCGTTCGAGGCCTTGCATTCGGTGCGTGGGCTGGATATTCTTCCCGCCCCTTCGGAGCCTCGTGCTCATGTGTCGTGAACGATGTGCGGCACTTGATTTCGGGTCTTCGCCTGGGTACATTCAAGACCTTCGCTTCGGCCGGCAGTTGGCTGGTCGAGGCCGCTGATTGACAAGAGATGGATTGAGGAACGTGGGATGATGAATCCTCGTCGAGTCCCGCGCGTGGGCCGTTAGGCAACGCGTTGGAGTTGGCGAAATATGGATTGCATCGTTGATGCGCGTAGCTCTGCGTGACGGATCAAGGATCTCGTCATCGGAATCGGTGATGAGAGTCAAGCGAGCGAAGGCATGTGGGGGATGCCTGGGCACACGGAGGCGAGGAAGGCCGTGGTAAGCTGCGATAAGCCGGGGGGAGGAGCACACATCCCGTGAGCCCCGGATGGCCGAATGGGGAAACCCGGTCGTCGGCAACGGCGATCATCACGCTTTCGGGCGTGAAGCGAACCCAGGGAACTGAAACATCTCAGTACCTGGAGGAAGAGAAATCAACCGAGATGACCCAAGTAGCGGCGAGCGAACGGGTCCCAAGCCCAAACCAGTCTCCTTGTGGGACTGGGGTTGTAGGACCCACGGACGGTCAGTGTGAAGTCAGGTGAAGTCCCCTGGAACGGGGCGCCAGAGACGGTGAGAGCCCGGTAGCTGACAGTCGACGCTCGCGTAGTGGAGTTCCTGAGTAACGCCCGGTACGAGAGGCCGGGCGTGAAGCTGGGGGGACCACCCTCCAAGGCTAAAGACTCCCGTGTGACCGATAGTGGACGAGTACCGTGAGGGACAGGTGAAAAGCACCCCAGTGCGGGGAGTGAAAGAGGACCTGAAACCACATGCCTACAAGCG
>DASVXU010000102.1:0-35776 GCA_036392515.1 Gemmatimonadaceae bacterium | reverse complement strand
GCCGTCATGCCATCACCTCATCATAGATCGCAGAGATCTGCCCCATCACCGTCCCCGGATCGAACATCCGCATCGTACGCTCCCGCAGTCCGGCGCCGAGCGCCGCGCGGCGGTCGGGGGACTCGAGCAGCTCGAGCAGGGCCGCCGCGAGCTCGTCGTCGCGTCCCGGCGTGAACAGCAGCCCGGCACGCCCGCTGTCCACCACGTCGGCGCATTGCCCCACGCGCGTCACCACGGTGGGAAGCCCCAGGCGTCCGTACTCGATCAGCGCGAGCGGCAGGCCCTCGGCCGTCGAGCTCAGCACCCCGATGTCGGACTTCGCGAGAATCATCGGCACGTCGCGACGCTGACCGAGCATCGTGACGTTGTCGCCGACGCCCAGCGCATCGATGAGCTGCCGGATCCCTCGCTCGTTGCCGGCGCGTCCGCCGCCGCCGACCAGCAGGAGGTGCGAAGCCGGGCGGACGCGTACCACTCGCTGCATGGCGCGCAGCAGCGTCGCATGGTCCTTCTCGGGAAGAAAGTTCGCGACGCAGACGATCCGTTCCCCGCGGACGCCAGGCAGCTCCGGGCCAACTCCATTGCCGTTCGCGCAGGACGCGAAGTTCGGGATGTAGCTGACGCGGTCCGCCGGTATCCCGAGTCGCTCCGACGCCCACGATGCGAGCGCTTCGTTGACGGTGATGGTGTGATCGACCCGGCGCGCGATGAGCCGGTATACCCAACCCGGCTGCCGCACCGAGGCGTGCCGGCCGAAGTGGATGTGCCAGATCACCAGCGGGTGCGGCGGCAGCAGCGCCGCGACTGCGGCGGTGAAGACTGCGGTGCCGTGCGCGTGCAGAATCCTGACGTCGTGCGCACGGATGTAGCGCACGAGATCGCGGATCGCGCGCTCGTCGAACCGATACCGGCGATCGAGGCTGATCTGGCCGACGTCGGCGGCGACGAGGTCAGCGAGGGGCCCGGAGCGGCGCGTCGTGCAGAGATACGGGCGGAAGCGGTCGCGCGGGAGCCGGTTCACCAGGTTGACCGCCATGTGCTCGGCCCCGCCGATGTCCAGCGTGTCGGTAAGGTGCATGACTCCGACGGGAACCTGCGTGGGGCGACGATCAGACACGGGTCGCCTCCATCAGCGCCGGCTCCGGTCGATCGTCGCAGACGCGCGCGACCGCGGCCCGGATCGCGTCGGCGAACCGCTCGCGTGTGAATCGCGTCGCCCATGCGGACGCACGGAGCCCGACGGCGAGCCGCTCCGCGGGCGCGCCAGCCAGGCGATCCAGCAGATCGGCGAGGGCGCGCACATCGCGCGGAGGGACGCAGAAGCCGCGACCATCGGCGAGCATGCGCGGCACGACACCGCGGTCCGGACCGATGCAGCAGGCGCCGAATGCCATCCCCTCGGCGAGGGTCTTCGGCCAGCCCTCGGTCGTCGATGGCAGCGCGACGACGTCGGCGGCGGCATACTGATCGAGCACCGCGTCGAAGTCGAGAGCGCCGGTGAAGCGAACGCGATCGGCGATACCAAGCGCGGCCGCCCGCTGCTCCAGCGCGCTGCGCATGGATCCGTCGCCGACCACTGTCAGGGTGATCTCGCGCGACGAGCCGCAGCAAGCCATCGCCTCGAGCAGAATGTCGACGTTCTTCTCGCGGGAGAGCCGCCCGACGTAGAGCAGCCGCAGTCCGGCGTGTGGTACGCGCGCGCGCGCCGTCTCCGCGGCGCGGGCGACCTGGGGACCGGCGAGGATGGAGGTGAAGAAGCCGACCACGTGGTCGGGATCCCGCGCGTCGCGGCCATATACCAGCACCGGTGCGCCCCACCAGCGCGAGCGGAGGATGGCGCGCTGCAGGCGGACGGTGCGCGGCTCCCCGGGATACGCGCTCCACTGCCCCGCGTACTTCGCGATCCGGCGTCGTGCGAAAAGCGGCGCGAGGAGCGCGCCGAGGAGACCGAGATTCCCGGGACAACGCACGTGAATCACGTCGGCGCGGGTCATCGCCAGGGCGAGCCGGAGCATCGACCAGGGGAGCAGCAGCAGCTGCGCGAGCTTCGCGCCGGCCGTCGCACCGCCCGTCTCCGGCTGGGGCGCGAGCGAGACGTTAGGCGCGTCGATCCTCAGGCAATCGGCGGGGGGCGGCCCCTCGCGACGCGGCGCGGCGATCACCACGTGGGCGAAGAGCGGCGCCCAGAGCTCCATCTCACGAGCGTACGGCCCGTAGGCCGACCACCGGTCCCCATTACGGTAGTGCGCGACGTGCGTCACGATGAGCAGCCGGAGTCCGCGTGGAGAGCGGGCGAGGGGGCGGGGGCGGATCATGCGCGCGCTCCCGACAACGATGCCTCGTACAGGCGGTGCAGCTCGGTGGTCAGCCGCGGGAGCGCGTGATGTTCCTCGACGTGCCGCCGCGCGCGGCACCCGAACGACCGGCGCTTCGCCCGGTCCGAGACGAGCGTCGCGACGGCTCTCCTGAGCCCGTCCTCGTCGTCCGGCCGCACGAGAAAGCCGGTCTCGCCGTCGATGACGATGTCGGCGATGCCTCCGACGTCCGTTGCCACGACCGGAAGACCGGACGCCATCGCCTCGAGCACCACGTTGGGCGTTCCCTCCCAGTCGGAGGTGAGCACCAGCATGTCGGCGGCGCGGTAGTACGGTCCGACGTCCGCTGCGACCCCGTGAAGCTTGAGCGACTCCGGGCCGAGCGCCAGCTCCCAGGCCTGTCGCTCGAGAACGGCGCGCAGCGGGCCATCACCGACAAGGTGTCCCTCGATTCGCGGCGAATTACCATTGCCGTTGGAGGCGAGCAAGCGGAGGAACCGGTCGAAGCGCTTGAGCCGAACGAGGCGTCCGACTGACAGCAGGCGGACGGGTCCGTCGCTCTCGTGGCGGCACTCGCGGAACAGCGCGGTGTCGACGACGTTGGGCAGGAAGTGCAGCCGGTCGCGCGGTACACCCAACGCGACGGCGTTCTCGATTCCGACTCGGGAGTTGGCGGCGATGCGACGTGGTGCGCGGAGGCTGACGCGGCCGAGCAGCGCGGAGTTCGCGCCCACCTCGTTGATCCCGTCACTGCGCAGGGCGCCGATCTCCTGCACGCCGACGATGCGCGCCGCCGCCGCGACGTACGGATTGGTGTAGAAGTGCTGGCTCTGCAGCACGTCCACCGGGTTGCGGCGAAGGTGGGCGACGATGCGCGCCAGACGCCGCAGTCGCGAGTGCCCCGCACCGACGTAGGTGATGGGCACCCCAAGGTCACGGATCGGCCGCTCCCAGAACTCACCCTGCGTCAGACAGAGCAGGCTGGGCTTCGCCCCGGCGCGCACCAGGGCGCACATCATGTAGTACAGCTGCCGCTCGGCCCCACCCTGGCCCAATGTCCCGGCGACGAAGCCGACGCGCAGTCCGGCGAGATCAGGCATGCGAGCGCAGCTCCCCCCACGCCGCGGCGAGCGACCCGCCGATCGTGTCGCGCCAGCGCTCGAGCGAGTAGCGGCTCGCGGTGTCGACGGCCGCGCGCGACATCGCCTCGTAGACACGCAAGTCACTCACGCAGCGGCGCACCGCGACGGCGATCGCCGCCGGTGAGGTCTCGTCGAGCAGCACGCCACCGCCGCCAGCGACGAGCTGCGGGAGCACCGAGACGTGCGTCGTCACCACGGGGAGCCCGCACGCCATCGCTTCGAGCACCGCCTTCGGGAACCCCTCCGGCGCGCTCGTCGGGAAGCAGAAGAGATCCGCGTCCCGAAGGAGCGCGACGACGCCGTGGTGATCGACCTGGCCATGGAACCGCACGCGGTCGGCTACGCCGAGCCGTTCGGCGAGCCCACGGAACTCGGCGAGCGCCCCGCCGTTGCCGACGACGTCGAGCGAGATCCCCGGAAACTCGCGCGCCAGGATCGGCAGCGTCTGGATGACGAGGCCCGTGCCCTTTGTCCGCTCCTGTCGGCAGGTGATGATGAGCCGTGGCCCCGCCGTCGGAGCGCGAACGCGCGGCGCGGCGCAGGCCCGGATCTCCTCGTCCGTGAGACTGGTCGAGAAGATCCAGCGAACGTTAGGGTTGCGCGAAGGCGCGGCGCCGGTCCCGCCGGTGGCGAGGACGATGTTGCGTCCGCCGGCGCAGCGGTCGAGGAGCCACCGCCACACGTACTCGGCGACGGTCTTCTGCTTCAGCCAGTTGCCGCAGTGACGGACGAAGAGCGGCTTGCGGAACGCGAGCGCGAGGAGCAGCCCGAAGGTGCCGATGTCGCCGGGAATCGGCGCGTGCACCGCGTCGGCGCGACGGACTTCGGCGACAATGGTGGCCAGGTTGCGCAGAAGCCAGACCGGGAGCGCGAGCTTGCGGCGCAGGTCGGTGCCGGCCACCGGGGGCAGCGGAACGACGCGAATCGCGCGACCGTCGAGCGGAATCTCGCCCACGCGCGCGTGCGACCGATCGACGGGGACGACGAGCGTCGTGGAGTCGAAGAGCTGCGCGAGCGCCCGCATCTGGAAGGGAAAACCACCGTCCGTCGCGTAGCCGCTCGTCGATCGCTCGCTCGGCCAGCAGAGCTTGTGGGAGACGACGACGAGCTTCATGGCGGAGTGGTCGCTCCCGGCCTGACGTGCCGCGCGGCGAGGATGCCCTCGGCCTTGCCGAGCACCGCGGACCAGTCGTCGCGCGTGCCGGCGCGGAGCGCGTATGCGGCCTGCCGGACGAAGTCGACGAGCTGCACGCGCCAGAAGCGCATCTCCTGAGCGAGGGTGCGGGAGGGGACGATATCGACGAAGAGAAAGCGGTAGTTCACCGCGGTCTTCCGCGCGATGCGACGCTTGTTGGTGCGTCCGCGCGGCGAGTGCATGTGCACGCAGCGCGCGCGGCCGCACTCGAGGAGCGTCCACGAGCGGCGACGCGCGGTGAGCGCGAGGTGCGCGTCCTCGACGACGCCGTAGTCGGTGAAGAACGGAGAGAAGCGCAGCCCGGCGTCGAAGGGCTCGCGGCGCCAGAGCGCGCAGTTCGTCCCCATGAAGTCGATCTCGCGCGTCGTCTGGTGCGGCGGCTGCATGTAGCGATTGATCGGGTAACCGCTGCCGAAGTCGAAGCGTCCGGGCTCGTAGGTGGTGAAGAGGCCGAGCCGCCGGTACAGCCGCCACCGCCGGGACTTCTGTGGATCGAGGTACTGGTTGGTGATGTAGCCCGCGATCCCGCCGACGCGTCGCTCCGTGTCGCGCGCGAACTCCTCGAGCAGCACCGCGAAGAAGTCGGGCTCGAGAAGCATGTCGTCGTCGATGAAGGCGACGAAGTCGCCGCGGGCGACGTCGATGCCGGCATTCCGCTGGATCGCCGTGCCTCCGCCATGGCGGAGGTAGACGCACTCGAAGGGAAGGGCGGCCGCGACCTCGGCGACCACGCGCTCCGTGTCGCGCTCGATGAGCGGAGCGCCGTCGACGAGCACGATCTCGAACGGGAGGTGCGTCTGCGTCGCGAGGTTGGCGAGCAGCTGCCGCACCTCGTCCGGGCGCTGGAGCGTCGGGGTGACGACGGAGATGGTCGGCGTCGCGACGCGGTCCGTCATGGCCGCACCTGGTGACGGGCGGCGAGACGGAGGAGCACGGCCGCGACGCGATCTCCCGAGCGGCCATCGAGGGTCTCGCCGAACATCCGCTCGATGAACGCTCGTCGGTCGGCGCGGCCCGCGGCGGGATCGCCGAGCGCGGCGCGGAGCATGGCACGCATCTCCTCCGCCGAGCGCGCGAGGGCGACGGCGCGCTCACGCACGAGGGGCGCGTAGTGATCGAAGTCGTAGTAACGGACGTAATCGACCCGCGGCCGCGTACCCGGCGGGTTGTAGCCGACGTTGATCACGGGCTTGTCGAACATCGCCAGCTCGAGCGAGACGGTGGAGGCGACGTTCACGCCGGCGGCGACGTGGCGAAGCGTGTTCGTGTAGAGCTGGTTGTCTTCGACCGTCGGCGTCAGCCAGGCGTCGACCCACTTCGCGCGCGGGAAGAGAATGTCGGGGCGGCGGCGTTCGAGATCTGCGAAGCGTCCGGTGCGATCCTTGGGGTAGACGCGAACGAGCAGCTGCGGCGCGCCAAGATCCTTCATCTCAGCGAGCATGTCGGCGATCTGCTCGACGACGAGCGGCTCGCCGGGCATGTGCTCGGCCATCCCCGTGCTGTAGAGCACGAGCGGACGTACCGGATCGGCGCCGACGCGCGCGCAGAAGCTCTCGCGCGACCAGTGCATCTCCTCGCGGAAGTGCAGGTCGAACTGCGGTGTGCCGGTGACGTGCACGCGCTCAGGCCGCACGGCTGGATAGATCTCGAGGAGCTGTCGCTTCAGATCTGCGTTCCAGACGAGGTAGTCGTCGTATGCCGGGAGGACGCGTCCCTGCGAGGTGAGGTTGTCCCAGGAGAAGATGAACGTGGCGGTGGGGATGCCGAGCCAGCGCGCGGCGTGCACCGCGGCGATCGCGTTGCGGCTATGGACGTGCGAGCCGTTGAACACGAGCGTCGGCCGGAGCTCGCGATAGAGCTGTATGTAGCGATCGGTGGTGGAGAGCGCGCGGCTCGCCGCGCGCTCGGCGCGCTCCAGGAGCGCGACGCCGCGCGCGCTCGCGAAGGGCCGCGCGAGCGCCTTGCGGCCGACACGCTTCAGCTTCTGCGCGACGGTTCTCGCCTCGTGATCGCGCAGGCGCCACCGCTCGCGAGCCGCCGCCGACCAGAGATGGCGGCCGTGCGCCATGTCGAGGATGTCGCGGAGCAGGCGCACGGGGTAGCGCTCGGCGGGCTCCTCGAGCTCGATAACGCGACCGTATCGCCCCACGAGCGACGCGAAGCACTCGGCGTCCGGGATGACGGAGAGGAGGGAGAGCTCGGCGTCGCGAGCGACCCTGTCGAGCGCTCCGCTGTGGGTGAAGTTGCGGATCGCCTCGCCGCGGGGGAGAATGGCGAGGATGTGCGACTGCGCGCGGTCAGTCGAGTCAGCGGTGAGCGTGACGCGGTCCGCGGCGGCGGAGCGGAGCAGCTCAGTCGCCATTCGCGGCTCTCCCGCACGCGATCATCTCGTGCGCGAACGTGGCGACCGCGCGCGCCATGCGCTCACCGTTGCGGCCGTCGAGATGGCCGCAGACGTATTCCGCGATCCAGCGACGGCGCTCGCGATGCAGCGCCGGGTTCTCGAGGTAGCCGCGCACCGCGGCGACCATCTCCTCGCCGTCCTTCACGAGCCAGACTCCGCCCGATTCCGCGACGGGGGCGAAGTGCGTCCAGACGTGATTGATGTCGCGGATCAGCGGGGTATCAGCGCCGCCGGGGCCGGGGTCGTAATCGAGATTGACGACAGGACGATCGCAGATCGCGGCGTCGATGGTGACGGTGGAGGAGAGATTCACGACGACGTCGGCGTGACGGAAGGTGTTCACCCAGTCGAGGATCGCACGCTCGTCCTGCGAGCGCGCGGTGAGCGGCGTACCGGGGCGCGCCGTCGTCTGCAGACGCACGCGATCTCCGAGCCCGGCGAAGCGGCTCGCCATCTCGGCGTTGTCGTGGATCGGATGGGGACGGACCAGAAGCTGCACGTCGCCCAGCTCGCCCGCGGCGACGCGGCGCGCGAGATACTCCGCGCCGTCGGGCTCGCCCTTGAGGAAGTTCGGAGAGCCCACTGCGTAGACGATGAACGGCCGGTCGGGCCGAAGCCCATTGGCCGCACAGAACGACTCGCGCGAGACGTGGAACCGCGGCTGGAAGAAGACGTCGAACTGCGGCGCGCCGACAACGAAGACAGGACGCGTGCGCGTGTGCGGGTAGCGCTCGTACAGCTCCTGTCGCGTGCGCTCGGACCAGACCAGGTACCCGTCGTACTCGAAGAGCATGCGATTCTTCGTCGAGACGTTGTCCCACGACGGGATGAGAGCGAGCGTGGGGACGGCGAGCCGCTGCGCCGAGGCGACTATCGCGGGCTGCTCGAACTGGAAGGGCCCCGTGCAGAGCAGCACGGCGGGACGAAGGTCGCGGAGCAGGGCGGTCGATTCCCGCGAGCGTTCATAGGAGCGGAGCCAGCGGCCCAACGCGGACTCGAACGCCCGCTCGATGGGCAGGGTCGCGAGCAGGCGAGCGAACGACCTGCTCAACCCGGGACGCCGACAGCCGCCGTAGATGCGGCCGTGCCGGCGCATGCTGAGGCGGCTCGGATCACCCTGCCGGTGATCCCACACCGCTTCGTTCACCCGCCGGGCGAAGTTGTGCGTGCTCTCCCGAAAGGCGCGCACCGAGGGGAGCGGTCGAACCCTCGCCGGCTGCTCCGCCCAGAGCGAGGCAAATCGAGGATTGGCCGCGGAAGTCGCCCACACGTGTGCGTTGGCGGATTGGCCGAGCACGTCGAGAAACGCGGTGTGCGTAAGCATCCGGTCGACGAGCAGCGACGACGAGAGGATCACGACATCGGCGCGCGCTCCCGCGGCTCGCTGGAGCGGCGGAACTCGCCGGAGCGAGGTATCGGAGCGAGGATCGACGGTGGCCGCCATGCGAGGTGTACTCAACGACTGAGGGCGAACGAGCGAGGATCGCTGCCGCCGGCACTGATTCCCGCGGGTCGCACGAAGAACTCCTCGGACTCGGAGGCCTGCGAGGTGTACATGCAGGTGTACATGAGGCGGTCGGTCTCGCGCGCGAGGCCGCCCTTGTGATAGCCGTTGGTGTCCGCGAAGATGATCGTCCCCTTCACGCCCGTCCCGGTGATCCACCGTTCGCGTGGCACGACGGCGCTCATCTGATCGTCGTCGGTGCGCTTGACCTTGCCCTCGAGGAAGAACTCTGGCTCGCGACGGATGGTCCCGCGGCGGTGGGTTCCGGGCGCGTAGGTGAAGGGCCCGGCCCCCGGCGTGACGTCGGCAAGGTAGACGAACACCTTCATGATGAAGAGGTCTTCACGGTCGCGATGCCAGAGCTGTGACTCGCGCGCCTTGCCCGTGGAGGCGAAGGTGTGCCAGACGTTGTAGTACCGCATCCGCGTGTACATCCCGAGGTACGCATTCGCGACGTCGAGCAGGGGCGCCTGAAGCGCGAAGCGCGCGAAGATGCTCTCCGGGTCGAGCACCGGGTTCCGCCCGAGGTACTCCATCAGAAATGTCTTCTGCCCGATCGCGGAGTCGTCCGCCGCGTGCGCGCGGGCGCGTGCGATGTCGTCGGCGCGATCACGCTGGATCGTGCCGACGGCGCCGAGGAGATCGGAGAAGAGCGAGGATCCGCCGAGCAGGGCGTCGACGCTGGTCACGGCGATGCCGTCGCGATTCAGGTTGGCGAGGACGCGCGACGCTTCCGCGGCGAGGCGGCGCCGGTGCAGACGGTGGCTCAGCGTCGGACCGAGGTTGTAGCCGTAGCGCCAAGCGATCTCGTTCTTGCGGCTGGCGCGCGTGAGGCGGCGGATGGCCTTGGGGAGCATGGGTCTCGTGGGTTACAGGGGACTGGCCGCTCCGGCCGGTTGCGCGGCGCCGCGGAGCCGGCCGGGAGAACGCGCGGTCCATACGGCGGCGGGCGCGAGGAGCGCTTTCCCGACCGCGGCGATGGACCCTTCGACGTCGATGATCGCGCGCTCCGACAGATGGCGGACATCGCCGCCATCCTGAGTGCGACCGATGAACTTGAAGTAGACCGAGTAGACGCCGGGGGCCATCCAGAGCGGCGGCATCTCGACGTCGACGCGAAGCGCGGACGCGTCGTCGTCGCGCGCGCGCAGCTCGTTGAGCGTCACACGCTGGTGGAGCAGGGTGTGGCCGGCGCCATCCTCGACGATGCAGAAGAGGCGGCCGGCAGAGACATCGCGCGCGAGCTCGAGGGTGGCCTGCGCCGAGAAGGGATCGCCGGGTCGAATCGCCGCGGTCGATCCGAACGGCAGGTCGTTGACGGCGACGTCGCGCCACCCGGCGCGCAGCTCGCCGTCGCGTCCATCCATCGCGAGGCAGCGACTGTACGCGGCCAGTCCCTCGACGACGCTTCCCCGGCAGATCACCCGGCCGCGCTCGAGGACGAGGCTGGTCTCGCAGAACTCACGTACCGCTCCGAGGTTGTGGCTGACGAAGAGCACGGTGCGTCCCTGCGACGCGACGTCACTCATCTTGCCGAGGCACTTCTGCTGGAAGGAGAGATCCCCGACGGCCAGCACCTCGTCCACGAGGAGGATCTCCGATTCCAGATACGCGGCGACCGCGAAGGCCAGCCGAAGGTGCATTCCGCTCGAGTAGTGCTTCACCGGCGTGTCGACGAACTTCCTGACCTCGGCGAAGTCGACGATCTCGTCGAACTTGCGCGAGATCTCGGCGCGCTTCATCCCGAGGATCGCACCGTTCAGGTAGACGTTCTCGCGGCCGGTGAGCTCGAGATGGAAGCCCGTTCCGACCTCGAGCAGCGATCCGACACGTCCGGTGACGAAGGCCTCTCCCGATGTCGGCTCGGCGATGCGCGACAGCAGCTTCAGGAGGGTGCTCTTCCCCGCGCCATTGCGCCCGATGACCCCGACCACCTCGCCGGGACGCACCTGGAAGGAGACGTCGTCGAGCGCCCAGAACTCGTCGGCGCGCGGCCCGACGGCGCGCTGACGATCGCGGCGGCGGAGGGCGCTGATCGCCATCCGGCCGGCGCGACTGATCCGGTCGCGCATCGTCGAGTACCGCTCGCGAACCACGCCGATGCGGTAGCGCTTGGAGAGATGCAGCCCTTCGATCGCGTAGTCGGTCATGCGAAGCTCATGGTCGGTGCGGTGGCGCTCGGCTCCCCGGCGAGGATGCCCAACGACACCCACTGCCACACGTAGAAGCTGTTGTCGGACTCCCCGGCGACGTAGCGTGCCCACTCGCCCCGGACGGCCGTGGCGTCGAGCCACGCGTCGCCGAAGGCATCCAGCGCCTGCTCGATCCGCCCCTCGCACCAGCTGCGCAGCGGTCCACGCAGCCACTCGCGCTGCGGCGTCTGGAGGGGACGCTTCGGCGCTTCGGCGGTCGCGCGCGGTACGACGCGCGGCGCGATGCGCCGGGGAAGCCACTTGCCGACGGCGCCGCGAATCTTCCGCGATGCCGGCTGGCGCAGCGCGAGCTCGAAGAGCCTGTGATCGAGGAACGGCTCGCGCAGCTCGATCGACGCGCGCATCGAGACGCGATCGTTGTAGCGAAGCGCGCGCGGAATCTTGGTTCGCGTCGCGTCGCGGAGCTGGAGGTTCCGCAACTCGTCGACGAAGGGGCGCGCGAACACGGCGGACTCCGCGAGCGCGCGGAACTCCGGCGCCAGGCACCCGGGCCGTGTCGGCGCGCTCGAGGTTCCCTGCACGATCGTGCCGGCGCCGACGCCGGCGCGGCGGTAGTAGTCGTAGCCCGCCCACTGCTCGTCGATCCCCTGCCCGTCGAGCAGGACGATGACGCCGCGCGCGCGTGCCTCCTCGAACAGACGCGCGTAGGCGAGCGTCGGGATCCCGCCGAAAGGCTCGAGCTGGAGACCGGAGACCGACGCGGCGAGGGCGGGCACGTCCTCCGCCGCGAGCGCGCAGGTGACGAGCGGGTGCCGCGTGTGCTCGACCATCGCGCGCACCCAGGGGAGCTCGTCGTACGCTGGATCGCCGGTCACGAAGGTGAAGGCCGCGACCTCGCTCTCCGCGCCCTGCACCTGATGCACGATGCCGAGGAGCAGCGACGAGTCGAGCCCGCCGCTCAGATTGATCCCGACGGGGACGTCGGATCGGAAGCGCAGCCGCACGCTGTCGATGAGGAGCGCGAGATACTCCTCTTCCACCTCGGCGTCGCCGCGCTCGTCGGTCGCCTCGCCCACATGGGCGGCGAGGTCGTACCAGCGGCCGACCCGCGCCTCGCCGTCGCGCCACACGAGCTTGTGGCCGGCCGGGAGCGCGGTGATCCCTTCCCAGAAGGTGCGCTCCGAGTGGTCGGTGAGACCCGCGGCGAGGTACGATGCCCAGCTCGTCGCGTCGGGGACGAGCGCGACCCCCGCCTCGCGCAGCGCACCGATCTCGCTCGACACGGCGAGGGAGCGCGGCGTCGGCCGCGCAAGGTAGAGCGGCTTCACCCCGAAGCGGTCGCGCGCGGCGAAGAGTCGCTGCTCGCGCGAGTCCCAGAGCATGAAGGCGAACATCCCGACGAAGCGGTCGAGGCACGCTTCGCCCCAGCGCTCCCACGCGGCGAGGATCACCTCGCTGTCCGTGCGCGTGCGGAAGGGATACGACGACAGCTCGGCGCGCAGCTCGAGGTAGTTGTAGATCTCGCCGTTGAAGACGATGCAGCATCGACCATCAGCGCTGAACATCGGCTGGCGTCCCGCCTCCGAGAGATCGATGATGCTCAGTCGATTGTGGGCGAGTCCGGCGCGCCCCGAGGGATCGACCCACCGCCCGCGCGCGTCAGGGCCGCGATGATGCTGGCTCGCCGCCATCGCGTCGAGCTGGTCGACGCGCCACCCGCTCCCGAAGATCCCCGCGATGCCGCACATGGTCAGCGCCCTCGCACGGCGCGGGCGATGAGATGGCGCGTGCCGATCGCCCGCGCGGGAACGTCGGCGCGGGCCGACTCGATCCTGTTGATCACGTTCGCGCCCATGCTCGCCATCGTGCGCAGGGGGTGCCGCGCGCTCCAGCTCCTGAGCCCCACGCGGCGGAAGCGGCTGCCGACGACCGCATACTCGACGCGCACGTCGTCGAAGACGGCGCTGAGCAGCTCGTGAAGCTGCGCCCGCGTGTAATGCCGCTTGTGGTCGGCGTTGTGCGGCGTCGGCGTCGTGTCGCCGTTCGGCGTCGTCATGAGGAAGACACCACCTGGCCGGAGCACGCGAGCGACCTCGTGGAGGAACAGCCCGTCCTCCTCGACGTGCTCGAGCACCTCGACCGCGACGGCGAGGTCGAAGCAAGCGTCGGGAAGCCTCGAGCGCGTCATGTCGTCGAGCAGGATCTCGCGCACGTTGCTGCGGCGCGCGCGCGTGCGCGACACCATCTCGTCCGTGACGCCGAGGCCGAGCGCAGCCTGGGTCTCGGTCTCGCGGGGAAGCTCGGAGATCGTGACGTTCGCCGGGACGCCGATGGTGTAGTGCGACTTCCGGCCGCCGACATCGAGCAGCTCGGGGCGCGCGGAGGCGCCGGAGCGGGTGATCTCCAGCAGCTGCCGCCGCACCGACCCATAGAGGGGCGGGAGGAACGGCTCGGCGCAGCGGTATGCGAGCTCGAACGCCGTCATCTCACCCCCGCCGGCAGCATCGTCTGCGCGAGCGTCCAGTCCGACGGGGTGTCGATGTTCACGCTGCGCGCGCCGTCCACCACGTACCCGACGGTGCGCGCGCCGTAGAGCGAGCCGCTCATCACGACGTCGCGCCGCGTCACGTAGACCGACCCCTCGCGGTGCCATGCCGCGGGCAGCGCCTGACGACGCGGGATCGGGTGTGCCTCGCCCGTGCTCAGCCGGATGTCGCCGTTAGGCGCGCCGAAGTAGACCCAGTGCGGGTTGTACTCCACGGGGACGGGGAGGACGCTGACCACCGAGTCGGCGCCGCTGCTGGCCAGCAGCTCGACGCAGCCGTCGATGTCGCCGGCGTTCCGGAACGGGCTGGTCGGCTGAAGCAGGCAGACCGCGTCATAACGCTCGCCGCGCTCCTCGAGGATGCCGAGCGCGTGCTGTACCACGGGGAGGGTCGGCGTATCGTCGGCGGCGAGCTCCTCGGGCCGCATGAACGGCACGTCCACGCCGCAGCTCCGCCCCACCGCGGCGATCTCCTCGTCCTCGGTGCTCAGCACCACGCGCGCGAGGCTCTTCGCGCCGAGCGCCGCCTCCGCCGTCCACTGCAGCAGCGGCTTGCCGCCGAGCGGGCGGACGTTCTTGCGCGGCACGCCCTTCGAGCCGCCGCGCGCGGGGATGAGGCCGAGAACGCGCATCAGTAGGTCAGGCGCTTCTCGATGTGGAGCGGCTCGGCGGCCAGCAGCGCGCCGATGCGTTCGCCGGCGTGACCGTCGCCGTAGAGTGGGTCGCTCGGATACGTGCCGTTGGAGAGATGCTTCTCCATCCCGGCGACGATCTCGCGCCGGTCATAGCCGACGTCGATGACGTTGATGCCGCGATCGCGTCCCGCCTGACGGCCACCGATGTTCACGACCGGCACGCCGAGGAAGGAGCATTCGCGCACGCCGACGCTCGAGTTGCCCACCAGGCACTTCGAGTTCACGAGCAGGCGGAGGAAATCCGTCGGCTCCATGTTCTTGAAGAAGTGCATGTGTCGCGGCTTCTTCAGCTCGCGGAAGGCGCGGATCGTCCCCGACGTGCCGTCCGAGCCGGCGTCGACGTTGGGCCAGAACCAGAGCGTCGGCAGGCCGAGCTCGTCGACGGCGACCAGCGTCTCGGCGACGTGCTCGCGCGCCTGCTCGTACTCGGTGGTGACGGGGTGCTGCATGACGACCACGTAACCGTCGTCGAGGCACGGCTTCGCGCCGACGCCGCCGTACTTCTCGTACGGATCGAAGCCGAGCGACTTGTCGGCGACGATCTCGGCGGCGAGGTCGATCGAGGGGCAGCCGGTCACGTACACGGTGTCGCGGCACTCGCCCATCTTCACCACCCGCTCCGCGGCCTTCTGCGAGGCGACGAAGTGCAGGTCGGCGAGCTTGGTCACGGCGTGGCGGACCTTCTCGTCGATCGAGCCGGTGACCTCGCCGCCCTGCACGTGGGCGAGCGGGATGTTCATGTACGACGCGGCGACCGCGGTCGCGAGGGTCTCGAAGCGGTCGGCGATGCTGACGACGACGTCGGGCTGCAGGTTGTCGAAGACCGTCGTCAGCTCCATGAGGCCGATCCCGGTGGTCTTCGCCATCGCGGCGAGGTGGGCGCCCTCGAGCACCATGTGCACCTTCGCCGCGATGTCGAATCCGTCGGCGGCGATGAAGTTGACGGCGGTGCCGTACCGATCGAGCAGCGCGGACGCGGCGACGACGAGCTGGAGCTCGACGTCGTCGCGCGCCTTGATGGCCTTGAGCGCGGTCTTGATTCGACTGTAGCTCGGCCGTGCGGTGACGACGACGCAGACCTTGCGCATCTACGGGAGCTCCACGAGATCGAGTTCGGTCAGCTGCTGATCGGGTTCGAGAGAGCGCGTCGTGCGCGCGCCGACCAGCTGCGTGAGCCGGGACGCGGGAATCCCCGTCCCCGGCTTCTTCGCGGCCAGGTGCTCCTGCCGCAGCACCGTCCCCGCGGGGATCGCGACGCGCGCGACGACGCTCTTCGTGAAGAGCGCGCGCAGCGGCGCCGTCTCCGCGCTCTGCCGGTCCTTGTCCACGGGATGCGCGTGCATCTGCTCGATGAAGCGCACGCCGGTGACGAGCTGCCGCAGCTCGTCGGTCGTGACGGAGGCGCTGACATCGGGGCCGAACATCTCGCGGCTCATCGTCACGTGAACCTCGACGACCTCGGCGCCGAGGGTGACGGCGGCGAGCGAGGGGAAGATCGTCCCCGAGTGGTCGGAGAGCCCGACCGCGCAGTCATAACGCTCGCGGAAGACGCCGAGCATGTTGATGCCGACGCGCTCGGGGGGGCATGGATAGGCGCTCGTGCACTGCATCACGGCGACGGGCACCTCGGCGCGCTGCGCCCGCCTGACGGTGGCATCGATCTCACCGGTTCCGCTCATCCCCGTCGAGCAGAGCAGCGGAAGACCGCTCGCGATCATGCGCGCGACCATCGGCTCGTTGGAGACCTCGCCCGAGGCGAGCTTCCACGCGGCGACGCCGACTTCCTCGAGGAGCTCGAGCGCCTCCATCGAGAACGGGGAGCTGAGGAAGAGCAGTGCGCGCGCGTCGGCGTGACGGCGCAGCCCGTGCCACTGCTCCTTCGTGAACTCCATTCGCTTCCAGTAGTCGTAGCGCGTCGCGTCCTGACGGCTGAACTTCACGCGCCAGGGCTCGCTCGGCGTGCTCTCGGCGGCGGCGATGTGCGTCTGGAACTTCACCGCGTCGGCGCCGGCGTCGGCGATCGCGTCGATGTAGGCGTGGGCGAGGCCGAGGCTCCCGTCGTGCGCCTGCGCGACCTCGCCGATGACGAGGCAGCCATCCATGGTGTCCACGGAGCCCGCCCGCTGGCGGAGCAGCCGGCGCAGCGTCGGACGCGAGTCAGACGACATCGGCGAAGCTCCTCTCCATGCGGCGGAAGTAGAAGGCGCCGCTGAGCATCAGCACGAGCGCGGCGATGGAGGACGCCGCGATCATCGGCCCGGGATGCGTTCCGGAGCCGAGCAATGCCCAGCGGAATCCCTCGACGACCCCGACCATCGGGTTGAGGCCGTAGACGGTGCGCCACGGTTCGTGCAGCAGAGTGCTGGAGTAGGCGATCGGCGTCGCGAACATCCAGAACTGCGTGAGGAAGGGGACGACGTACTTCACGTCGCGGTACTCGACGTTGAGGGCCGAGAGCCAGAGCCCGACGCCGAGCGAGGTGACGAGCGCCAGCACCAGGAACGCGGGGAGCCAGAGCATCTGGGCGGTCGGATAGATCCCGTACCACGCCATCATCCCGAGGAGCACGACGAAGGCGAGGACGAGATCGATGATCCCCGAGAGCACGGTCGCGATCGGGATCGTGAGGCGCGGGAAGTAGACCTTCTTGATGAGGTTCGCGCTGCCGACGAGGGAGTTCGAGGACTGCGCGATGCCGGACGCGAAGAAGGTCCACGGCACGAGCGCCGCGTAGGAGAAGATCGGATACGGGATCCCGTCCGACGGCACCTTCGCGAGCTTCCCGAAGAAGAGGCTGAAGACGATCATCGTGAAGAAGGGCTGGATGATCGCCCACGCCGCGCCTAACGCGGTCTGCTTGTAGCGGACCTTCACGTCACGCCAGACGAGGAAGTACAGCAGCTCGCGATACTCGACGAGCTCGCGCAGCCGGAGCGAGACCCAGCCGCGCGACGCGGCGATGCGCGTGCGCTGCGGCGGGGGCGCGGCCGCGACAGTTGCACCGGGCGCGGTGAGCAGCGTTTCGGAGAGGCTCTGCGTCGCCATGCGGAATCGGTCGGCCTAGAGGACCCGGCTCGCGGCCGCCGGCGCGCTGTAGGCCGGGAACGTGCTGGTGGCGCGGAGCGAGGGCACCGGCTCGAGCGTCCGGCCGTGACTCGTCACGTACCACGCGAGCGCCTCGCCGATTCCCCGCGCGACGGTATGCGTGGGCACGTAGCCGAGCCGCTGCTCGATGCGCGTGGTATCGGCGAGAGAGTGGCGGATGTCACCGGGGCGGAAGCCTTCGTTCACGGGCGAGACCTGCGCGAGCTCGGGGCGATGCTCGGCGAGCCCGCCCCGGATCATCGCGAAGAGCTGGTTGAGGGTCGTCCGCTCGCCACAGGCGACGTTGTAGACCTGATCGGTCGCCGCTTCGTCGGGGACGGTCGCGGCGAGGATGTTCGCCTGGACGACGTTGTCGATGTAGCAGAAGTCGCGGCTCGTCGCCCCGTCGCCGAAGATCGTGCAGGGCTCGCCGTCGAGGAGGTTGGCGACCCAGCGAGGGATCACCGCCGCGTACGGCCCGCGCGGGTCCTGTCGGCGACCGAAGACGTTGAAGTAGCGGAGCCCGATGCACTGCAGCCCGTACACGCGCTGGAAGACGCCCGCGTACAGCTCGTTGATCATCTTCGTCGCCGCGTACGGCGAGAGCAGCCGCCCGGTGCGGTCCTCACGCTTCGGCAGCTCGGGGTGATCGCCGTACACCGCGCTCGAGGAGGCGAAGACGAAGCGCCGCACGCGCGCATCGCCGGCGGCGACGAGCATGTTGATGAATCCATCCACGTTCGAGGCGTGGCTCGTCAACGGGTCGTCGATCGAGCGGGGGACGGATCCGAGCGCGGCCTGATGCAGCACGAAGTCCGCGCCCGTGCAGGCCGAGCGGCAGACCGCGAGGTCGCGGACGTCGCCCTCGATGAAGTGGAAGTGTCCCGCGGCGCCGTTGGCGCGACGCAAAACGTCGTCGAGATTGCGGCGGTGGCCGGTGGAGAAGTTGTCGACACCGACGACGTACTGCCCCAGCGCGAGGAGTCGCTCCAGCAGGTTCGACCCGATGAAGCCGGCGACACCGGTGATGAGCCAGGTCCGGGGCTCGGCCTGGAGCTCCTCGGCGGTCACGTCGTACCGTGTCATGGACGCGTCCTCGCGCATACTATGGAGAAGGGCTCGCGCGCATGCGGGGCGGGGGGAGCGCGCGAGTGTCCGCGGGTGCTGCGGGGGGAGGGGAAGGCATCTTCCATTCCGGGTAAACAGGAAGTGACATGCGGCGTAAATCCTTGTGTCATGGCAGGTTGACCGGCCGCCGCCGGATCGCTGCCGACATTCCTGACCGACCGTCTGTGAGCGACCTGTTGCAGGATTGTGGGCGGGCTGCCGCACAACGGCGCGCCGTGCCGAAACCCGTGGGACGCGATGGCTGACGGGGGCAGCGCACAGGGGCGCGGCAGGCGCGCGGTGGGGTGGGTACTGCTCGCGCTCTCGCTCGGCGGGATCGCGGCGGAGACGCTACTTCCGGAGAAAGCGATCGGCGGCCGGCACTTCCGATGGGGAATCAGCCGCGACCCCCAGCACCTCGCGGAAGACATCCTCAACGCGATCCTCTTCATTCCGTTGGGGGTCGCGCTCGAGCGGATGGGCCGGTCGCTGGTCGGCGCGGTCGCGATCAGCGCCGCGATATCGACCGCGATCGAGATGAGCCAGCTCTATCTCGTCCCGGGGCGCTTCGCCGAGCTGCAGGACATCCTCGCCAACACCGCCGGAGGGTTGATCGGCTGGGCGCTCGCGATGCTCGCCGCTCGCTCGACGGAGCGGCGTTAGGCATTCCTAGTCCACCTCGTCGATCGATCGCGGCCAGTCCTGCTTGAGGAGGCGCGAGAGCGCGCGGTCGGCGAGCAGCCGGCCGCCCGTCTGGCAGCGGGCACAGTAGTTCGTCTCGTTCGTCGCGTAGCGGATGCGCTGCACGGGCGCACCGCAGACCGGGCAGGGCTGCCCGAACTTCCCGTGCACCGCGAACTCCGGCCGGAACGCGGTGACCTCCTCGGGAAAACCATCGCCGACCTCGCCGCGGAGCCGGGCCGTCCACGAGCCTAACGTGTCTCGTGTCGCGTCGTGGAGGCGGGCGATCTCCTCCGGCGCGAGCCTCGATGTGAGCATGAGCGGCGAGAGCCGCGCGCGATGGAGGATCTCGTCGGAATACGCGTTGCCGATCCCGCTGAACAGGCGCGGATCGGTGAGCGCGCGCTTGAGAGTGTGATTCTCCGAGACGAGCCGTGCGGCGAACTCCTCGCGCGTCGCGACGAGCGGCTCGAGCCCGCCGCGCTCGAACGGGGCCAGTGCCTCCTCGCCGGCGACGAGGTGCAGCGACGCGCGGCGCGAGCTCCCCGCCTCGGTGAGATAGAGCGTCCCCTGCTCGAAGACGAACGCGGCGAGCCAGATCTTCCCCGGCGATTTCCTGCCGGACGGACGCCAGCGCAGGCGGCCGGCGATCATGAGATGGATGACCGCGAAGAGGTTTCCCTCGAAGCCGATGACGACGCGCTTCCCCATGCGCCGGAGCGCGGTGACGCGGCGGCCGGCGAGATCGGCGGGCGGCGGCGCGACGGAGCGGAGCACGAACGCGTTGCGGACGTCGAGCTGCTGCAGCGGCTTCCCGAGGATCAGCGCCTGGAGCCGCTCGACGTAGACGGTGATGTCGGGTAGCTCGGGCAACGCGGGGAGAAGGCTCGTGTTCGACGGATCGCGGACGGGCGGCCGACGGAATGTGGCCGCGAGACGCACGGGGCGCGAGCGGCGACGAATTCGGCTTGACACGCAAGTCGGAGGGGGGTCAGATAGAAGGCGAGGACTCCCCCATCCTTGATCGCCGGAGGTCACATGCCTCGTATCTCCCGCTGCAGCGCCGTCGCGATGATCGCGGCGGCGTTCGTGTTTCCCACCTCGCTCGTCGCGCAGGGAACCGGAACGATCCGCGGACGAGTCGTCGACAGCACCGGCTCGCCGGTGATCCGGGCGACGGTCTCGGTCGAGGCCACCGGCCTTCGCGCGGCGAGCGACGAGCGCGGCGACTTCGTGCTCGGGAGGGTGCCCGCCGGGCGCTGGATGGTGACCGTCCGCCGCGTCGGGGTGCGCACGCTGTCGGCGCCGGTCAGCGTCGTCGCGGGCGCCGAGACTCGACAGGACTTCACCGTCAGCGCGATCGGCGCCGTGCTCGCACCGATGGAGGTGGTCGTGGGCTCGCGCGCCGCGCACACCGCGGCCGACGAGCTCGCGGTCCCGGTGGACGTGTACTCCACGGAGGAGATCGCGCGCCAGGGGACGACGGAGACCGCGCAGATCCTCTCGCAGCTCGCCCCGTCGGTGAACTTCCCACGACAGAGCGTCTCGGACGCGACGGAGATCGTGCGGCCGTTCACGATGCGCGGCCTGAGCCCGGATCATTCGCTCGTGCTGCTCAACGGGAAGCGACGTCACCACACGGCGCTCGTCCACTACTACGGCGCGGGGATGGCCGCCGGCTCGAGCGGCGTCGATCTCAACGCCCTGCCCGCGGGAGCGATCGATCACATGGAGGTGCTGCGGGAGGGAGCGGCGGCGCAGTACGGATCGGACGCGATCGCCGGCGTGGTCAACCTGGTGCTCAAGCAGGGAACCACGGCGCGCTTCCTCACCGCAGACGCCGGGCAGTACATGCCTCGAGACTGGCCGCACGACGGGAAGTCGTTCGACGTCAACGGCGGGTGGAGCGTCAGCGGGCGCGGCTCGCTGGCGCTGTTCGGCGAGTACCGCGACCGCGGGATGACGAACCGCGCCGGTCCCGACCCGCTCGACCAGATCGTCGCGGGTGACGCGGACCAGATCGTGAACGACGTCATCGTGAAGAAGAACAACCCGGTGCCGCAGCCCAACCACCACTGGGGCGACGGCGCCGAGCACGACGTGATGACCTTCCTCAACGGCTCGCTGCCGGTGAGCGCGGACGGGAACACGGGCCTTTACGCGTTCGGCGGCTACAGCTTCCGCCGCGGCGCGGGCTACGGGTACTACCGTCAGGCGATGAGCGAGCGGAACTGGCCCCAGATCTTTCCGATCGGCTTCCTTCCCAAGTTCGCGCCCGACGTCGTCGACTACTCGGCGGCGACCGGCCTCAAGGGGCTCGCCCGCGGGTGGAACTACGACATCGGGGGAACGTTAGGCCACAACGGGTTCACCTACAATCTGCAGAACACGCTCAACACGTCGCTCGGACCCTGCCTCACGAGCGTCTGCGCGTTCGGGCTCGACGGGGTGCAGGGAACGGCGGACGATCCGGGGATCCCGAACCAGACCTCGTTCATGGCGGGCAAGCTCGAGCTGTACGAGGCGATCGCCAGCCTCGACGCGAGCCGTGAGATCGACATCGGCCGGAGCGCCCCGCTCAACCTCGCCTTCGGCACGGCGTTCCGTCGCGAGAACTACCAGGTGATCGCCGGCGAGAAGGCGTCGTGGGTGAACGGAGGGCACGCCGACCAGTACGGCGACATCGCGGCGTCCGGCTCGCAGGTGTTCCCGGGATTCCGTCCCGAGGACGAGGCGAACGCGTCGCGCAACAACGTCGCGGGCTACCTCGATCTCGAGAGCGTACTCGTGCCGAGTGTCCTCGCCAATCTCGCCGGCCGCTACGAGCACTACAGCGACTTCGGCTCGAAGACGACGGGCAAGCTCGCGCTGCGCTGGCAGCCGGTGTCGTCGCTGACGCTGCGCGCCTCGGTGAGCACGGGCTTCCGCGCGCCCTCGTTGAACCAGAGCTACTACTCGAGCGTCGTCACCAACTTCCGCGCCGACCCGGTGACGGGAAATGCGGTGCCCTTCGAGGTCGGGATCTTTCCCGTGGCCTCCGCCGAGGCGCGCGTGCTCGGCGCGCGTCCGCTGAAGGCGGAGAGCTCGCAGAACGCGAGCGTGGGATTGGCGGTCACCCCGTTCCGCGGCCTGAACTTCACCGCCGACGTCTACTCCATCGCTGTCAACGATCGCATTCTCCTGACGACCTTCCTCGCCACGGACAGCGTTGCCGCGCTGCTGCGGAGCACGGGCTCCCGCGCCGAGGCGGCGCAGTATTTCACGAACGCGCTCGACACGCGCACGCGCGGAATCGACCTGACCGGCAACTATCGCGTCGGCGTCGGGCCGGGGTTCGCCACGCTGACCGGCACCTACAACAACACGCGAACGAAGATCGCCGGGCCCATCCCCCTTCCACAGGAGCTGCAGGGGACCGGCGCGGTGCTGTTCGACCAGTACGGCGAGGGGGGACTCAACGCGATGACGCGCGAGCGGCCGCGGTGGCGCAGCACGGTGACCGCGCAGTACGACCTGACGGCGTGGAGCCTCATGGCGCGCGCGTCGTCGTACGGGAAGTACGTCTCCGCGCTGTACAGCTACAGCGCCGACTTCGCGCAGACATACTCCGCCCGCACGATCTTCGACGCGGAGGTCGGCTACCGTCTCGTGCGCGGCGCGCGCCTCTCGCTCGGCGGCCGCAACCTGTTCGACACCTTCCCCGAGCGGATGGTCGAGGAGAACAGCTTCGGGATGTTCCTGTATCCGTCGGCGTCGCCGTACGGCTTCAACGGCCGCTACGTCTATGCGCGGTTGGAGGTGGGACCGGCGGTGCCATGACGCATCGTGAGGGATGAGCGACGACGTCGTCGCTCATCCCTCGTCGCTGCCGGCCCGTCGCAGGGAGAGCGTGAACGTCGAGCCATTTCCCTCCTCGCTCTCCAGCGTCAGCGCGCCGTGCATCGCCGCGGCGAGGCCGCGGCTGATCGAGAGACCGAGCCCGGCGCCGCCGCGCGGGTTGTTCAGCGAGCGGCCGAGCTGCGTGAAGGGAGAGAAGATCGCCTCGCGCTTGTCGGCGGGGATGCCGGGCCCCATGTCGCGGACGCGAACGTGCAGGTACCGTTCGTCCGCGTCGCACGCGACGGTGATCGTGCCACCGTCGGGGCTCGCCTTGATCGCGTTGGTGAGCAGGTTGACGCAGATCTGCACGATGCGGTCGCGGTCGCCGAGCGCGACGAGGGCGTCGTCGCACTCCTTCTGCACGAGACGGAGCCGCTTCGCGCGGAGCTGCGGCAGCACCATCGGCTCCAGCGAGCGGAGCATCTCGCCGACGGGGACGCGGTCTTCCTGTACCTCGAGGCGACCGGCCTCCACGCGCGCGAAGGAGAGCACGTCCTCGATCAGCGTGAGCAGGTGCTGCTGGTTGCGCCGGATGCGATCGAGGTCGGCGCGCTGCTCGTCGGTGACCGGGCCGCGCAGTCCCATCGCGAGCAGCTCGACGTAGCCGCTGATCCCGTTGAGCGGAGTCCGCAGCTCGTGGCTCATCGCGGCGAGGAAATCGCTCTTCGCGCGATTGGCCTGCTCGGCGGCGGCGCGGGCACTGCGCTCCGCGGCATACAGCCGCGCGCGGTCGAGCGCCTGCGCGCACTGCCGGGCGAAGGCGTCGAGGAAGACGCGCTCCTCCGGCGGGAAGGCGCGCGCGCCCGCGAAGCCGAGCACGATGACGCCGAGGCAGTGCGAGTCCTGGAGCAGCGGGAGCGCTACCCACGCGTCGACGGGCAGGGCGTCGGGTGCATCGCCGGCGATCGGATATCGCTCGGCGCGCTCGGCGCGATCCTGAATGTAGAGGGCCTCGCGCAGGCGAACCGCGTCACTGCCGAGCAGCGGGGCGTCGATCCGGTGCGTGCGCCAGGGCCCGAGCACCGAGTCGGGGAGCCCCTCGGCGGCGGCGACCTCGAGGTTCTCGCCGCTGTCGTCGACGAGAAGGATCGTGCCCAGCGTCGCACCGGCCGCGGCGATCCCCTGCGCGAGCGCGACGCGCGCCACCTCATCGGTGGTGACGGTGCGCGCGAACTCCGCCGTGGCCGACTGCAGGCGCGTCGTCCGGTCGACGGCGCGATGGAGCTCGTCCTCGGCGAGCATCCGCTCGGTGATGTCGATGTGCGTGAGCACCACGTGCGTGACGCGGCCGCTCGCGTCGCGCAGCGGGTGAAAGTGTCCCTGCGTCCAGATCGTGCGTCCCTCGCCGCGCATCGAGACGCGGCTGATGTCGTAGCGCACGGGCGGGGTCGTCACGATGGCGCCCTCGAAGGCGCGACGGATCTCCGGGATGACGCCCTGCGCCTCGAGCTGCGGATCGGCGAGCACCGTGTACTCCGCGGGAACGTCCTCGAGGCGCACTCCCCACATTCGCGTGAAGGCCGCGTTCACGGCGAGGGGACGTCCGACCGCGTCGTAGATGACGCTGCTGAAGGGCGACTGGTCGAAGAGCGCCTGGCCGAGCCTGTCGGCGATCGCCGACGGCTCGTGCTCCCGGTGCACCTGCTGCCCGCTCACGCGCGCGGAAGCCGGACTTCGAACGTGGAGCCGTTCTCCGTGCTGTCACGGAGCGTGAGATCACCGCGCATCGCGCGCGCGAGGTCGCGACTGATCGCGAGCCCGAGGCCGGTGCCATCGTGGCCGGCGATTCCCGAGCCGCGCGCGAGCTGCACGAAGGGCTCGAAGATCGCCTCGCGCTTTCCCGGCGGGATGCCGATGCCGCTGTCGGCGACGGCGAGGACGACGCGGTCGTCCTCCGCGGAGGCGGCGACGCGCACGAACCCGCCGGGGTTGGTGAACTTGATCGCGTTCGAGAGCAGGTTGAGCAGGATCTGCTGGACCTTCTCCGCGTCGGCGAGTACCTGCAGCGAGGAGTCGACGAGCGCGCACTCGTACCGGAGCGACTTCGCGGCGAGCTGCGGGGCGACGAGCGCCTCGACGCCGGCGACGAGGGGCGCGATCGGGAAGGAGGCGATGCGGTAGTCGACGTGCCCCGACTCGAGCTTGGCGAAGTTGAGGACGTCGTTGATGAGGCCGAGCAGGTGGCGCTGGCTGCGCTGGATGCGCTGCAGCGCCTCGAGCTGCGCCTCGTTGATCGGGCCGTGGATGCCGATCTCGAGGAGCTGCGCGTAGCCGCCGATGGCGTTGAGGGGGGTGCGCAGCTCGTGGCTCATGTGGGCGAGGAACTGGCCCTTGGCGTGGTTCGCCTCCTCCGCGACGCGGCGGGCGTCGTCGGCGATGCGCGTTTTCTCGGCGAGCTCCTCGTTCGCGTGATGGAGCTCCTCGTTCATCATCTCGAGCTCCTCGCGATTCTGCTCGAGCTGCTCGCGAGCGTCGAGCGAGGCGCGATACAGCTCCGCGTTGTCGATCGCGAGCGCGGCGCGCCGGCCGAGCTCGGAGGCGAGCGCGAGGTCAGGGTCCGCGTAGCGTCGCCCCGACTCGGCGGAGACGAGAGTCATCGCGCCGAGCACGCGGTCGTGCGCGGCGAGCGGGACGAGGATCGCGCTGGTGAGGCCGAGCTCGCGGCTGATCCGGAGATGCTCCTCGTCCACCGCGCCGGCGACGAGCATCTCGTCGGGGATCTCGGGGATGAGCAGGGGCTTGCCCGTGCGGAGGACGTCGCCGATGCCGTTAGGCAGGTCGAGGTCGGGCGGGTAGCGCTCCCACAGCTGGTGGGCGAGGGCGACCTTCGCCGGATCCACGTGCGCGACGGCGAGCCGCCGCAGCTGCCGCGGCGAGACGAGCAGGTCGACGGCGCACCAATCGCCGAGCTTCGGCACCATCAGCTCGGCCACCGCCTGCACGGTGCGCTCGTAGTCGAGCGAGCTGCCGAGGATCTCGGAGGCCCGGGAGAGATAGTGCAGCGTCTCCTCGGCGCGCTTCTTCTCGGTGATGTCCTTCCAGATCGTGGCGACGCCGCCGTCGGGGAGCGGGTAGCAACGCAGCTCCGACCAGTTGCCGCCCTTCGCGTAGTACTCCTCGAAGACGACCGTCGTCTTCCCGTCGGCGGCGCGGCGCATCTGCTCCTCGAAGCGCGTACCGACCAGGTCGGGATACGCCTCCCAGAGCACGCTGCCCACGAGGTCGGCGACCTCGCGACCGCGCCGGACGAAGACACGTTCGGCCGCCTCGTTGATGTACCGGAAGCGCCACTCCGCGTCGTGCACGACGAAGGGGTCGGCGATCGCCTCGAGGATACCGCGCACGAAGCGCTCCGTCGCCCGCGTCGCCTCGTTGGCGAGGACGAGCTCCTCGTTCACGCGATGGAGCTCCTCGTTCACCGTCTCGAGCTCCGTGGTCTGCATCTCGAGCTCGTCGCGCTGCGTCTCGAGCTCCGCCGCCTGGTCCTGGAGCTGCTGCGTCTGCAGCTCCATCTCGAGGGCGTTCTCCTCGAGCTGGCGGCGGCTCTCGACGACCTCCTCGTAGAGGCGCGCGTTCTCGAGCGCCGTGGAGGCGCGGAGGGCGAGCGCCTCGGCGACGCGGAGGTCGGCCTCCACGTACTGGCGGCCGGAGGTGGACGCGAAGAAGCTCATCGCTCCGATCACGGCCCCACCGCCAGCGAGGATGGGGACGATCAGCGCGGAGCGCGGCTCGAGTGCCGCGAGCACCCGCGCGTGCGCGGGGCTCGTGGCCTTCGCCGCGCTCCACTCCGGGGTCCACCGCTCGATGAGCAGGGGACGCCCGTCGCGGATCACGCGCGCGACCGGCGCCTCCGAGCGCTCGAGGTTCGGGGTGAAGGTGTGGAGCTCGTCGAGCAGCGGCTGCCCCTCCGGGGACGCGTGCAGCGCGACCACGCGATGGGCCCCCTTCGGATCGACGAGGTCGACGACGCACCAGTCGGCCATCGCCGGAACGGCGACGCGGACGATGGTCTCGAGCGTCTTCTCGCGGCTGAGCGAGGCATGCATCGCCTGCCCCGCCTCCGCGAGGAGGACGGCCGGATCGACACCGGCGGGCAGCGAGGCGGAGCCACGGGGAACGCCGAGAGGACTCTTCCCTCCAGGGAGAGAGGGCGGGAGCGCGTTGTCGGGGTCGGTCACTCGATACGAAGCTGGCGGCGCGGTCCGGACGGCCGCGCGAAGTGTCGCCACGTCACGGGGGAGATCGACGACGGCGAGCGCTGGCCTGGCTGATCAATACTGCGGGGGCGAGCACCCGAGCGCCATAGGCCCGCGTTTGCCTCCGCTCAGAGCGGGCAGGTCGTCAGCGTATCCATTCCCGCGGCCCAGAGGACGCCGCCGCGCAGATGCTCGAGAAAGGGGATCTCCGCGTACGACTCGGAGGTGTGCCCCATCGCGGTATACCACACGCGGCCGCCCTCGAACTCCTTCATCCAGCTCATCGGGTGCGTGGCCCCCATCGTCCCGCCCTGGTAGCTGCTCTCGTCGACGGTGACGAGGAGGTGGGCGCCGGCCGGCTGCTGGTTGAAGTTGTACCACTCGTCGGTGCGGGCGATGGTCGAGGGCAGGGGACGCGTCGAGAGCTGAGTGGCGTCGACGACGCGCACCGTCGCCTTCTGGATCGCGGGGTGGCCGGCGAAGTGTGCGCCGAGCATCGACTGGTACCAGGGCCAGTCGTACTCGGTGTCGGAGGCGGAGTGGATTCCGACCCAGCCATGACCGGCGGCGAGCCAGCGCTGGAAGGCACCCTGCTGCGCGTCGTCGAGCACGTCGCCCGTGGTGCTGAGAAAGACGATCGCGCGGTAGGGCGCGAGCCCGGCGTCGGTGAACCGTCCGGGATCGCTCGTCTCCTCCACGCTGAATCCGGTCACGCCGCCTAACGCGTGCAGCGCGGCGACGCCGTCGGGGATGGATGCGTGCACGTACGCCGCGGTGCGGGTGAAGACGAGCACGGCGAAGGACGGCGAGGGAGTCACGGCGGCGCCCTTCGCGTCGGTGCAGCTGCGAAGGCGCGGCCCCGCGTGCGGGGTCGTGGAGGACGAGCAGGCCGCGACGAGCGCGGCGAGAACTACGAGGTGATGGCGCATCCGCCCCAATCATACTCCGGACGCCGCGGGAGGGGATAGATGGGGGCGCGCGCTGACGGCGCGCGAGGGGAACGCCCGACGGCGTGCGGGCAGTTCGCCCGGAAGATTGCGGCATGGCCGCTCCACGCCGCGCGATCCTTCCTCGCTTCGACATCCTTCTCCCCACCGCGAGCGTGCTCTGCATCGCGGCGGGGCTCCTCCTGCAACTGAGCCCGGCCACCGCGGCGCTCGCGCATCAGGTGATGCGCGTGGGGCTCGCCATCACCGGAGCGCCGGTGCTCTGGCGGACGCTGCGTGGCGCATTGCGCGGCCAGTTCGCCGCCGACCTCGTCGCGACGCTGGCGATCGTCACCGCCTTCATCCTCGACCAGCCGCTGGTGGGGCTCGTCGTCGTGCTGATGCAGACGGGAGGCGAGGCGATCGAGCGCTACGCGGAAGGGCGCGCGAGCCAGGCGCTGCGCGAGCTGCAGGCGATGGCGCCGAAGGACGCGCACCGGCTCGTCGCCGGGCGGATCGAGGACATCCGCGCCGAGGACGTCCTCGCCGGCGACGAGCTGCTGGTGCGGCCGGGAGAGCTCGTCCCATGCGACGGGCTGGTGATCGACGGTCACTCGCACGTCGATGCATCGCGGCTGACGGGGGAGCCCATACCGGTGAGCGCGTCGGCGGGCACCGCGCTGATGAGCGGCAGCGTCAACGGCGAGGGCGCGTTGACGATGCGCGCCACCGCCCGCGCCGAGGAGAGCCAGTACGCCCGCATCGTCGCGCTCGTGCGGTCGGCGCAGGAGAGCAAGGCGCCGCTCCAGCGCGTCGCCGACCGCTACGCGGTGTGGTTCACTCCGGCGACGCTCGTCGTGTGCGCCGTCGCGTGGCTCGTCGGACGCGACGCGGATCGCGTGCTCGCGGTGCTCGCCATCGCGACTCCCTGCCCGCTGATCCTCGCGACGCCGATCGCCCTGCTCGGCGGGATCAACCGGGCGGCGCGGCGGAACGTGATCGTCAGGCACGGGACCGCGCTCGAGCGGATCGGCGACGCGACGGTCGCGGTGTTCGACAAGACGGGAACGATCACCGTCGGGATGCCGCGGGTCGCGGCGGTCGTCGCCGCGCCGGGATGGGGCGACGACGCGGTGCTCGCGCTCGCGGCGTCGGTCGAGCGCGGCTCGAGCCATCTGCTCGCGCGCACGCTCGTCGGCGCCGCCGAGGAGCGGGGGCTCGAGCTGCCCGACGCGCGCGGGGTGCGCGAGGCGCCGGGACGCGGAGTCAGCGGACGCGCGGGGGACCGCGCGGTCGTCGTCGGATCGCGTGGGCTCGTGCTCGAGCGCCATCCGGAGCTCGGCCCCGACTTCGACGTGCTGGAGGCGAGCTGCCCGCCGACGAGCCGGCTGCGCGCGCTCGTCGCGGTGGACGGCCAGGCGGCGGGGGTGATCGTCTACGCGGACGAGGTACGCGCGGGCGCGCACGACGTGCTCGCCGAGATGCGGCAGCTCGGCGTGCAGCGGACGATCCTGCTCTCCGGCGACCGCGCAGAGAACGCGAGCGCGGTCGCCGACGCGGTGGGAATCGACGAGGTCGCGGGCGACCTGCTCCCCGAGGACAAGGTCGAGGCGGTGCACGTCCTGGTCTCGCGCGGCGAGAACGTGCTGATGGTGGGCGACGGGACGAACGACGCGCCCGCGCTGAGCGCCGCGACGGTGGGTGTCGCGCTCGCCGCGCACGGCGGCGGTGTCACCACGGAAGCGGCGGACGTCGTGGTGATGGCGGACGACCTCGGCCGCGTCGTGGAGACCATGCAGATCAGCCGGCGGACGATGCACATCGCGCGGCAGTGCATCCGCGTCGGCGTGGGACTGAGCGTCGCCGGCATGCTCGCCGCCGCCGCGGGCTACATCACGCCGCTGCTCGGCGCGGGGCTGCAGGAGGCGATCGATCTGGCGGTGATCGTCAATGCGCTGCGGGCCAGCAGGGGGGAGTAGGGGCTACGGGAGTACGGGAGTACGCAACAGCCACAAGGCAGTGCCGTACTTCCGTACTCCCGTACTCCCGGGCGTTCACGGCGTGATCGCGACCTTGATGATCCCGTCACGACGGCTGGCGAACAGGTCGTATGCCTGCACGATGTCGTCGAGCTTGAAGCGGTGCGTGACGAGCGGACGCAGGTCCACGCGGCCGGAGGCGACGGTCTCGACGAGCCGGCGCATGCGCTCCTTCCCGCCCGGACAGAGCGTCGTCACGATGCGGTAGTCGCCGAGTCCCGCGGCGAAGGCGTCGAGCGGGAGGCTGAGCTTCCCGGAGTAGACGCCGAGGCTGGAGAGCGTCCCGCCGGGACGCAGGACGCGCAGGCAGCTCTCGAAGGTCTCCTGGGTGCCTAACGCCTCGATGGCGACGTCCACCCCGCGGCCGCCGGTGAGCCGCCGGATGGCGCGTACCGGGTCCTCGTTCCGCGGATCGACGACCTCGTCGGCGCCGATGCGCTTCGCCATCGCGATCCGCTCGGCGCTGCGCTCGACGACGATGATGCGCGCCGCGCCGCGCAGCTTCGCGCCGGCGGTCGCGCAGAGCCCGATCGGCCCCTGCGCGAAGACCGCGACGGTGTCGCCGATCGCGATGTTGCCGCTCTCCGCGCCGCCGAAGCCGGTGCTCATGATGTCGGGGCACATCAGCACCTGCTCGTCGCTCAGCCCGTCGGGGACGAGCGTCAGGTTCGCCGTCGCGTCGGGAATGCGCACGAACTCCGCCTGGCAGCCGTCGATCGTGTTGCCGAGCTTCCATCCGCCGAGGGGAACGCCGCCGCACTGCGAGCGATCGCCGGCGAGGCAGGAGAAGCACTGGCCGCATGGCGTGATCGCGCCGCAGATGACGCGCTGGCCGACCTCGTACCCGGTCACCGCCTCGCCGAGCTTCGCGATGATCCCCACCGGCTCGTGTCCGACGATGCGCCCCGGGGCGACGGGATACTCGCCGCGCAGGATGTGCACGTCGGTGCCGCAGATGGTGGTCGTCGTGACGCGCAGCAGCGCGTCGCGCGGGCCGATCTCGGGGATGGGCCGCTCCTGCAGCTCGATGCGTCCCTTCTCGACGAACACGGCGGCGCGCATGGTGTCGCGCCCTTCACGGGTGACGCTGCCGGTCAGCGGTCGCGCCGCGGTCCTGCTCTTCGTGATCGTGGCCATGTGGTGCCTCCTGCGAATGTGCTCGTGGATGCCACGTCGCAAGCTGGCCGGCCGGGTGAGTGCGAGGAGTCGGGCGAGCGTCGGGGGGAAGTCGGTAAAACGCCGACACGAGCCCGGCGCTCCGCCGACAGACTGCCCGCCGGCGACCGGCGAACGTACTCCGTGGGGCGGAAAGGTCCCCGCCGCACGTGACAGCGCGCCGATCGTGGCACAGGAGGAACTCATGGAAACGATCACCAGACCAACCGCCGAGGCAGTGCTGGTCGAGGCACCAGTGCTGCGCGAAGGCCCGATCCTGCTCGCGAGCGATGGCCGCGATTCCACCGAGCCCGCGCTTCGCGCGACGCGCCAGCTGGCCCAGCGATTCCATCGCGACGTCGACGTCGTCGGTGTCGTCGAGCCGCTGACGCCGCTGCTCATGGCGCCCGAGGCGCTCATCGTCCCGCTCGACGAGGTGAAGCACATCGCGACGGAGACCCGGCAGCGCGTCACGCAGCAGCTCCGTCAGGATCTCGGCGAGCGGGCGGGGTGGCATGCCGAAGTGCGACAGGGGGTCCCGGCGCAGGTGCTCGCCGCGAGGGCGCGCGAGCGCGACGCGAGCCTCGTCGTCACCGGGCTGAGCCCGCATCCCGTCGTCGATCGCGTGTTCGGCAACGAGATCCCCGTCGAGCTGACGCGGCTCGTCGACCGCCCGATGCTCGCGGTGGCGCCGACCTGGGAGACCCTGCCGCGGACGCTCGTCATAACGGTGGACATGAGCGGCACGAGCGAGCGCGTGGTCCGCTTCGCCTGCGCGCTCTTCCCCGAGGCGACGACGGTGTATCTGGTGCACGTCATGCCGCGGGCGAGCGACATCGAGCGCGACCTGCCGGGGTGGGAGACGACCTATCGCCGTGAGCTCGAGGCCGCCTTCCAGCGGATGCGCGAGGGGCTGCCGACCACCGCGAAGGTCGAGGCGGTGACGCTGCGTGGATCGGTCGCGAAGGAGATCACCGACTTCGCGCAGTACGCGAAGGCCGACCTCATCGTCACCGGGCTGCACACGCACGGCGTCTTCTACCGCCTGTTCTTCGGCAACGTGGCGACGAAGCTGCTGCGCGCGGCGACGGCCTCGGTGCTGCTCGTGCCGGAAGGCGAGCCCGCCTTCTCGCCGCTGCGCGAGCCGCGCACGATCAACCTTCCGCGCGCGGACTGGACGACGCGGCTGCGCGACTTCTCGCGCCGCAACAGGGCGCGGCGCGTCACGCTCGAGATCGACGAGCCGGCCCTCGGCGCGGTGGTGCAGGCGTACGACTATCCCTTCGCGGGGATCGACTACGACTCGCGTGACGACCGGGTGCAGCTGATGCTCGGCGAGGACGGCAGCGCGGGACGGCAGCTCACGCACACCATCGGCCGCCCGGAGTCGATCGACATGCTCACCGACCCGCGCGCCCGCGACACCGCGCTGCGTGTCTCCTACAAGGATGGCCAGGCGCTTCTCACCTTCATGATCGAGCAGCACGAGCCGCTGTGGGACAGCAGGGAGTAAGGGAGTACGGGAGTGCGGGAGTACGGCACTGCCAGGTGGCAGTCGCGTGCTCCCGTACTCCCGTGCAGTAGCCTACTCCCTGCTGGTCGTCGCTTCCCGTCCGGTGACTTCGTCGAGATGGATGCGGAAGAGCACCGTGCGGAAGCCGGCGGGGTCGTTCGGGGTGCCGAAGTCGGGAACGACCTTGCTGAGGAGCGAGACGCCACGCTCCCACGCCTCGCCTTCGGCGCCCGGGACATCGGGGTCGAGGGTGAGGAAGCTTCCGTGGACGACGACGCTGCGCCAGTCGAAGTGACCCTCGACCTCGTCCACCTCGAACGCGACCCAGTGACTGTGCGCGAGCGCCGTCAGCTTGGAGCCGGGCGAGGTGCGCCCATACAGCCACCCCGCGTCGTGGATGTAGCTGATCGGCTCGATGTCGACATGGCCACGGACGGTGAAGGCGAGACGGCCGACGCTGTTGCGCGCGAGGATCCGCTCGCAGGTCGCGCGGTCCAGGTCGCGGAAGGTCGGGCGCGCTCCGGCCGCGGCCGTCGAGCGCGGCGTCGCACGCTGAGTGCTGCGAGTCATGTGGAGCCTCCGGAGTGAGCCGAGGTGCCGTGCCCCTGACGCTGCCCCCGCCGATTCGCGCTCCCCGCCGCGATCGCCCCGACGACGGCGGAGAGCGCGTCGGGCACGCGCAGGAAGAGCACGAGCGCGCCGCTGGCGCCGACGAGAAGCAGCAGGACGCCGGCCGGAGAATGCAGGCCGAACGCGGAAAAGATCCAGAAGCCGATCAGCGCGCCCCACGCGAGCATCGTCACGTCGTCGGCGAACCATGTCGCCGGTGACAGCTGCCGCGTCTCCCACTCGTCGGCCCGCGCGACCGTGCGCAGCAGCGCGGCCGCGGAGTACACGGCGAGGAGCACCGCCATCCCTTCCTCCAGCGCCTGCGCCGTGTAGAACGTCGTCGAGCGCGCGTCGACGACGATCGCGAAGAGGGCCGCCAGCGCGTAGAACGCGACGGTCGTCCCCGCCAGCGCGAGCAGCGCCCGCCGCGCCGCGTCGTGCCGCATGCGCACGACGAAATACCCGACCCCGAACGCGACCACGATCGCGCGCCACGCGGGCGCCGGGATCGTGAAAGGCGTGGAGAGCACGGGGTCACCCTCGAGGCTGCTCGTCGTGACCGCGGGGGCCGCCGCCGCGGCGAGGAGCATCAGCAGCAGCGCCCGGCGACTCAGCGTCCGCGTCGAGTCGTGACGGAGATGCGCGAGCCGCGGCGCGCGCATTCATCCCTCCCGCACCGGGAGCGTGACGTGGACCTTCGTCCCTTCGCCGACGGTGCTCTCGATCCAGATGCGTCCGCGGTGCGCGTCGATGATCCCCTTCGCGATCGTGAGACCGAGGCCGCTCCCCTGGCCGCTGGCGGGACGTCGCGCGTGCCAGAAGCGGTCGAACACGTGCGGCAGCTCCTCGGGCGGGATCCCCGGCCCGTCGTCGATCACCGAGACGCGCACCCCGCCGGGCTCCCTCGTCGCCCGCAGCGTGACCGTCCCGCCGCCGCCGACGAACTTGATCGCGTTGCCGAGCAGGTTGGAGAGCACCTGGAGGATGCGCTCCGCGTCGAGATAGACGTTGGGCAGATGGTGCGGAATCTCGGTCACCAGCGCGATCCCCCGCTCGTCGGCGAGTGGCTGGAACATCTCGGCGGCGCGGATGAGCAGGATCACCATGTCCTCCTCGCGCCGCTCGACGGAGAGCTGCCCCGCCTCGATGCTCGCGACGTCGAGCAGGTCGTGGATCATCCGCTGCATCCACTCGGTCGCCTGGTTGATGGTGTGGACCGCCTCGCGGGCGGAGCTCTCGAGGGTCGTCGCCTCGTCGAGGGCGCGCGCGCACATCCCGATCGCGCTCAGTGGGTTGCGCAGGTCGTGCGAGACGACGCCGAGCACTTCCTCGCGCGCGCGCAGCGCGCGCAGCGCCCGCTGCTCGGCGATCTCCGCCCGCTCGCGCGCGGCGCGCTCGCGGGCGAGGAGCTCGGCGCGCTCGCGGTCGAGGCGCGCGCGCGCGGAGATGTCGCGCAGCACCGCGGTGTAGATCCAGCGTCCGTCGACCAGCACCTTCGACACCGACGCTTCGGCGGGGAACTCGCTCCCGTCCTTGCGCCGGCCGACGATCTCGGCGCGATCTCCCATCGGCTTCGCGACGATCGGGAGGCGCCGGAAGCGCTCGACCTGCTCGCGGTGCGGCGCGACGGAGCGCGCGGGAAGGAGGAGATCGAGCGGCCGTCCGATCGCCTCGCCCGCGGTGTAGCCGAAGATCGCCTCCGCCCCTCGGTTGAAGAGCGTGATCCGCTGCTCGTCGTCGGCGCAGATGATCGCGTCGGCGGCGATCGAGACGATCGCCTCGAACTGCGCGCCGAGCGTGCGCGCGTCGTCCGCGGTGTACGCCGGCGGGGCTGAAGGATCACGGATGCTCGTCACACGCGTCTCATCGAGTGGCGGTGCTCACGTCCACGGGGAGCAGCCCGGCGCGGAGCGCGAAGCGCACGTAGTCCGGGCGTCCCGCGAGCCCGAGCTTCTCCGTGATGCGCTGCTTGTAGGTATCCACCGTCTTCGGGCTGATGAACAACCGCTCGCCGATCCCCGCCGCGCTGTAGCCCTCGGCGACGAGCCGCAGCACCTCGCGCTCGCGGCCGGTGAGGCGCTGCAGCCGCGCCTGATCGTCGGCCGGCGCGTTCGGATGGCGCACGCCTCGCGCGAGCACCCGGGCCGCGGCCGGCTGGACGTAGACGTCGCCGTGCACCACGGCGCGGATCGCGTCGACGAGCTCGCGCTCGGCCGCGCTCTTCACGAGGTAGCCCGCGGCGCCGGCGCCGAGCGCGTCGACGAGGTACTCCTCCTCGCCGTGCATCGTGAGGACGAGGACCTTCGTCGGGATCCCGGCGCCGACGATCTCCTTGGTCGCCGCGACCCCGTCGAGCTCCGCCATCGAGAGGTCCATGACGACGACGTCGGGACGGAGGCGGCCGGCGATCTCCACCGCCTCGCGGCCATTGGCGGCCTCGCCGATGACGACCATGTCGTGGGCCGAGCGGAGGAGGGCGCGCAGTCCGGCGCGGACGACGAGGTGGTCGTCGGCGAGGAGGACGCGGATGGTGTCGGTGATCATGATGCCCGTGCCTGCTGGAGTGGGACCTGTGCGACCACCCGCGTCGCGCGGTGTGGCGCGCTGTCGATCGTCAGGCGGCCGCCGAGCCCC
>DASVXU010000101.1:0-5368 GCA_036392515.1 Gemmatimonadaceae bacterium | reverse complement strand
CATGATCCCGCGGGACTGGGGGTTCGAGCGCGGGCTCGAGCTGATGAAGCGCGCCGGGTACGATGGCGTCGAGCTCTGGCTCGGGGACGTGCCCTGGTTTTCGATGAGCACCACCGACGCCGAGGTGCGGGAGCTCAGGCGGAAGGTCGAGAGCGCGGGGCTGGTGGTCTCGAACGTCTCGACCGGGCTGCACTGGGCGTCGCCCCTCTCGGCGCGCGACCCGAAGGTCCGCGCGCAGGCAATGCGCATCGTCGAGCGGCAGATCGAGACCGCGCAGCTGCTCGGCACCGACGCCGTCCTCGTCGTCGCCGGGCTGGTGACGGAGGAGGTGCCGTACAACGAGGTCTATCAGCGCTGCGTGGATGCGCTGCGGACGCTCGGCGCGACGGCGGCGCGCGCCGGGGTGAAGATCGGCTGCGAGAACTGCAACTCGGAGCAGCGCTTCCTCCTCAGCCCGCGCGAGTTCCGGAGCTTCCTCGACGACGTGAACAGTCCCGCGGTGGGGATCCACCTCGACGTCGGCAACATCCACGACACCGGCTTCGCCGAGCAGTGGATCGAGATGCACGGGCCGCGCATCACGCGCATCCACCTCAAGGACGTGCTGAAGCATCGCGGGCGCAGCGGCGACCAGAGCGTCTACACCAATCTCTTCCTCGGCGACAACGACTGGCCCGCGATCCGCGCGGCGATGCGCAAGGTGGGCTACGACGGCTGGCTGATCGCCGAGATGGAGGCGCGCTACCGCTTCGCGCCCGACCAGCAGTTCCACGACACCTCGGCGGCGATGGACCGGCTGATCGCGGGCAACCTGTGAGATGCTGACGCGGCGGGCGTTCCTCGGCCAGGCGTTAGGCAGCGCGGCGGCGATGGCGGCGCCGCTCGGCCCGTGGAACGCGCTCACGCCGTACTTCGAGACCCGCGTGGGCGGAGGCTTCGCGATCCTCGATCCGGGCGCGGAGTGCAGCCTGCGCGAAGCGGTCGCGGGATACGGCGTCGCGCTCGATTCGCGGGGCCCGGCGAAGGCTCACGTCGGCGCATGGTCGGTCCCCGACTGCGCGCTGCTGATCATCCCCGCGGCGCTGGGACTGGCGCCGTCGGTGGCGCGCCTGGTGATGCGCCGACTCCGCGACGGCCGGACGGTGATCCTCGAGTCGGGCGCGGCGTTCGCGCCGGATGACGGGCCGCTCCTTCATGATCACCGCGACTTCATCCGCGAGCAGCTGGGCATCCACACCATGCCGCCCGTCGCGCTCTGGCCGCGAGCCGGGTGCGGGATCCCCTACGTCGACTTCACCTGGCCATCCCCCGCGCTCGTGCGCGACTTCAGCCGCGTCGTTCCGATCGACGAGCGGCGCACCGATGGAGAGATCATCGCGCGAGTGGACGGCATGGCCGTCGCGGTCAGAGCGCACGTCGGCGCGGGGACGCTGATCTTCCTCGGCTCCCCACTCGGCCCGGCACTCATGAGCGGCGAGCCGGAAGCGCGTAGGTGGCTGGGCTCGATCGTCGAGCGCTCACGAGCGCACATGGCCGCGTATGAGGCGGGCCAGCGCGAGATCCGGGCGGCGGGCACGCGGCGCGCTCCGGGCGCATAGCAGGGCGCCTCGCGGTGGACTCGCGAATGCTCGGCAAGTGCTGTTGAAACACGACGGTCACGAAGGCCACGAAGGACGTTGTTGAAGTCTCCTTCGTGAACCTTCGTGAACCTTCGTGAACCTTCGTGTTTCAATAACAGGAGCTGCGGTGAGGCGCTCCCTCACCACTCGGTTCGATCCGATGCCACCCCCGGCCGTCGGATCAGTGGTGATCGCCCCAGATCTCCCCCAGCTCGTCGCTGGCGAAGACGTTCGCGTGGACCATCCAGCCGAAGAGGTGCTCGAGCCAGCGGCCGTTCGCGGCGTCGCAGTCGGCTTTCGTCGCGATCGAGCCGGCGGGGCCGAAGAGCAGCTGCCCGTTCCTCGTCTCCTTCCATCGCTCGGCGTCGCCGCGCTTCGGGACGCAGATGTCGACGTGCTCGTGCCAGCGCGCGATCGAGAGCGGGACTCGCGCGTCCAGGTCGGCTTCGGTCGCGCGGCGGGGGGCGGTGTACATCGCGCCGACGAGGTTGAATTTGCCCGACGCGTCCTTCGTGTAGAGGAGCGAGGTCGGCCTGGCGGGATCGAAGTGGAAGGCCGCCTTCACCGCGTTCCAGTTGCGCGTGAAGTGATAGACGCGCTGGTTCTTCACCTGCGGCGCGAACATGCGGAAGCCGTCCCGGGTCGCGACGCTCACGTCGCGGTAGCGCGCGAGCGCGCGCCGCAGGGTGTCCACGAGGGCGCGGGCGCGGACGCTGTCCGCACGCGTCGCCGGCCGCGTCGCGGTCATGCGCATGTGCGGGTTCATCGCCATCGCCGCGCTCATCGACTCCTCCGCCGCCGCCTGCATGGTCATGCCGGAGTCGGACGACATGTGATGCTCGTGCTGCGCGGCTGATGGCTGGGCGCAGGCGAGGAATGCCAGACAGAGGATCGTGGCGCGCATGGAGCTCTCGGTTCAGGAGACACCAGTTGCAACGAGCGACGAGCGACGAGCGACTCGACTGCAACAAGCGACGAGCGATCAACTACAACGAGCGACGAGCGATCAACTACAACGAGCATCGGAACCGCCGACCCCCGACCCCTGACCCCCGACCCCCTGGAGTAGACGCTCCCCCCCGCCCCGATGTTAGTATCCAGCCATGGATACCTCGTCGCTCACCGCGCATCTCTCGGATTCACCGGTGGTTGCGATCCCGCTGCTTTTCCTTGGCGGGGTGCTGACGAGCCTCACGCCGTGCATCTACCCCATGATCCCGATCACAGCGGCGATCGTCGGGGGGCAGAGTGTGGCGGCGGACGGGACGCGGGCGCCGAGGACGCGGGTGGTGGGGCTGACGCTGACGTACGTGCTCGGCCTGGCGCTCGTCTACTCCCTGCTGGGACTTTTCGCGGGACTCTCGGGTACCATCTTCGGATCGATCAGCTCGAACCCGTGGGCGCTGTTCGCGATGGCGAACGTGCTCATCGTGGCCGCGCTGGCGATGCTCGACGTGATTCCCGTCCGGCTGCCGGCCGCGCTGACGACGCGCGCGGCGACGGCGGGAACCGCGGGGCGGTACTCGGGCGCTTTCGTCATGGGCGCGGTGAGCGGTCTCGTCGCCGCCCCGTGCTCGGCGCCGGTGATGGCGGCGGTGCTGACGTGGGTGACGCACACGAAGAGCGCGGCGCTCGGCTTCTTCTATCTGTTCGCCTTCTCGCTCGGCATGTGCGCGCTGCTGGTGGTCGTCGGGCTGTCGTCCGGCTCGCTGGCGCGCCTGCCGCGAGCGGGCGGATGGATGCTCTGGGTGAAGCGCGTCTTCGCGATCCTGATGATCGGCGTCGCGGAGTGGTATCTGGTGCAGGCGGGGAAGCTGTGGCTGTGAACGGCGGCTGGAAGCTGGAGGCTATCGGCAGGAGGCTTCGCGCCTACGGCCTCCTGCTTCCAGCCTCACGAGGAGAGAAACCGGATGATTCGACGAATACTGATCACAGCGGGCGCCATCGCGCTCCTCGGAGCTCCACTGAAAGCCCAGACCGGCCTCCCGTTAGGCGCCTCCGCGCCGGACGCGAGCGTGGAGACGGTGGACGGCAAGCCGGCGCGGCTGGCGCAGTACGTGGCGAAGGGGAAGCCGACGCTGATCGAGTTCTGGGCGACCTGGTGCCCGAACTGCAAGGCGCTCGAGCCGCAGATGTCCGCTGCGGCGAAGAAGTACGCCGGCAAGGTCGCCATGGTCGGCGTCGCCGTCGGCGTGAACCAGAGCGCCGAGCTGGTGAAGCGCTACGCGACGAAGCACTCGCTCCCGCTCACCGTCGTCTACGACAGGACGGGCGACGCCGCCGACAAATACGACGTCCCGGCGACGAGCTACATCATCGTGCTCGATCGCACGGGGAAAGTCGTGTACACCGGCGTCGGATCCGACCAGAACATCGACGCGGCGATCCGGCGCGCGTTGTAGCGGCTGGAAGCAGGAGGCTATAGGCTGGAGGCTCAAAGCCTTCAGCCTCCCGCCATCAGCCTCCCGCCATCAGCCTCCGGCGAGCCGGACGAGCCCATCCACGAGCCTCCGGGCGTGTTCTGAAGTCGTCCGCGGGTTCATCATCGTCACTCGCAGCACGCGCCTGCCGTCGAGCAGCGTCGTCGTGATCCAGCCTTCGCCGCTCCGGTTCCAGCGCTCGCGCAGGCGCAGGTTGAATGCGTCGTCGGCGTCGCGCGCCTTGTAGCGGAAGCAGAGGATGTTCGACTCCGGCTCGTGCGGCGTCTCGAAGTCGGGGCGTGAGCGCAGCTCGTCGTGCAGCGCGCGCGTCGTTGCGCAGAGCCGATCGTAGAGCGCGCCGAAGCCGTCGGCGCCGAAGCGCTGCAGGGCGACCCAAAGCTTGAGCGCGTCGGCGCGGCGCGAGCACATGAAGCTGCGCGTCCCCTGATCCCAGACGCGCTCGTCGCCGCGCGCGCCGTGGAAGAGGTAAGGCGCCTTCTGCGCGAAGGCGGCGTCGAGCAGTCGCTCGTCGCGCACGAGCAGGACGCCGGCCTGCAGGGGCATCAGCATCATCTTGTGCGGGTCCCACGCGATCGACGTCGCCCGCGACGCGCCCGCCATCCTCCTCGCGTGCGTCGCCGAGAAGAGCGCCGAGCCGCCGTGCGCGGCGTCCACGTGCAGCCAGATGCCGCGCTCGGCGCAGAGCGCGCCGATCGCCTCGATGTCGTCGAAGCTCCCCGTCGGCGTCGAGCCCGCGGTCGCGACGACGGCCATCACGCTCCGTCCCTCGCGCTGCAGGCGGTCGAGCGTGTCGCGCAGGGCGCGGACGTCCATGCGATAGTCGCGCGAGGGGATGGCGATCGCGTGCTTCATCCCGAGCCCGAGCTCCCCCGCGGCGCGCGTCGTCGCGTAGTGCGCGTTCTCGCCGTAGACGAGCACCGGCGGATTGGCGCCGACGCCCTCGCTCCACGCGTCGGGCAGCGCCGCGGCGCGCGCGGCGAGGAGCGCGGTGAGGGTCGCCTCGGTGCCGCCGGTGGTGAGCGTCCCGCCGCTCTCGGCGGGCAACCCGGCGAGCTCGCACAGCCAGCGCACGACGCGATGCTCGATCACCGTCGCGGTCGGCGACATCTCCCACACCGCGGTCGAGTTGTTCACCGCCGCGGTCACCATCTCCATCCACACCGCCGCCGGCACCGGCGCCGACACCTGGTGCCCCATGTACATGGGATGATAGAGCTTGTTGCTGTCGGCGATCACGTCCCGCTCGACACGCGCGACGACCTCCGCCAGCGGCTTTCCCTTCCGCGGCAGCGGCTCGTTGAATCGGAT